>NZ_JBEYYI010000008.1:0-321531 GCF_040645495.1 Nocardia sp. NPDC046763 | reverse complement strand
CGCGGCCTCTGGAACAAGATCATGGGCGGCAATCTCGCCAAGACCCTGCAGGGCGATGTCGAGGCGCTGGTCGCGGCCGCCGAGGCGGTGCTGGTATGAGTACCAGGTACTGGCTCGCGGTCGTCTCCCGCGATCATGTCCGCCGGGGTGTGGAACTCGGCTTCGCGCAGGCCAATCACGGCAAGCGCGCCGCCGTGGAACGCATGAAGGCCGGGGACGGACTCGTCTACTACTCGCCCCGCACCGGCATGCGCGAGGGTGAACCGATCAAATCCTTCACCGCCATCGGCACCGTCGCCGATGGCCCGGCCTGGCAGGTCGAGGAACAGGGCGGCTGCTTCCGCCCCTGGCGGCGTGCGGTCGACTACGACCGCACGGCCCGCCAGGTCGCCATCGACGACCTGCGCACCGAGCTCGACCTGACCAGCGTCCCCAACTGGGGGATCGTGCTGCGCCGCGGTCTGGTCGAGCTCACCGCCCACGATTTCGACCTCATCTCTCGCGCTATGGTCGGGCAGTGATGGCGAATGACGGACTACGCACCGAATTCGAGCACGCCGACGAAAGCCCCGGTCTCTTGCTCTGGCAGGTGACCAACCGCTGGCAGGCCGCGCAACGCGCGGCACTGGCCCCCTTCGACCTGACCCACGTCCAATTCGTCCTGCTCGCCTCCCTGACCTGGCTCACCAGCCGGTCGGGCGGCGATCCCGTCACCCAGCGCGACCTCGCCGACCACTCCGCCACCGACCCCATGATGACCTCCCAGGTGCTGCGCACCCTGGAACAGAAGGGCCTGTTGGAACGGCGCGACCACCCCACCGACCGCCGCGCCAAATCCCTCGTCCCCACCGAATCCGGTGCGGCCCTGGTCAATCGGGCCATCGGCGCCGTCGAAACCTGCGACCGCGACTTCTTCGCCCCCCTCGGCGACCGCACCTCCCGCTTCACCGCGGCATTGCGCCAGCTTCGCGACCGCGGCTAGTCCAGGTCTCCCACAGCAGCGGCCACACCTGTCGGAGGGCACTGTCATGATGGATCGCGTGACTGCCGCGACCACCCAGGCCCAGCTCCGGCTCGACGACCTCGATGCCGAGCAGGCCGCGGCCGTGCGCGCACCCCGGGGACCGGTCTGCGTGCTGGCGGGCGCGGGCACCGGCAAGACGCGCACCATCACCCATCGCATCGCGCACCTGGTCTCGGCCGGGCATGTGCGCGCCGACCAGGTGCTGTCGGTGACCTTCACCGCCCGCGCGGCGGGCGAGCTGCGGAATCGGCTGCGGGCACTGGGTTTGAGTGGTGAGGCGGGGCAGGTGCAGGCTCGGACCTTCCACGCCGCGGCCATGCGGCAGCTCAAATACTTCTGGCCACAGGTCGTCGGTGATGTGTCGTGGCGGCTGATCGACGGCAAGTTCCCCATCGTGGCCCAGGCCGCCGGCCGGGCCGGGCTGCCCACCGACACCGATAGCCTGCGCGACCTGATCGGTGAGATCGAATGGGCCAAGGGCTCGCTCGTCGCGCCCGAGGACTACGTCGGCGAGGCGGCCCGCCGCCACCGCGATATGCCCTACGAGGCGAAGAAGGTCTCGGCGGTCTACACCTACTACGAGGCCCTGAAGAACACCCCCGACGGGCTGCTGCTCGATTTCGACGATCTGCTGCTGCACACCGCGGCCGCGCTCGAGGACTATTCGTCCGTGGCCGAGGAGTTCCGCGGCCGCTACCGGTGTTTCGTGGTGGACGAGTACCAAGACGTCACCCCGCTGCAGCAGCGGGTGCTCGACGCCTGGCTCGGCGATCGCGACGACCTGACCGTGGTCGGCGACGCCAACCAGACCATCTACTCCTTCACCGGAGCCAGCCCGGCGTATCTGCTCGACTTCTCCCGCCGCTTCCCCGACGCCACCGTGGTCCGCCTGGAACGCGACTATCGCTCCACCCCGCAGGTGGTGTCGCTGGCCAACCGGGTGATCGGCGCGGCCCGCGGCCGCATCGCGGGCACCCGGCTGCAGCTCATCGGCCAGCGCGCCGACGGCCCGGAACCGACCTTCGCCGAATTCGACGACGAGCCTGCCGAGGCCGCCGCCGTCGCCAAGGCGGTGGCCAAACTGCTCGGAAACGGCGTTCCCGCAGCGGAAATCGCGATCCTATACCGCATCAATGCGCAATCGGAGGCCTACGAGCAGGCACTCACCGAGGCCGGCATCCCGTTTCAGGTGCGCGGCGGCGAGGGCTTCTTCCACCGGCCCGAGGTGCGGCAGGCGGTGTCGGCGCTGCGCACGGCCGCCAATCGCGACGACCTGCCCGACGCCCGCGGCGAGCAGCTGGTCACCCTGGTGCGCGCGGCGCTGGCCCAGGTCGGGCTCACCAAGGAGGAGCCGGTCGGCGCCCAGGCCCGTGAACGCTGGTCCTCGCTGATGGCACTGGTCCAGCTCACCGAGGAACTCGTCGGACAGGATCCGGACCTGGAACTGACCGGCCTGCTGCGCGAGCTGGCCGCCCGCGCCGAGGCCCGGCACCCACCGACCGTGCAGGGCATCACCCTGGCCTCGCTGCACGCTGCCAAGGGCCTGGAGTGGGACGCCGTCTTCCTGGTCGGCCTGGCCGACGGCACCCTGCCCATCCAGCACGTACTCGGCCCGGACGCAACGGTTTCCGACGAAGCCGCCCTCGAGGAGGAACGCCGCCTGCTCTACGTCGGCGTCACCCGTGCCCGGGAACACCTCCAATTGTCCTGGGCCCTGGCCCGTTCCGCGGGCGGCCGCAAGGTGCGCCGGCGCTCCCGCTTCCTCGTCGGCCTGGTCCCCGACGACTCCCCGGCCTCGCGCATCGCCGCCCACACCACCGAACGCCGCAACGGTCCCAAGCGCGTCCACCCGACCTGCCGCATCTGCGGTCGGCCGCTGCTCAATACCCAGGCCACCATGCTCGGCCGCTGCTCTCGCTGCCCCGCCGACATCGACCCGGAACTACTGGAAGCACTGAAGGAATGGCGGCGCGAGAAGGCCGACGAGCTGTTACTGCCACATTTTGTGGTGTTCAGTGATACGACCCTGACCGCCATCGCCGAACAGCGCCCGGCCGACGACCGAGCCCTGGTGGCGATCCCCGGCATCGGGGCCAAAAAGTTGCGCACATACGGCGCCGATGTCCTCGCGATCGTCCGATCGCGGCTACGGGACTTTTCCTAGTCCATGCGAAGAATGTGTGCAAGCCCCTAAAACCGCAGGTCAAAAATAGGTTGTGTGCATCCGTATAGATACCTAGTGTGGATCTCACGCACCGGGGAAGAACCCGCGTGTTTCAAGCACTGATCGCATACGAGTGAAGGAGGGAGGCAGACCGATGAACAACATTTCGAGCTTCGTTTCGACCGGCAGCATCGCCGGCCGTCTGGCGACGGTACGTGTCATGTCCGTCGCGTCCGTCTCCCGGGGGATCCTCGCGCCCAAGGGGATTCGTATGTCCGGCGTGAATGGCGATCTTGGTCTTCAGGTCTTTGCAAGCAAAGCCCAAGCGGATCAGCAGATTGTGATCAAGCAGGACAAGCCCAAGGGTGACTGGCACCCGGCAGCCGTGTACGCGGCCGTCGAAACCCTCGCAGCCGCAACCGGAACCGAGCGTCCGGTGCATCTGCTGGCAGCCCGTCCCCGTACTACCGACCCAGCGACCGTGATCAGGAGTCGACACCGAAGTCGACTCAGGTAGGGAACTACTCCCAGACCTCCTGGCCACGGATCGCGAACCCCGCGAAACCGTGGCCATAGTTTTATCGGCCCTGCAGCCACCGGCACCGGTTTCGCGAAACACCGAACGACCGATGCACGAGCTGAAGGAGCCCGACGTGTCCACCACGGTCATCCGTGAACGAGTGACATGCCGCAACACCGTGGCCAACACGACGACCCGCACCCGCCGGGGAGTCACCATGACCCTGCCCTGCCGAGTCGGCAACCCGGACCTCTGGTTCGCCGAGGCCCCCGCCCAGCTGGAAGAGGCGAAGGCGCTGTGCGCGTCCTGCCCGATCCGTCAGGGCTGCCTGTCGGCCGCACTGGATCGCGGTGAGCCCTGGGGCGTCTGGGGCGGTGAGATCTTCGACCAGGGTGTCGTGATCGCCCGCAAGCGCCCGCGTGGCCGCCCGCGCAAGGTCGCGGTGGCATGACCGCCCCGGCTTCCGGGGGAGTAGAACGCATACGACCCGCTTACCAGACGGTAGGCGGGTCGTTTTGCGTCTCAGGGGAATTCAGCTCGCGGCGCGGAGGGTCTCGACGTAGCCGGGGACCCAGTCGTTCATGAGCTTCATGAACGGGATTTCGGCGTCGAGCTGGGCGCAGATGCCTACCGAGCCGCCGAGGACTCGGAAGATCATCACGTGTTCCGCCGGGAGTTGCAGGGAGCGAGCGGTTTTCATCATGTCGGCGTTGGAGATGTCGGTGGCCTTGCCCGCCACGCGCTGCATCCACCGGCGGGTGAAGTGGAAGGTTTCGGTTTTGATGGGGTCGCTGAAGGGGCGCAGGTAGTCCTGGATCTCCTGGATGCTCACGGTCTTGCCCGGGATGACCCAGCCGTGGTCGTGCAACAGCGCCGTCAGTTCGTCGTAGCGCTGCTGGACCTCGAGCGCCACCATCTGGCCCAGGATCTTGGGGAAGCCATTGGGCAGCGGAGCGCAGGCGCCGTAGTCGATGACCGCGAGGCGGCCGTCCTCGAGCACCATGAAGTTGCCCGGATGCGGATCGGCGTGCAGCAGGCCCGCGATCGACGGTGAGCTGAAATGGAATTCGCCCATCAGTGAGGCCGTCCGATTGCGCAGATCGACCGTTCCGGCCGGGTCCGCCATGCCGCGCTGAATGATCTTCGAGACCGGGGTGGCATTGTCCAGCCACTCGGTGACGATCACCTTCGGCGCGCTGGCCACCACCTTCGGCACCAGGAAGCGCGGGTGCCCGTCGTAGGCCCGGGCGAATTGGCGCTGATGCCCGGCCTCGATCCGGTAGTCCAGCTCCTCCTCGGTGCGCTCACTGATCTCGGCGAGGATCGGCTTGATGTCGGCGCCCGGAATGAGCGCGCCCATCATGCCCGCCATCCGGTTGAGCGTCTTGAGATCGGCGCGCAGCGCCTCGTCGGCACCCGGGTACTGCACCTTCACCGCAACCACCCGGCCGTCGGACCAGATCGCCTTGTGCACCTGGCCGATGCTGGCCGAGGCGGTGGGCGCGTCGTCGAATTCCCGGAAGCGTTGCCGCCAGCCGGTTCCCAGCTGCTGGTCCAGCTGCCGGTGCACGGCCGCGGCCGGCATGGGCGGCGCGGCGGCCTGCAGCTTGGTGAGCGCCTCGCGATAGTGCTCGCCGAACTCCTCCGGGACGGCGGCCTCCATTACCGACAGCGCCTGACCGAACTTCATGGCGCCGCCCTTGAGCTCACCGAGGACGGCGAAGAGCTGTTCGGCGGCCTTCTGATTCAGCTCGGCGTTGATCTCCTGCTTGTCTCCCCCGGCAAGTTTGCGGCCGAAACCCACGGCCGCCCGCCCTGCGATGCCGAGTGGAATCTTGGCCAGCTTGGCATTGCGGGAAGAGCGCTTGCTCACAATCTCTGACACGTTCCCATCATGCCGATGTCCCAGACGGTTCGCCATTGGATTGGGGTGTTCTTCCGGGTGAGCGGCGATAGTGGTTTCCATCACACTCCTTCGCTTTCGCGGCAACCGCAGTTCGGATGGACGGGCCACGGACGCCGATCCAGGTGCGGAATCTCCGGATCCAATTCGAGCGTGGCATGCAGCGTGGCCGGTGGGCGCTCCGCCCGGCCGAAGGACACGGTCTCGATCTCCCTCAGCGCCAGGGCCGCGGTCATGGCCACCCCCGCCGGGGACGCATACCCGACCCGCCCCAGTAACTGCGCCGCCAGCTGCGGCCACGCCGGTTCGGACTCGGCGCGATACATGTCCGCGCAACGCAGACAACCGGTTTCGCCCGGCAGCACCAGCGGGCCGACGATCCCGCGCCCATCGCGGATGCGGACCTGCAGATGAGGAAGGCGGCGGCGCATGAGCACGGCCACCAGAGCCGGATCCGGGACCAGGGTGTCGGCCAGCACGAGCAGATCCGGCCGATCCGCCTCGAGACTCTCGATGCCGGGCTCGCCGAAGCCCGCGTGGGAGTGCTTGGCCCGCAGGCCGATTCGGCGCAGGCCGTCCAGCAGTGCGTCGGCCAGCGGCCCGCGGCCGTGGACCCGCACCTTCCGCAACCGCGCGCGCGGCTCATCCGCGGCCAGCAGCTCCGCGGCCGCCATCTGCTCGAGCAGTGACTGCGCGATATCGGTCCCGAATCCCAATTCCCGGGCCTGCCAGAGAATCTCGGCCTCGGTGCGGGACCCGTCCAGTAGCCGCAGCAACGCCGGCACCGCCTCGATCGGCCCCGGCGGTTGCACGATGACCGCGTGCTCGGGATCCCAGCCGAGCTGTACCGCGCCATTCGGGCGCATCAGCACGGTGATTCGGGGATGGAGCATCGGTCCACGGGTCGGCAGCACAGTCGTCATGCCATCAGCGTGCACGCTCCCGGAAGCGCGGAAACCCGCGAAAACGCTTGTTCATCAGCGCTTTCGCGGGTTGTCCACAACTCGGGTCAGGGCCTTGCGCCCATTCCACAGGTCAGGCGGTAGCGTCGCCCTCGGGCTTGTCGCCGGTGGAATCCTCGCCCTTGCCTTCCTTTTCTGCGCGCTCCCGCGCCTCCGTCTCGGCCAGCTGCGCCAGCGGATCGTCGAACGCGCCCGCGCCGTCGCCCAGCACCGAATCGATGAAGCCCGTCGGGGCGTCCAGATCGGAGGAGTCGGGCAGCAGGTCCGGGTGCGCCCATACGCCGTCGCGCTTCTCCAGCTCGGCGTCGGTGGTCAGTCGCCGCCACAGCGCCGCGGCCTCGCGCACCTTGCGCGGCCGCAGCTCCAGGCCGACCAGCGTCGCGAAGGTCTGCTCGGCCGGCCCGCCGGTGGCGCGGCGACGGCGCAGCGTCTCGGCCAGCGCGCCTGCACCGGGCAGCCGATCGCCCACCGCATCGGTGACCACGGTCTCCACCCAGCCCTCGATCAGGGCCAGCAGCGTCTCCAGCCGCTCCAGCGCGGCCTTCTGCTCGGGGGTGGTCTGCGGTTCGAAAGTGCCCTGCGACAGCAGTTCTTCCAGCTTCGACGGATCCTGCGCCAGCGCCATGGGATCCAGGTTCTGGGCGGCCTGCTCAATGGCCGAGAAGTCCATCTTGATGCCGCGCGCGTAGTCCTCGACCGCGCCCAGCACCTGTTGGCGCAGCCACGGCACGTGCGCGAACAGCCGCTGGTGCGCGGCCTCGCGGGCGGACAGGTAGACCAGTATCTCGCTCTCCGGCTGCTCGAGCCCGGCGCTGAATTCCGAGATGGCCGCGGGCAGCAGCGCCGCGGTGCCGTCGGGACCCAGCGGCAGGCCGATGTCGGTGGAGGTCAGCACCTCCTTGGCGAGCTGGCCCAGGGCCTGGCCCAGCTGCGAGCCGAATGCGAGTCCGCCCATCTGGCCGAGCATTCCGAACATCGGCGCCGCGAATTCCCTGGCCTCGGCCGGGAGCGTGGCGGTCCACATGCCCGAAACCTGTTCGGCTACCGGATCACACAGCCGCTTCCAGGTGGGCAGCGTCTCCTCGATCCAGTCGTTGGCGGTCCACGCGACGGTCTTGGTCGCGCCCGCGGGGAAGGTGGTGGCGGCGTCGAGCCACAGCTCCGCCAGGTGCGCCGCGTCGGCGACCGCGCTCTGCGCGCCGGACGAGACGGGCGGGACACTGGACCCGAGCTGCTGGCGGGCCAGCCGCTTGGCGATGTCGTAATTGACCGGACCGGTCTGTGCGCCCGGCTGTCCCATGCTCGAGAACATGGCACCCAGCTGCGTCAGCATCTGACCGAGTTGCGAGGGATCGAATCCGCCGCCGCCCGGACCGCCCATGGCGAATCCGAACGGGTTGTTCGCATCAGAACCGCTGGACTGGTCCCCGGGCTTGCGCTCCGGATCGTCGTCGCGATTCGAGAATCCGAACGGAAAATCACTCATACCCACTACGGTACTGGAGCCGCGGACGACGCGAACCGCCGAGCGGAGCGCGGCAATGGCCTCGATGACCAGTACCCTTGGCCGCGTGAACCGTCGGATATTCACCCTGCTCGCCGCTCTGGTCCCGATTCTGGCGCTGGGCATACTGGGCAGTGTCGTCACCGTTCCGTTCGTGGCGCTCGGACCAGGGCCGACCTTCAATACGCTGGGCGAAGTCGACGGAAAACAGGTGGTCGATGTGCAGGGCGCGCCGGTGAAATCGGTGTCCGGCAATCTGAATATGACGACCGTCTCAGTTCGCGATCGGCTGAATATTTTCGAGGCGATCGGCTTGTGGATCGACGGCCAGCACGGTTTGGTGCCGCGCGCGGAGGTCTACCCGCCGGGGCAGTCGCGTGATGATGTCGACAAATCCAATCAGCAGCAGTTCAAGGATTCCGAGGACTCCGCGGAATTGGCGGCCCTCAACTATCTGAAGCTGCCGACCGCGGTGCAGCTGGCGAATGTCGCCGACGACGGCCCGGCCAAGGGCATGCTGAAGAAGGGCGACGAGATCGTCAGCATCGACGGTAAACCGATCGCCACCACCAAAGACGTTGTGACCGCGGTCTCCTCGGCCAAGCCCGGCACCACCATCCCCGTGGTCGTCCGCCGCGATGGTGTCGAGCAGACCGCCGAGATCACCCTGGGCGCGCGCCCCGACGATTCCGGCAAGGGCTACCTCGGTATCACCCCCGACGAGGTCAACAAGGGTCCGATCAAGGTCGACTTCAACCTCGGTGAGATCGGCGGCCCGTCCGCGGGCCTGATGTTCACCCTGGCCCTCATCGACAAGCTCACCACCGGTGACCTGCCCGGCGGCAAGTTCGTCGCGGGCACCGGCACCATTGACCCCGACGGCAAGGTCGGCCCGATCGGCGGCATCCAGTACAAGATGATCGCCGCCCGCGAAGCCGGCGCCGAGACCTTCATGGTTCCCGCCGCCAACTGCAACGAGGCCGCTCAGCGCACGCCTGCGGGCCTGCGCCTGGTCAAGGTCGAAAACCTGTCCGGCGCAGTCCAATCGCTCGAGGACATCAACGCGGGCAAGGAAGTCACCAGCTGCGGCTGACCTCGTTCAGAAGTCGTCGGGGTCGTTCTCGAGGGTGTGGCGCAGGGCTTCGACGAGATTCGGGGCGAGGTTGGGAGCCGTGCGCAGATCGAGGTCGGCGAAGGGATCCTCGTCCTCCTCGCCGGGGCGGACCTGCAGCAGCGACAGCGAGGTGCCGTCGCGCAGGACGCCGACGAACAGGCGGGCGTCGCGGCGCTCGGCGTGGGTCATGGCCGCGCGGCGGGCGGCCTGGTCGGCGGCGTCGCGGTCGGCGAGCAGGGGCGCGATGGCATCGTCGAGGGTCTGCTCGGCGGCCGGTGGCAGCACCACGATCTGCTGTACCAGAACACAGCCCGCGACCGACGGTGGCCAGCTGGTGGTGGCGAGGAACTCGTCGAGCGCCATGGCGTCGGCCTCACCCGCGATGTCCTCGGGGAAGGGCTCCTGCGCGATGGGAGTCAGGGCGTCCTGCTCGTCCAGCTGATCCAGCAGCGCGGGTTCGGCGGCGACCAGGTCCGCGGTCGGTACCAGGGCGAACATCTGCGGCGGGCGGTCCCAGCCCTCGCCGTCGACATATTCCGCGACTTCCCGGATACACCGGTACAGGGCCGAGGCCGCCCACTGCTCAGGATTCACCCGGCAATCCTCGCATCCCGCTCGTGTCCGGCCCACGCGGCAGGTGTTGGGCCGCGCGGCGGGCGTTTTACGTAGAGTGGGGCGCGAAAGGTCCCCTGGGACCAACTCGCATCATCGGACTGCGACGCTGCGTGCCGGTATCCCGGCCGGGGCGTCGCCGGACCTGGGAGAGTGGCATCGTGGGCATGCGCCCCCCGACCGGCTTACCTTCGCTGTCGCGACGCAGCCGCATTCTGCTCGTCACGGCGCTGGTGCTGGCCGCCCTGTTACTGGTCGGGCCCCGGCTCACCGACGCCTACACCAACTGGTTGTGGTTCGGGGAGGTCGGATTCCGCAGCGTCTACCACACGGTGCTGCTCACCCGGATCCTGTTGTTCCTGGTTGTCGCTGTGGTCGTGGCCGTCATCATCTGGCTGGCGCTGCTACTGGCGTACCGGTCGCGTCCGGTGTTCGTGCCGATGAACGGACCCGGCGATCCGATCGCCCGCTACCGGACCACGGTGATGAGCCGGCTGCGTCTGTTCGGGATCGGCATCCCGGTGCTCATCGGCGTGCTGTCGGGTCTGGTGGCGCAGTCGAGCTGGGTGACGGTGCAGCTGTTCCTGCACGGCAGCTCCTTCGGCGTCACGGATCCGCAGTTCCATCTGGACGTCGGCTTCTACGCCTTCGATCTGCCGTTCTATCGGATGGTGCTGAACTGGCTGTTCGTCTCCGTGGTGATCGCCTTCTTCGCGAACCTGGTGGCGCACTATGTCTTCGGCGGGCTGCGGCTGTCCGGCCGCGAGGGCACGCTGAGCACCTCGGCGCGCGTGCAGCTGGCCATCCTGGCCGGAATCTTCGTGCTGCTCAAAGCGGTCGCGTACTGGCTGGACCGCTATGCGCTGCTGTCGAGCACCCGCAAGGAGCCGACCTTCACCGGTGGCTCCTACACCGATATCAACGCGGTGCTGCCGGCCAAGCTGATCCTGCTGTCCATCGCGGTCATCTGCGCCATCGCCTTCTTCGCCGGCGTCGTGCTGCGCGACTTGCGGATTCCGGCCATGGCGGCGGCGCTGCTGGTGCTGTCCTCGGTACTGGTGGGCGCGGTGTGGCCGCTGCTGGTGGAGCAGTTCTCGGTGCGCCCGAACGCGGCCACCAAGGAACAGGCCTACATCGAGCGCAATATCGAGGCCACCCGCGAGGCCTACGGGCTCACCCAGGACAAGGTCCAGTACGTCGACTACAAGGGCGAGGCGACCAAGGACCCGGTCACCGTGCCCGCCGACCAGCAGACCATCAAGAACATCCGGCTGCTGGACCCGAACCTGCTGACCCAGACCTTCATCCAGCGCAACCTGCAGCTGCAGAACTTCTACGGCTTCCCGGATCCGCTGGACATCGACCGTTACACCATCAACGGTGAGATGGGCGATTACATCGTGGCCGCGCGCGAGCTGCAGCCGCAGAACCTGTCCGGTAACCAGACCGACTGGATCAACAAGCACACCGTGTACACGCACGGCAACGGCTTCGTGGCCTCGCCCGCCAACAAGGTGAACGCGGCTCCGCCCAAGGAATCCCAGCAGGCCGGTCAGTCCGCGGGCAGTGATTCCGGTGGCGGGTACGGCTATCCGGTGTTCACTGTCGGCGACAAGAAGACGGTCAGCGACCTGTTCACGCCCAAGGAAGAGCAGGCCATCCCGGTCGATGAGCCGCGCATCTATTACGGCGAGCTGATCTCCAAGAGCGATTCCGACTACGCCATCGTCGGCGCCAATGGCGGACCGGCGCGCGAATACGACAAGCCCGACGCCCAATTCACCTACAGCGGTGCGGGCGGCGTGCCGATCGGCAACTGGTTCAACCGGCTGGCCTTCGCGGCCAAGTACGCCGAGCGCAACATCCTGTTCTCGGGCGCCATCGGACCGGATTCGAAGATCATCTTCAACCGCAATCCGCGCGACCGCGTCACCCAGGTGGCACCGTGGCTGACCGCCGACGGCGATGTGTACCCGGCCGTCGTGAAGGGCCGCATCGTCTGGATCGTGGACGCCTACACCACCCTCGACAACTACCCGTACGCGCAGAAGACCTCGCTGGACGGCGTCGTCGAGGACTCGATCGACCAGACCACGGGGCGTCTGCTGCCCCGCAAGGAGGTCTCCTACATCCGGAACTCGGTGAAGGCCACCGTCGATGCCTACGACGGCACCGTCAGCCTGTACCAGGTGGACAAGACCGATCCGGTGCTCAAGGCGTGGATGGGCGTGTTCCCGAACACGGTGAAGCCGGAGAGCGCCATCTCCGACGAGCTGCGCGCACACTTCCGCTACCCGGAGGACCTGTTCAAGGTGCAGCGCGAGATGCTGGCGAAGTACCACGTGGACGATCCGCGAGAGTTCTTCACCAACAACGCCTTCTGGTCGGTACCCAACGATCCGACCCAGGAGGGTGCGGCCAGCGGGGCGCATCAACCGCCCTATTACGTCCTGCTCGGTGATACGAAGACCGGCAAGTCGCAGTTCAACCTGACCAGTGTGATGGTGGGTTACAAACGGAACTTCCTGTCCGCCTACATCCAGGCGCATTCGGATCCCGACAACTACGGCAAGATCACCGTTTTGAAGCTGCCCGCGGATTCACAGACGCCGGGCCCGGGCCAGACGCAGACGTCCATGACGACGGCCGATCAAGTGTCCCGAGACCGGAACCTGCTGACCGGTGGCAATGTCAACAAGATCAAATACGGCAATCTGCTGACCCTGCCGGTCGGTGACGGCGGCATCCTGTACGTCGAACCCTGGTACCTGGAACGCAATACCGGCGGGCCCAACGCGCCGTCCTTCCCGCAGTTGGTGAAGGTGCTGGCCAGCTACCGCGACAAGGTCGGCTACGGATCGACGGTGAAGGAAGCACTCGACCAGGTGCTGCCCGGAACCGGCAGCGCCGCAACCGATCAGCCGGGACAGGCGGCCACCCCGCCGACCCAGGGCGCGACACCGCCGACCGCCCCGGTGACACCCCCGGCCACCGGGTCCGCCGGTAAGGACGCCGCGGTCAAGCAACTCGACGACGCCTTGAAGGCGGTTCAGGACGCACAGAAGTCCGGCGACCTGGGCCAACTGGGCAAGGCGCTGGAGCAGTTGCAGACGGCCGTGAACAACTACGAGAGGACGGGTAACTGACCCGTTAGCGCAAGGGCGCTGTCACCCGCTGGGTGACAGCGCCTTTCGCATTCCTGGGCTGGGCGCGATGTCTCGCGGTGTGGTCGCGGACCGCGGGGTTGTGACGCGCACCTCGGCGAGTGGGTGTATCGCGCATCCTTCCGGCTCGTGTTGTGTGCCGAGGCGGTGGTGTGGCTGGGGCGCTTCAGATTTCAGGGAAACGGTCGAGAGGTAAGCGCAGTGGGAGGCGCGGTCGACTTGACCGTGTAGAGGACCGGGGTGGTTTCGAGCGCGTGGATGGCATCGAAGGATCCCAGGCGGCGGGTCAGATAGCGGTGCAATGCGGCCGGGTCGGGGCAGAGCGCCTCGGCGATCAGATTGGTGCGGCCGGTCGTGGCGGCGACAAACGCCAATTCCTCGTGCTGGGAGAGGGATTCGGCTACCGCGTCGAGCTGACCCGGAACGACGGTCGCCCACAGCAGGGCGCGGGTGGTGACGCCGAAGACGCGATCGTCGATGTCGACATCGAAGTAGAGCGCCCCGGCAGCCCGCAGGTCGGCGATGCGCCGCGCCACCGTGGACTGTGACCAGCCGGTGGCGCCGGCCAGGTCCGACAGGGTCGCGCGGCCGTCGGCACGCAATGCCGAGAACAGTGGCGCATCGGTGGGGGAGACCGGTTTATGAACGCCGGCCGGGGAATTCGGCTGTCGGCCGGCGCCGCACGAGTCTGAGCTGTGTATCTCGGCGTGCCCGGTTGGTCTGTGCGTCTCGGTCGTCCTGACCGAGTGGCGGTTGTCGGCGGATGAGCTCGCCGCGGCCGGAACCGGCGGCTCATCAGGGCCGAAAATATTGTGTGACAGTAGTTTCCGACGTTGTTCGGTGTCCAGAGTGGTCAGCCGACCGGGCCAGGCGGTCGGGCCGCCGAGGTAGGTGTGCAGTACGTAGTGCGCGGAAATTCCGGTGATGGCCGAGGTTCGAGGAAGGTCGTCGAGGAGCAGCGCGGGTGCGTCGGGACCGGGGCCGTCGACGATGAGGAAGAGTTCGGTCCCGCCGGAGGTGAGCATTACCCAGCTGGTGTCGCCGCGTCTCGCCAAGGCCTGCGCCAATTTTCGCGCAGCCGCCGGGGTGCAGGTGAGCCGGACCAGCCACTGGGTGGTGCTGGTGCGCCCCGGGTCCGGCAGCCCGACCACCCGTAGCCCGAACTCCGCGCGCAGGCGGCGGTAGCGGCGGGCGACGGTCTGGGTCGAGACGCCGAGCACATCGCCGATGCGGTTGAAGGGCACGCGACCATTGATGTGCAGGGCGTGGACAACGCCGCGATCCACCTCGTCCAGCATGGAAGAAATCATCGCAGATCAGGCTGATACGGAAAATATCTGCAATCCGGGACGCTGGATAGCCGCTATTCCGCGCCGTTCGCAGGATGAAGGAACGGGATACACCCGCCACCCACTGACGAACGGAGTACCCATGTTTCTCGTGACCGGAGCCACCGGCACCGTTGGCCGCGCGGTTGTCGATCGGCTGCTGGCCGAGGGCCTGCCGGTGCGGGCCGTCACCCGCCGCCCCGAGGCCGCCGGCCTGCCCGCCGGTGTGGAGGTCGTGCGCGCCGATCTCGGCGACGCGGACAGCCTGCCCGCCGCGCTGACGGGTGTCCACCGCGTCTTCCTGTCGACCTCGGGCCCCGAGATCCCCACGCACGACGCGAATCTCGCCCGGGCGGCTGCGGCCGCGGGTGTCGAGCACATCGTGAAGCTGTCCTCGGGTCGAGCCGGTGACGCGGCCGCGACCGACCCGATCCCCGCCTGGCATCGCGTCGGCGAGGACGCGGTGCGTGCGAGCGGGGTCGCGTGGACCATGGTGCGCCCCATGGGATTCATGTCCAACGCGCTGCACTGGGCGCCATTGATCCGTGAATCAGCCACCGTCCGTGCGCCTTTCGGTCAGGGCCGCATCGCGGTGGTGGATCCGCGCGATATCGCCGCCGTCGCTGTCGCGGCGCTCGGCGACCCGCCGCTCCATGCCGGCCGGGTCTACACGGTCACCGGTCCGCAGGCGCTCTCTCCGGGCGAGCAGACCGAGACCCTCGCCGAAATCCTCTGCCGCCCACTGCGATTCGAGGAGATCTCGGCCGACCGGGCACGGGCGGATCTGCTGCGCTTCGGGGTGGAGCCGGAGATGGCCGCGGCCATCATGGCCCTGCGCGCTACGGCGCTGGAGTCCTTCACCTCGGTGGTGCACCCGACGGTCGCGGAGGTCACGGGCCGGTCACCGCGAACCTTTCGGGAATGGGCCTTCGATAATCGTGCGGAATTTGCTGCCGCACAATAAGAATTGTTGCCTCCGAATAGCGAAAGGTGCTGCGTCGCCATTGACGCAGCACCTTTCCATTTCTTCCGGTAGGGGAAGGAGATTCGGGCTATTTGCCCCAGGATTCGATGAGGGCGGCGTTGGACTGGAGGACCTGGTTGTACTGGTCCTGCACGCCGAACTGCTCGGCGAGGCCGCCGGCAACGCTCTTGGCCTGATCGACGATGGCCTGGCGATCGGTCGGGAGGGCGGGGACGGGAGCCATGGCTTCGGGCTCCGGGGCGGCCTGGGGCTCGGGCTCGGTGACGCCCGCGCGCAGGTACCGGCCGCACACCGGCCAGGCGCCGGCGCCCTGGGTGGACAGCACGTTCTCGGCCACGCGGACCTGCTCGGCCTTGCTGGCGTTGGAGGCGAGGCCGGCGCCGCCGTTGGCGGCCCAGGTGCTCTGCGAGAACTGCAGACCGCCGTAGTAGCCGTTGCCGGTGTTGATACCCCAGTTGCCGCCGCTCTCGCACTGGGCGACGCCGTCCCAGTCGTGAGTCGGGGCGGCGGCGGCGGTTGCAGTGAAGCCGAACGGGACGGCAACAAGTGCGCCGGTGACGGCGGCGAAGCCCAGGACGCGAGTGTTGATCTTCCGGTTCTGTTTCATGGTGTTTTCCCTCCCTGCGCCGACCGGCCCGGCGCAAATGCTCCGCCGTGTCCCTGTCCCCAGGAGTCGGGGTGCCCGACCGCGGGACAGGGTTTCCGGAGTGCAGCGGTTCGGGTCGGAGCCCATCTCAGGTTTGATCCGGGCCGGAACTGACGATAACGAGTAAATCTCGACAGATCACGTCTTGATAACTTCAGAATTGCATGAAGCGAATGACCCGAAAAACGGCGTTGATGCAGGTTGGCTATGCTGCAAATGCCAATCCCGATCGGTCTGTTATCTGGTCGTGATGTGATTCAACTCACCAAGAATTTGTGACTCCGGTCACGTTTCGTGCCCAAATGAGCGGCCGACCGTGCGCGCGAGACTCTCAAATGGAAGATTTTCACCCTGATTACTCCGCTTTAAGGGCAACCGTCCGGTCTGATTCGCTCCGCCGCCCTCGCTCACCCTGCTGTCTTGGGCCTCGGAACCCGGCTTGACCAGCGGATTTGGTGCATCTCCCGGCCCGTGTGTAATGTTGTGTTCACCGACGCGGGGTGGAGCAGCTCGGTAGCTCGCTGGGCTCATAACCCAGAGGTCGCAGGTTCAAATCCTGTCCCCGCTACTAATGAGGGCGGTCCTGGCCAGTAGGTCCAGGACCGCCCTCAATCTTTGTCGAGGTTCTCGGCAGCGGCGCTCGCATCAGCCCGAAACCTTTGGAATCGACAGGTGATCCGCGTGCCCTGTAAAGCGGCGCTACCACACCCAGTCTCGGCACCGCCTACTCGCCGCCGCGGTCACCGACGAGTTGCTCACCGTGTTGCCGCTGCGTCTGGTCAATCATGTGCTGCTGGCGTTCCTTGGCGGCATCGTCGGAATCCTGTGGCGCTAGCCGACCCGGGCGGCGCTCGGGTCACGTGAGTATCGCGATCCCTCGCGAAGGCGAGGGATCGCGGCTCGACAACCCCTCAGCGCTCGACCGTGTGCTCCGCGTTCTGCTGCGCATCGCCGGCCTCACGGGCCGCGGTCGTTATCGGGCCGCGCAGGCACAGGAAGAACAGGGCCAAACCGACGGACAACAGGATGTGGCCGAGTCCGGCGATACCCGAGATGGCAGGACTGACATCGTGATTCAGGACCGTGAGGATGCCGTGCGCGACCATCATGGCCACGGTCACGACCAGCCCGGCGTTGTAGGTCCAGAAGAAGGCGTTGAACCATCGGCCGGAGGTCAGCGCGAATTGCTTGTCCAACACGATGACGATGAGGAAGAACAGCGTTCCGAGCGCCAGGACGTGGGTGTGGGTGGCGGTGAGCTGTGAGCTTCCGGAAAAGTCGTGGGCCTTGGTGAATTCGCGGTAGAAGAACCCTAGGACGAGTCCCAGGACTGTGTAGCAGACGGCGGCGTAGTACGACTTCCTCATCGGCTCTCCATGGTGGATGTTCGGTGGGTGCGGGAATTCAGGATGGTCGCGCTCACCAGGCCGAGCGCGAGAAAGGCGGCGGCCACGCCCAATGCGGTCCTGGTGGCGTCGCCGAATCCTTCGGACAGTGCGGTGGTGACCCGTGGTCCTGCGGGTCCGAGTTGTCCGGCGTCGCCTTGTGCGCGCAGTGCGGAGATCACTCCTCCGGCCGAATCTCTGGTCGCGGTGACCAGGTGCTGTGCCGTTGGCGGCGGCAGCTGGGTGACCGATTCCAATCGGTCGGTCAGGTTGTGCGCCAACCCGATCGACAGCACTGCGCCGAGAATGGCGGAGCCGAGTGCCGCACCGAGCTGCCGGACGGTACTCTGCGTCGCCGAACCCTGGCCCGACCGCTCCGGCGGGATGTCGGCCAGTACGGTGCCGGTCAGCTGCGCCGAGGCGAGACCGAGTCCGGCGCCATACCCGGCCAGCAGCACGGCGAGCAGCCAGGGCGAGACCGTCGAGGAGAGGAGCAGCGCGACCACGGCGACGCCCACCGCCTCGAGGGCCAGGCCCACGATCACCGTTCTCGAGGCACCGAGCACGGCGGCGATGTGCCGGGCGGCGGCACCGGATCCGAAGGCGCCCAAGGCCATTGCGGCCAGTACCAGGCCGGCGCCCAGCGTCGACAGGCCGAGCGCGTTCACCAGGAACAGCGGCAGCACGAGCAGCAGGCCGAATTCGCCGATCGCCACGGTCATCGCGGTCAGATTGCCCCAGCTGAAGGTCGAGACGGAGAACAGGCTCACGTCCAGGATGGCGGACCGGCCCACCCGCGCCCGGTGTCGTTCCCAGATTACGAACAGCACCAACGCGACCACGCCGATCAGCCCGATGACCGGAACCACCGAGATCGGAGCGCTTCGCGGCCAATCGATTCCGAGGACACTGAACGCGGAGTTCGGCCGCCACCAGCCCAGGCTCTGACCTTCGATGAGTGCGAAGACGACCCCGCCGAACCCGATCGCGCTGAGCAGTAGTCCGTCGACGTCGAGCCCGGGTTCGCTGACCGCGGCCTTGGTTTCGCGCACCGCGAGCAGGGTGCCGATCAGTACCGCCGCCCCGATCGGGACATTGACGATGAAAATCCATCGCCAGCCGAAGTAGGTGGTCAGGCTGCCGCCGAGGAGCGGGCCCACGGCGGCCATGCCGGAGATGACCGCGCCCCACACCGCGAACGCGATGACGCGGTCCTTGCCGCGGAAAGTGGCGTTCACGCTCGACAGGGTGGCGGGCAACACGAACGCTCCGCCGACACCCTGTACCACACGCGAAAGGATCAGCGCCGCAACGCTCGATGCGACGGCGGCCATCAGGCTGCCCGCCAGGAACACGAGTACGCCGAGCACGAACATCCGGCGCCGGCCGAGCCGGTCGCCGAGACGGCCCGCGGTCAACAACAGTGCGGCGAACACGACCGAATAGGCGCTGTTGACCCACTGGGCATCGGTCAGATCTAGGCCGAGATCGGTGACGATCACCGGCAGGGCGACGCCGACGATGGTGCCGTCCACGACGATCAACGAGAGCCCTGCGGCGAGGACACCGAGCCCGATCCACGCGCTTCGGTCGGCCCGCGGCACCGAGTCGGCCGCGGTACTTGGATCGATCTGCATTGTTGCGATTCTGCGAGCTCGGACCGGCCGCCGGTAGATTCGATCGGTCCACGCCGGACCAACCTTCGAAGGAGTCCCGATCGTCCGATCGGCAACCCGGCGAAGGGGACGACGGCTCCGTGCACCGGGTTCGGCCGGCGTGGCTCGGTCCCGCCGTCGATGTGACCGCCGGTGGTCGTGGCACAGGGCTTTCGAAGGTGTCGTCTCAGGACGCCAGGCCGGGGTTCTCCACCGGGGCATCGGGAGCGGGGCGGGCGGGGAGTCGCGCGGAATAGATGGAGTAGCCGTCGAGGTGTCGCACGACCATGGTCGCCGCGACCGTGGCGGCGATCATGGCGGGGAGGATGGCGAAGCCGCCGTGGGCGAGTTCCAGGGCGCAGGCCAGTCCCACGCCGCCGCCACGGGCGATGAGCAGTCGCTGCTGGGCGGCGCTCAGCCCGAACCGGCGGCTCAGCACGCTGCCCCGGGCGCCGCCCATCAGCTTGGGCGCGGCTTCCCGGCCCAGCGCCGCGCCCAGCCCGATGACGATCTCGGTGGTGACCGCGGTGCCCAGGCAGCGGCGGAAGGAGGGATCACCCGCCCGGTATGCGCCGCGACGTAGCACGTCATTCGTGAACCTCCGAATTCCTCAGCAAGCACACAGACAATTCGGGAGCGGAGCTTGGGTTTCGGTCGTTGAATGGGGTAGTGCTGCAGGACAGCACCCCGTGAGACGGAGTCCCAGGAGGTCCGGTCGTGCACACCGAAGCCATCGAGGTGAGGGATGTCGCCGCTGTCGACGCCGAGGCGCAGGCGCGGCTCGGCCTGGTGGCCGGGGCGGGGGTGAGCCGGCTGGGGCGGCGCACGATCAATGCGGACGCGTTCGCCGCGTTCACCGATGCGCGGCTGGGGCGGAGTGCTTTCGTGGTGGCGGACGGGGTGGGGGATCATCTGGCGGCGGCCCGGGCGGCGCGGCTGGTGGCGCAGACCGCGGCGCGCGCGGCGGTAGGGGACGGTGCGCAGGCCGGAATCATGGCGGCGCAGCGGGAATTGCTGCGCGAGCTACCCGAGTCGAGCGCGGACAGCGTGCTGGTGGTCGCAGTAATGCCGAGCAGTGGTCAGCTGGATGGTCCCTGCGATATCGCCTGGGTGGGCGACTGCCGGGCCTACCGGTGGAACGGCCGCGTGCTGCACCGCACGACCACCGATCACACCGTCGCCGAGTACTTCCGGGCGCGCGGGCACGACCCGCTGCCGGGTATGCGGCATCTCGTCACGACCTCGGTGCGGACCGTGCAGCCGGGTGATATCGGGCGCGCGGCCACCGGGTCGAGCGCGGGCCGGCTGCTGCTGTGCACCGATGGGGTGGGTAAGAAGCTCGGCATGCCGATCATCAAGTCGATGCTGTCCCAGGGGACTTCGGCGGGTCACACGGCGGAGGCGCTGGTGGGGACGGCCCTCGGTCGCGGCGGCACCGACAACGCGACCGCACTGGTGGTGGACGCGAGCCGCTGAGCCGGGCGGGTATTTCCCCGAATTCGCACATTCTGGACGGGTGACCAGGTAGCTTGGGCCCGAATTTGGCAGTGCGCAGCATCGGGGTTCGCCGTGGCAGACAGATCGACATCCATCCGTAGTCACCTCGGCGGTCTGCTCCGGCACAAGCCGTGGGGATCCGCGTTCGCGCGAGCCTCGATCGTGCTGCTCCTGGTGGTGCCGACACTGGTCTCGGCGGTCTACATGTGGATCATGTGGGATCCGGAGCTGTACCTGAAGCAGATTCCGGTCGCCGTCGCCAGCGACGATGCCGGCGGCATCTCCGACGGCAAGGCCCAGAACATGGGCACCGAGATTCTCGACAATCTGGTGTCCAGCGGTGAACTCCAGTTCCACCGGGTCAGCAGCGCGGAAGCGGTGCGCGGGCTGCGGGAGAGCCGGTACGCCTTCTCGGTCGTCATTCCCTCCGACTTCACCCGGAACGTGCTGAGCGTGACCGATCCCGTGCCACAGCATGCTCGGATCATGGTCTGGTACAACGACTTCAACGGCACGCTGGGACCCGCGGTGGCCAATAGCGTTGTCACCGAAGCGCAGAGCCAGATCGCGGCCACCATCGGGCGCGGTTACGCCGGTCAGGTCCTGGTCGGAGTCAACAGTCTCGGCTCCGGCCTCGGCGACGCCGCCAAGGGGGCGACCCAACTGGCCCAGGGCACCACGCAGCTCGCCGACGGCTCCGGCCAGCTGACCGCCGGACTCGACCAGGCCGCCACCGGTGCTGCGCAACTCGTGACCGGTACGGGCCAGCTCCATACCGGCGCGGTCCAGCTCGCCGACGGCGCGAACCAATTGGTCACCGGCACCGATCAACTCGGCTCCGGCGCGCGGCAGATCCGCGACGGTGTCGACCAGGTCGTCACGCCGCTGCTGGACGCCCTCCAACCCGCCGGACGGCTCGCAACCCAGCTCGATCCGCTGCTCGACCAGTTGAGCAGGAACCCGGACCCCGCGGTGGCCGACGCGGTCACCCAGTTGAAGAGCCTCATCGGCCAGGTACGGCCCGACGACCCCGATTCCCTCGTCGGCCAGCTGACCCAGTTGCGCGACGGCACACAGGAATTGGCCCGGCAGCTCACCGACCCCAAGGCCGACTATCGCTCCGGCGTGCTGGCCCTCGCCGACGGCAGCGCCCAATTGCGCGACGGTACAGCACAACTCGGCAGCGGCGCGAACGACCTGTCCACGGGCCTCGACCAGCTGGTCGCCGGTGGCCGCGACCTCCGGGCGGGTGTCGCCCAATTGGGCGACGGCGCAACCCAGCTCGACAACGGACTGCGCGACGGTGCGGCTGCCGCACCCCACATCGCCGACCCCAACGCCTCGGCCGACATCATGGCCCAGCCCGTCACCATGGACATTCGCAACCAGGAACCCAGCCAGCTGGTCCGTGATGGCGACCGCAGCCACAAGGAGATCGCCCGCGGCGCGGGCCCCGTGCTGGTAGTGATGGGCTCCTTCCTCGCGGCCATCGTCCTGTGGATGCTGGTGCGCCCCTTGCGCGGAGCCGCCCGCGGCCGCTCACCCTGGCGGCGCGCCGCCGGCCCCGTCCTGCGCGGCACCGCGGTCGGCGCGGTGTGCGTCATCGTCCTGTCCGCCCTCGCTGCCGGTTACGGCAGCTGGCTCGGCTGGTCCCCGCAACAGTGGCCCGCCATGATCGCCGTCATCGCCCTCGTCGGACTGGTGGCAGCGGTGACCGCTCAACTGTTCGTCGTGCTCTTCGGCCGCGTCGCCGGTTCCATCGCGGCCTTCTCGTTCTATATGTTCCAAATCTTCGCCTTCGGCGGCGTGTTCCCCGCCGGCACCACCCCGCTCCTGTTCCGCCCCTTCAAAGACATCGCCCCCATGACCTTCGCCCGCCGAGCCATCATCCGCGCTGACATCGCCCTCTACGACCGCATGTTCTGGACCTCCATCGCGGCCCTGCTCCTCATCCTCACCGCCGCCCTGGCGATCATGATCGCCGCCCGCTATCTCGCCACTCCCGTACCCGATCCGGCCCCCGCCGATCGCACCCCCGAAACACTGCACCCGATTCCCTCCCGACCCTGAAAACCGGCTCTGACCAGTCGATTAGGTTCCTTTCCCCATTTGTGTGTAATGTTGTGTTCACCGACGCGGGGTGGAGCAGCTCGGTAGCTCGCTGGGCTCATAACCCAGAGGTCGCAGGTTCAAATCCTGTCCCCGCTACTAGGCCAAACGGCCCGGAGCCTGTAGGTTCCGGGCCGTTTTCGCGTTGGTTTGGCATCACGTTTGGCATCATTGGCCAAACTCGGTGTCATGGATGTGGTGCCGTCGCAGGGGTTTCGCGGCGTTCCAGCATGTAGCTGGCGGCGAGGTCGGCAGCATATTCGTCCATGCCGAGCGTCTTTCCGAGCAAGGTTGGTCGGAGACAGAGGAGCGCGGCACGTATGCCGAGCGTCCAACCAAACATCATTGCTTTGTCGTGGACATCTTGCTCGTTGGTGTCGGTGGTGACCGTATAGGACATTGGTGCGGCTACCAAGCAACACAACAAAAGCCCCACGGACGCACCACTCGAGCTACGCGGCGTTGGGTCTCGAGGAGAGGGCCGCGCCCGGGTGATCAAGCTTCGGCGGCGGCTCCGGTGACGAGGGCGGCGATGCGGGCGAGACTCGCCTGCATGGATTCGCGATTTCGGTCGGGGAAGCCGACCAGCTCGATCAGTTCGGGCAGCAGGTTGGTGGAGTAGTCGAAGGTTTCGCGGACCAGGGTGCGAGTGGGGGCGACGGGGTCGGGGTGAAGTTCGTACCGCCAGACGTGGCGGCCGAAGTTGCACCAGGCGATGCGGTGGGGCTCTTCGAATTCCAGCACCGTGTTGGTGAGTTTGCCGAGGTGGACAGCGGCTATCGAGATCTGGAGGAACGTGGAGGGTGCGAGGTCGGTGGGTATGAATCGCATACGGGTGGTGAACTTGGCGCCGAGATGGAGTCGCTCGGGTGCGGTGGCGTCCGGGCGTCCGACCGCGCCGGAACCGTCGATCTCGTGGTGGCGGCGCGGGTCGGCGAGGATGTCGAAAATGGGTTCGGGCGCGGCGTCGATGAGCCGTTCGACTACGACCCGTCGGTGCTGGGTGTCCACGCCTCGAATCGTACTGTGGCTCAACGACACCGGGCCGGAATATCGGCTTCCGGACCGATCGGCCGTGTTAGGTTCGACCGGTGGACGGGAGGGAAGCCGCTAGACCCGGGCGGATGCCGCTGTACTGGAATTCCTCGATATGGCGGCGCTTGTGGGATGTCTACCTCGTCGGTGGCTGCGCGAACGCCGTGCTGGTGGTGATACTGCTCGATCGCTACAGCCCGGGCAACCGCCTCGGCGCGGCTGTGGCGATGGCCGGCATAGCCGCGTGGTACTTCGCATTCGGGCACAACTTTCTGCAGGCCCGCGCGTTCGGTCCGCGCGCCTGGCTGTTCTCCGGTGGGCTCATCGGCCTGTATGTCCTGGGCCTGTATTTCGCGCCGGGTGCGGTCGCGGTGCAGCCCATGGTCTACCCGTTGCTGTTCATGACACTGCCGCTGACCGGTGCGGTCACGACGGCGCTGTTGGTGAACGTGCTGCCGATCATTCTCGGCCTGATCGCTTACGGCCCGCATTCGCCGTTGCTGCCGGTGGCCATCGCCATCTCGTTGGTGGCGTTCGTCATGAGCCCGATCATCGGCGTGTCGATGGTGTGGATCGGCACTCAGAGCGGCGAGCAGGCGGCGCTGCTCGATGAACTGGCGGCGAGTCGCGAAGAGGTGGCGAGACTGTCCCGGGAGGCCGGTACCGCTGCCGAGCGCGCCCGGCTGGCGCGAGAGATTCACGATACATTGGCTCAGGGTTTCGCCAGCATCGTGGCGTTGGCTCAGATGATCGAATTCACACTGGAAACCGACACGCCCGGGAAGTCGCCGTCGGAGCCCGAGCTCGCGACCGCCCGACGGCAGATCAACCTGATTCGCAGGACGGCACAGGAGAATCTCCGGGAGGCGAGGGCCATGGTCACCGAACTCACCCCGACCGCGCTGGTCCGTGGTTCGCTGATGGAATCCATTCGGCGCCACTGCGATCGGTTCACCGACGAGACCGAGATCGTGGTAACGGTGATGGCCACACCGGAGTTGCCGGAGTTGCCCACGGCGGTCGAGGTGGTACTGCTGCGCGCGACCCAGGAGGCACTGGCGAACATTCGCAAGCACGCCGACGCGACCGCCGTGCAAGTCGAGTTGTCCCATGCCGCCGATACAGTTCGGCTTGCGGTGACGGACAACGGAATCGGCTTCGATCCCGACCGCGACCACGATGGATACGGGTTGTCCGGGATGCGGGATCGGGTTGCCCAGATCGGTGGTGCGGTCGTCATAGCGAGCCGGCCGGGAGCTGGCAGCTCGGTTCGTCTGGAGGTGCCCGCGTGATCACCGTCATGTTGGTGGACGACCATCCGATGGTCCGAGAGGGCCTGCGCAGCATGCTCGATACCGATGCCGGCATATCCGTTGTGGCAGAGGCTGGTTCGGGTGATGAGGCGCTGGCCTCGATCGAAACGGTGCGGCCCGATGTCGTGCTGATGGATCTGCGCATGCCCGGTCTCGACGGAGCCACCACCACCGAACGGATCCGGGTATTGCTACCCAGCGCGAAGATCATCGTGGTGACGACCTACGAGACCGATTCCGACATTCTGCGGGCAGTAGAATCCGGGGCGGTCGGCTATCTGCTGAAGGGCGCGACGCGTGCCGAACTGATCCAGGCGGTGCGGTCGGCGGCCCGGGGCGAGACGGTGCTGGCCCCCTCTGTCGCGGGCCGCCTGTTCCAGCATGCGCGCAAACCTATTCAGGCGACGCTGTCCTCGCGCGAGCTCGAGGTGCTCACCTGCGTCGCGCGCGGTATGACGAACCTGGAGATCGGGAGTTTCCTGCATATCAGTGAGGCCACGGTGAAAACCCATCTGTCCCGGGCCTTCGCCAAGCTGGACGTCTCCGATCGCACCGCGGCCGTCACGACCGCGATCGCACGGGGGCTGTTGACCGAAGTCCACCCCACGCCACGGTCAACGGACGTTTGAGCGCCGGCGCGCCGCGGCGGATCATTTGACGATCTCCCGAGATCCGCGAGACGACAAGCACGTCGATCGCGCTCTTACGGGCGACCGCGTCCACCAGCGTCGGCAGCCCGAAGCGTCGGTAGCGTCGAGATCCGCTGTCGCCCAGCACGATCAGGTCCGCACCGGTCTCGGCGGCTGCTGTGAGCAGCGCCTTGTCCGGAGTGGAGGCGATCGCGCAGCGCGTGATGCTAGGCGCGGCCAAGGCCGCCGCCCGCTCGCCCGCCTGACGCACCAGTTCCTCGGCCGGGGTGCCGCCGTGGAGAAGATAGGCCTCCCGGCCGAGGATGTCGTCCAGGACCGCCGGCTGCCTGCCACCACCGAGGTAGCCGGTGACGAGGACCAGCCGCGCGTCGTTCTCGGCCGCGATCAGGGCGGCCGTATCGACCGCCAGGTCCGACGCGGCAGACCCATTGACTCCGACGACGATTGTCCGGTAGTGCTTCAGAACCGCTGTCATGCCTCAATGTTCGCGTCCGAGCACTGTCCGCCACGACGTCCATGCGGCTGAATTCGGCTGTCGGCCGAACGGCCGACATGGTGTCCGTCTTCGGCCCGGTGGGAGTCATCCGAGTCCGGATAGCCGAGAGGCGGCGGGTCCGGGGACACGCCGCTTCGATCGTATAGCGCTGTCGGGCAAGCCGCTACGCGCTGTTCTTCCTCGGCCTCGCCGTCAACAGCGCACGCCGACCCGCATTGCCGCGCCGGAGCAGTTCGGTCAGTTCCTGCGAACCGGTGGCCAGCGCCTCGGAGGCCTGGGCCAGCTCGGCGGCCAGCTCTGAGAGCACAGCCGCCACCTCGGCCGCGTTCGAGTGCAGGATCTCGGTCCACAGTCCGCTGTCGCCCGCGGCGATTCGGGTGGCGTCGGTGATGCCTGTGCCGCACAAAGCCAGCAGCTGCTGGTCCGCACCCTCGAGGGTGCCCGCCAGAGCCGACGAAATCAGGTGTGGCACATGGGATGTACGCGCCAGGGCCCGGTCGTGCGCGGATTGCGACATCTCCACCGGCCGGGCACCGCACAATCTGATCAACTCGGTAACCGCGCCCACGGCAGCCGGGTCGTTCGCCGGGTGCCGGGTCAGTACCCAGGCCTTGTCCCGGAACAGCGCCTCCGATGCGGCGTGCGGTCCCGAACGCTCACTGCCGGCAATGGGATGCCCGCCCACATAGCTGGTCAGATCGCAGCCGAGTGCCGCGGCTTCGGCCAAGGGCCTGGCCTTGACGCTACCGACATCGGTGTAGGCCCGCGCGGAGCGCCGGGCTTGTTCCTGGGCCAGTACCACCGCGATGCTGCGTGGGGGAACTGCGAGCACGGTGAGATCCGCTGTGCCGGAAGGACGTCCGACCGTGCCCGCGCCGAGCGCCGACGCGGTGGCCGCGGCCTCGGCATCGCAGTCGACCAGATAGGTGTCGACGCCGCGCCGTCGCAGCGCCAGGGCGACCGAGGTGCCCATCATGCCGGTGCCGACAACGATGACTGTACGCAGTCTCCGGCCCGGACCTGTGGTTTCGGCCGAGCGCGCGTTCATGAGCGCCAGACGGTCGGGCAGAACCGTGGATCGGAGTAATCCGGTCGCCCGTCGATCCTGCGGACCAGTGCGTCGTGGTTGTAGGCCACCAGGCTGCCGTCGCTGAGCCGGGCTTCCTGATAAGTGTTCGTGCCGTCCTGCAGATGCAGCGAGACGGCGCGCCGCGGTTGCGCGCTGAGGTTCGCGCCGCTGCCGTGATAGGTGCGGCAGTGATGGAAACTCATGTGCCCCTTGGGGATCTCCATCGGAACGGGTGTCACGTCGGCGCCATTCCGGGTCGCGTTCTCGGCGAGCATGTCGTCGAGCTCGCCACGCTCTCGATCAGCAAAATGCTTTGCGGTGCTGTCGCGTTCGCCGAACTCCTGCCAGCGGTGACTGCCGTCGATCATGGTGATGGTGCCCATCTCGATGGTGCAGTCGTGGAAGGGTATGAACGCGGTGAGCATACTGGTGGAGCTCGAGGTCGCCCAGTAGTGCTTGTCGAAGTGCCACGGCACCAGATTCGTCGCCTCCCCTGCGACAGGGGGCTTGTAGATCAGGGTGGATTGGAAGATCCGGATCTCCTCGGCGGCCGCCAATCGCGCCGCTGTCGCACCGATCAGCGGATTGCTCAGGATCGCTCCGAAGACATCGCTGAGATAGTGGATGTAATCGTTGTGCCGCTGTACCGGACCGTGTCCGGGTTCCCAGGCGGCCAGTCGTGGCGGTCGCGCCGGCAGCTCCCGGTCGCGCTCACCGTCGTAGAAGCGCTCGCTGGCTTCGTCGAGCGCGTCGATTTCCTCGTCGGTGAGTAGCTTCTTGCTCAGATACCAGCCGTGCTCGGCATAGAAGCGCACGTCCGCGTCGGTGGGTAGCAGTCTGCGCTGCGCGGCGGTGAGCTCGAATTCGGTCGTCGTCATCGATCTTCCTCCGCGCTCGCGGTGACCAGGTCTGATTCGGCATGCGTGGCCTGCACGGCTTCATAGAGCGCCTTGATATTTCCGCTGCCGAACGTCTTTGCGCCGTGCCGGTCGATGAGTTCGACGAAGAAGGTCTCTCGGGCATGCATGGACCTACTGAAGATCTGGAAGACCTCGCCCCAGTGGTCACGGTCGACAAGGACGTTCGCATCCCGCAGGCCCGCGATGCCCAGTCCCGGATTGTCGAATCGCAGTGGCAGGTCGTCGTAGTAGCTGTCCGGTGTCTCGAGGAATCGGGCCCCGTAACCTTCGAGGGCCTTTACCGCCGTGAGAATGTCGTCGGTGAGGAAGGCCAGGTGCTGGACACCGGCGCCGCGATGGGCGGACAGGAACCGGTCGATCTGGCCGGGCGCGAACCTGATGTCGGGCTCGAGCAGCGTGAAGGTCACATCCGTCGATGGGCTTTGAACCACAATGGAATTCATGGCTTGCTCACCCACCTCGACGTGTTCCTCGAAAATGGTCCGGAAATCGAAAACCCGCGTGTAGTAGGCCACCGTCGCATCCAGAGTGCCGGCCGGCAGGCAGACCGCGATATGGTCGACGACGCTCAAGAGTCGCTCCGAGACGGCCGGATCGGGTTCGACCGACTGGATCGCACCGGGCAGGAATTCACCGGATCGCGATGTGCGCTCGACGAATCGGTGGCGTACATCCCCGAAACCACCGACCTCGGCCACGACGACCGTGTCTCCGTCGAGTTCGTAGGTACACGGTGCCGCGAGAGGCTGCGCGCCCAGGGCGACGGCCTCGTCGAAGGCCGCCGCCGCGTCCGCGGTTTCGAACGCGATGCACGAGACTCCGTCACCGTGCGCCGCCACATAGTGTGCTGCCGGATGGTTCGGATCCAACGCGCAGGTCAACAGCAGCCGAATATCGCCATGGCGCACCAGCACCGAACGCTGCCCTGCCAATCCGGTCTCCGGCCCGCCCCGCCCGACAGTGCGGAAATCGAAGGCGGTGCACAGGTAGAACGCCGATTGGTGCGCGTCACCGACATAGAACTCGACATGGTCGATTGCTCGGATATCCATAGCTTCTGGCCTTTCGCCTACTGCGTCCCTGCGCTCGATCGCAGGATCGCGAGATTGCGCACCGGTTTGCCGGTGGCTGTGCGGGGCATCTCCCGCAGCACGTGCAGCGCCTTTGGCTGTTTGTAGCGTGCAAGTTGGTGCCGCAGAATCGCGTTGATCTCGAGGTCCCGGAGGTCTCCGGCGCCCGATACGAAGGCCTCGATCTTGTCCTCGTACAGCACGACGGCTGCCTCGACACCGGGTATCTCCAGTAGCGTCCGTTCGATCTCGCCCAGGTCGACCTTCAGCCCGCGTACCGAGACCTGGGAATCGCACCGGCCGAGCACGGTGATGCGGCCGTTGCCGGCGTCGACCAGTCCCGCGTCGCGGGTGTGGAGCCAGCCGTCGGCCCAGCGCGTCGGATCGACGGGCCCGATGTACGGCGATTCCGGCAGAGCAACCAGCAGTTCGCCGCCCTGCTCACGGATTTCGATGCCGGGCGCGGGGGTCAGCCGCGGAAGATCGGTGCCGGTGAGATCGGTCGCCAGCACCCCGGTCTCCGTCATGCCGTACATCAGCCCCAGGTCGGAGCCGAAAGCGTGGGTGAAGCGCTCCCGCAGCGTTGCCGGCAACGCCTCACCGCCGGTGATCATCCGGTCCAGCCTTGCCGGACCCGACGCCGGTCGCGCGGCTCCGGATCCGCCGCCCGGGTGGTGCGAATCCACCAGCATGCGTGCCTGCGACGGCACCCCGAGCAATGTGGTGGGCATCGAGTCGGCGGCGACCGCGTCCAGGACTCCCTCGACGGAGAGGGACTTGGGGAGCACGGTCGGCACCCCCGCGCGCAGATTGTGCAGCAGGCCGCCCACCAGCCCGAGCACATGCAATGGCGACGCGATGACGACGGCGCGCTCGCCCCGGTCTGGATAACCGGGGATACGTGCGTAGCGCTCGAGTTCGGCGATCAGACTCGGCGCCGTGCGCGCGATGAACTTCGAAGGACCGGTCGACCCCGAACTGAGCTGGACCAGTACGTGCCCGGTTGTCGCCGGTCGGCCGGCGCGGCGCCGAATCACCGGGGTCACCCCGAAATACCCGGTCAGCCTGGCTTCCGGACGACGGTCGGGCAGTACCACCAGCTGCGGATCGAGCGCGGTGAGCGCCCGCTCGGCTTCGTGTTCGGTCAATCGATAGTCGAGCACCATCGCCTGGGCGCCGATTCGCCAGGCGGCAAGCAGGGCAGCGATGTAAGCGAGTGAGGGCGGCAGGTGCAGCGCGACCGTGCCCGCTGGGCGCAGGCCAGCCGTCATCAGCGTCTTCTGCTGGGCGCTCACATGCGCGCGCAACGTATCTCGATCGATATCACGATCGAGGGTCAGGCAGATCTCATGGCCGGGTCCGGCGAGCAGTAATTCGTCTGCCCAGTCGTCGCCTGAAGTCGATTTCGAAAGAATATGTGGTTGCACGATTTCCCCGATCCACATCCGGTGCCATGAACCTTCGTCGATCGCTATCACCGGGCGTAACCCCCTAACTGTCCCCCTAGTCGAATGAAAGTATCTCTGTCACACGGCATTACATAGGGGTCGTAACCGCTAGGGGTTGGCGCATCGGCGGAATTCCGGTAGACAACCGAACAATGTTGCAGAGCACGCGAAAGCCCGCGGCGAAGCCATTTCGCAGCGATGAGACAACAGATTCCGGATTGCCGCTGACCGCGGCCGGATTGGAGGAGCGGGCCAGGCAGCTGATGGCCGACGGCGCTTACGCTTTCGTCGCCGGCGGTGCATCGGCCGAACGAACCCTCCGTTGCAATGTCGAAGCATTCGAACGCTACCGAATCGTTCCTCGAATCTGGCATGGTGCGGTGGATTCCGGTGCGCCCGAGACCGCGGTGACTGTACTGGGCACCGCGTTGGCGGCGCCGGTCCTGGCAGCGCCGATCGGTATGCAGGAATTGATATTCGACGGCGGTGAGCTGCTCGTCGGCGCGGCCACCGCCGACCTCGGGATCGGGTCGGTGTTGTCGACTTGCGCCTCCTCCACCATTGAATCGGTCGGTCCGGAATCGGGTGCGTCGTGGTGGTTTCAGCTGTATTGGCCCGCCGATGACGACCTCGCCCGATCCTTGGTGGAGCGCGCCGAGCGAGCGGGGGCCAAGGCGATCATGGTCACGGCGGATACGCCTGGCATCGGGTGGCGCCCGCGCGCTCTGGCGGCCGGTGGGCCGTCGCTTCTGTCCGGCCGGGGACTGGCGAACTATCTGTCCGACCCGGTGTTCCGGTCCCGGCTGGCCGAGCCGCCCGAAAGCGGTGAAGCCGCCATGCAAGCGGCAATCGAGCTGTGGGAGGGCATCTTCGGCAATCATGCCGTCCGGCCCGATCATCTGAAGCGGCTGCGCGGCTGGACTGGCTTGCCCATCGTCGTGAAGGGCGTGCTGCACCCCGATGACGCTCGTGCCGTGGTTGCGGCGGGCGCGTCCGGTGTGGTGGTGAGCAACCACGGTGGCCGTCAGATCGACGGTGCGGTCACCGCATTGCAGGCGCTGCCCAGGATCGTGAAGGCGGTGGGCGAACGGGCGGACGTGCTCTTCGATTCCGGGGTACGGACCGGTTCGGACGTGATCATCGCACTGGCGCTCGGGGCGAAGGCGGTACTGTACGGTCGGCCCTGGGTCTACGGGCTGGCGCTGGCGGGCCGGGCCGGGGTGGCGCATGCGTTCCGACTGCTGCTCGAGGATCTGCGGATCACCATGGGGCTGGTCGGTGCGGCGAATGTCGCCGAGATCGCGGAGTCTGTCGAGCTGGTCCGGGCGGAGCCGTGACCGCGGTAGACGGGGCGGACGGGGTAGTTCGTCGCCGAATAGCCTTTGTCCCCGCCCCGCCCGTACGCCCGGATGCGGTGTTCGAGCCCAATCCCGTCGCGGCGGTGCTGGGCGCGCGGTCGTCCTGGCAGCGGTCACTGTGCCTGCGGCTGCGCGCCGAGGGTTGGACGGTGTACACGGAAACCGGTGATATCGGCGACCGGCTCGACGTGGTGCTGTGGTCGATGCCCGCGACGGCGGCTGGTGCGGAGGTAGCGCTGGATCAGCTTGCTCGAGTGAATTACGCCGTAGGTCAGTTGATTACGAGGTTGGAGGGGACTGCCACCGCGGGCCGGACGGCCTTCCTCGCTGTGACCCGTATCGACGGAGCTCGTGGTCTGCGCAGCCCGGCTCGCGCCGGTGCGGTGGTCGCGGGGGTATCGGGCCTGGTCAAAACGATCGTCCGCGAGGCTCCCTCGATGTTCGCGCGGGCGGTCGATCTGGACCCGTCGCTGGACGACGAAAGGGTGAGTGCTCTCATCCGCGCCGAATTGCACGATGACGTAACCGATCTCACCGAGATCGGCTATGACTCGTCCGCCCGGCGCGGCACCGTCGCCGCCTCGGAACCGATAGCCTTCGATCACGTCGACGGTCTCGACCTCGATGGGCGCGACACGATGCTGGTCACCGGTGGTGCGCGCGGCATCACAGCGGCGTGTGTGCGTGCGCTGGCCGCCCGTTGCGATGCACGCTTCCTGTTGCTGGGCCGTACGCCACTGAGCCCCGAGCCGGGCTGGGCCCACGGGGTCGGAGAAACCGAGTTACGTGCGGCGTATCTCGCCGAGGTCCGCCACCGGCCGGACCGGCCCACCCCGGTCCAAATAGGTGCGACGGTCAAGGCGGTGATCGCCGGGCGTGAGGTGTGGCGGACGCTCGAATCGGTCGACCGCGCCACGTATCTCGAATGTGACATCGCCGATCGCGCGGCCCTGCATCGGACGCTTCACCCCTGGCTGCCCGAGGTTACAGCGCTGACGCACGGCGCCGGCATTCTTTCGGACCGTTTCCTCCGGGACAAGACCCTCGAGGAGATTCTCCGTGTGCTCGATGCCAAACTGACCGGACTGTTGCACCTGTTCGACGTGCTCGAGACCGACCGGCTTCGACATCTGGTGCTCTTCTCGTCGGTCGCGGGATGGTACGGAAACTCCGGACAGGCCGACTACGCCAGTGCGAACGAGGCTCTGAACCGTCTCGCGGTGTGGTTCGGAGGCTCCTCCGATTGCGTTGTGAGCGCCGTCAATTGGGGCCCCTGGGAGGGCGGCATGGTGGGACCGGCGCTGGCTCGGCTGATTCGCAGCCGGGGCGTCGAACCGATCGCCGCCGAAACCGGCGGGCGGCTGTTCGCTGATCTGTTCGCCCGGGACCGGCGTGGTATCGCGGTGGAACTGATCGCCCCGCTCTCGCATCCGGACTTCGCTCGTGGTTCGAGTATGCACCAGGCGCCCTAGCGGCACCGCGTGTCCACCGATCGGCTGACAGTCGCATTCAGCCGCTCGGGCGTCGCGGGGGAGTGGCCGCTCCGGCAACGATGGAGGCATGACCTCGTACGTGGACTCCCGTCCGGGTCGGCGCCACCTCGCGGCGATTCGGCACAGTGGAAAAGCCGTTGTGTCGCAGCACGATACCGGGCAACGTGGGGCGGCGGCGGCTGACAGCACGGCCGCCGGTTCCGGTGAGGCGTCGGGGTTCGCGATGGGGTGCACTCGGAGTACCCCTATTCCGTGGCAGTCGCCGACCGGGGCGCGGGGGATGCGCACGGTCGCGAAGGCGCTTGGCGATCGTTCGGGGAACGGGGGTCATACCTGATGTGCATGGCAATGCGATGGCGGATTGCGTTGCACCACAGGCATGTAGGGGGTTGACGCCACTGTGGGTGCACAGTGTTAGGTGTATCACTACAGAGTGCGGACAATGCGGTTTGGCTCTGTATTCGGTGGGGGCGAACATCCGTTCGACTATTGAGTTGCGCGGCTCGGGCGCTATCTGACTATGGGGAGACGGTCAATTGAAAGCTACGGCTGCGAACTACTACAGAAACGATGATATTTCAGAACTGGCGAGCGGTGCTACTCCGATAGCAACCCCGCACCACTGTGGGATCTGCCGCCACGGGAAGTCCTGCTACCTCCAGATGGTCCGCGAGGGTAATCCCAACGGGCGCTGCGCCCGCGAGCGGCGCGCGCTGGACTTTCTGCGTGAGGCGACCGTCGCGCAGATCTCGGTGGTCCGGGCGCTGGTGGTCATCGAGGAATCGGCATCGGAGGGTGTGCTGGTCTCGATGCTCGGCATCAGTCCCGAAAGCATGCGCGACTATCTGGATCAGCTCCGGGCCGCCGATGTCGTAGAAGGCCTGCGCCTGCACAGTCGGCGCGTGAAGGACGTAGTGCTGCAGGCCATTCCGCTCGATATCCGCCGCCGCCTCCACCACGATGCGGCGGCGGCGCTGTATCGGGCCGGTGCGGCGGAGACGGCCATCGCGACTCAGATCGTACGGGCCGGGTACGCGCGCCACCCGTGGGCCTTCGCCGTACTGCAGGCCGCGGCCGACTCCGCGGTTCGCGCGGATCGGATCGACTCCGCGGTGAGCTACCTCGAGGCCGCTTACCGGCTCGCCTCGGGCCCGGACGAGAAGGCCTCGGCCACCACGCAATTGGTACTACTGGAATGGCGCGCGAATCCGTCGGCCTCGACCAGGAACTTCACCCGTATGGTGACCGCCCTGCACGCCGGGCACAACCCCGTCCGGCTGCTTCCGGCACTCGCGCACTATCTGCTGTGGCACGGTCGGCTCGACGACGCCGAGATCGCGCTGCGTGATCTCAAACGCCGCGCGACGGCCTACTCGGACGTATCCGGCTCGGCGGTGCGCTACCTGCGGACCTCGCTGGCGTACGAATACCCGGCCATGGCGGAGCGGCACGAGACACAGCTGGCCGCCGTCCAGGCGCGGATCACCGCCTCCGACAAGCTGGCCGCTGTGTGCGGCGACGTGCAGCTCGAAGCCGCGACGCTGGTCGACACTCTGCTGGGCGGCCGAATCGACGCCACGCTGGTGGAGGCCGCCGAGGCCGTGTTACGGGAGAATCGGCTGAGCTCCGATACCGTACCCGCGCTGGCCGTGGCGCTGGACTGCCTGATCTATGCGGACCGGCTCGACACCGCGACCGCCTGGTGCGATGCCCTGGTCGCGGAGGCGGAGGCGCGCGGCACCTCGACCTGGGGTGCCATCTTCTCGCTTCGCCAGGCCGAAGCTGTGCTGCGGCGCGGCGATCTGGAGACCGCGGAGCGTTTCGCCACCCAGTCGCTCAACCATGTGCGGGGCGAGACGCTGGGCAACCTGTACGGGCGGGCGGTGGCCGTGGTCGCGAAGATCATGACCGCCGCGGGCAACCATGATCAGGCCGAAGCTCAGCTGCGCCAGCGGTTTCCGGATTCGATGTTCGAATCTCGCTATGCCCTCGACTTCTTGCATGCCCGCGGTCACCACCTGCTCGCGACCGGCCAGACCGCTTGCGCGATGGGCGATTTCATTCAGGCGGGCCAGCTGGCCAAAAAGTGGAGGCTCGACAATCCGGTCGTGGTGCCGTGGCGCAACGATGTGGCGATGGCCCACCTGCGGCTGGGACAACCGGATCTCGCGCACCACTACGCGACCCAGCAGCTGGACCTGGTCCGCCGCTCGCCGGTGCGTCGCAGCGGCGGCGTCTCCCTGCGCCTGATCGCCGCGACGGTCGAGCCCGCCGAGCGTATCGAACTGCTCGAACGTGCCGCCGATATCGCGCGGACGATCGGGGATCAGCTCGAACTGGCGACCGTTCTGGCCGAACTGGGCTGGGCCGAGGAGGAAGTGGGCAACCGCTCGCGCTCGCGTGCACTGCTGCGTCGCGCCACGCAGGTCGCCAAGACCTGCGGCGCCCGGCCGTTATGGCAGAGCCTCACCGGCGGCGATGCGCAGCAGTCGGCCGAGCCGGCGGATCCGGCCCCGGCGACCCACGCCGTCGAGCACCTGAGCGCCAGTGAACTGCGGGTCGCGGAACTCGCTTCCGACGGCAGGCGCAACAAGGAGATCGCGCTGCAGCTCGGCATCACCACCAGCACCGTCGAACAACACCTGACCCGGGTCTATCGGAAATTGAAGGTTTCCCGGCGAACCGATCTCCGCCGCGCGCTCAACAGGCTCGCTGTCCCTCTAGAAAGGCGAATGAACCCATGATCGAACTGACAGATGTGGTGCGGCAGTATCGAATTGGCGGTGAGGAGGTACGCGCCCTCGACGGGGTGAGTTTGCGCATCGAATCCGGGCAGTTCGTCTCGGTCGTTGGTCCATCCGGTGCGGGCAAGAGCACCCTGTTGCATATCCTGGGCGCGCTGGATTCACCCGACTCCGGGTCCGTGCGGTTCCAAGGCCAGGAGATCGCCAACCTCGGCGACGACGCGCAATCCCAATTCCGTAGGCACAGTGTCGGTTTCGTCTTCCAATTCTTCAATCTGCTGCCCACGATGTCGGCGTGGGAGAACGTCGCCATCCCGCAACTGCTCGACGGCCGCCGGCTGCGGCAGGTCAAGCCGAAGGCACTGGAACTGCTCGAAAAGGTCGGCCTCGGCAACCGGGCAGACCATCGGCCCTCGGAGCTGTCCGGCGGGCAGATGCAGCGGGTGGCGGTGGCACGGGCACTGATGATGGACCCGCCACTGATCCTCGCCGACGAGCCCACCGGCAACCTGGACTCGAAGACCGGCGCCGCGATCCTCGAACTGCTGGCCGCCATAGCCCACCAGGACGGCGATCGCGCGATCGTCATGGTCACCCACAGCGATGCGGCGGCCGCGGTAACCGATCGGGTCCTCACTCTCACCGACGGCCGGCTCGGCGCCGACCGTCTACTGGTCGCCGAGGAGCTTTCCGCATGATCGGGACAACCTGGGACCGCTTGCGGCTGTTGAACGTTCGTGAGCTCCGCATGCACCCCGGGCGGGCGGCGGCGGCGTTCGCGGTGGTGGCGGTGTCCGCACTGCTGCTGGTCGCGGTGTTCAGCATCTCCGGGTCCATCACCGGTTCGGCCGAGCGACTGGTCACCGGTGTGGCCGGGGACGCGGATCTCGAGATCTCCGGTATCACCGAGGGCGGTTTCGACGCCACGGTGGTCAAAGACGTCGCCGCCGTACCCGGTGTGACCGTGGCTGCGCCGCTGCTGCGCATGCCGGTCGCATCCAACTCCGGACGTACCCTCCTGATCGGCGCCGATGCCAATATCACCAAGCTGCACAGCGCGATGGAGCGGCTGCTCGCGGACAAGATCGGCCGGATGGCCAGCGTGCCCAACGGCGTGGTGGTCGGCGACGCGATGGGTGTCGGGGAGGGGGATTCGTTCGAACTGAGCGGGCAGAAGCTCACCGTCACCACGGTGGTGAGCGGAGCCGACGCCGACCGGCTCAACGGTGGGCACTTTGTCATCGCCCCACTCGTGCTGGCGCAGAAGGTGAGCGGGCGCGCCGGGCAGATCGACTCCGTCCTGGTCATCGCCGACCCGAGCCAGAAGCTCGCCGACGTGCGGTCCCGAGTCGATGACGCGGTCGGCAATCGAGCCTTGGTGGCCTCCCCGCACGCCCGTATCGAACAGGCGGCGGCGGCGATCGCGATCATGCGCACGACCACCCTGCTGGCGGCGGCGGTATCGCTGGTGGTCGCCGGATTCTTGATCTACAACGCGATGGCGATGGCCATCACCCAGCGCCGCCCGACCATCTCCACCCTGCGGGCCCTGGGCGGCCGCGGTCCGGTCATCGTGGTGGATCTGCTGTTCGAGGCTGCCCTGCTGGGCTTCCTGGGCGGAACCGCCGGGGCCATCGCGGGCACATTCGTCGGCCGGTGGGCCATCGACCGACTGCCGCCGATCCTGTTGCAGTCCCTCGAGGCTCGGGCCGAGTTCATCCTGCCCTTCTACGCAGTTCCGGTGGCGATCGCCGCCGGTGTCTTCGCGACCGTCGCGGCAGCGCTGGTGGCGGCGCGCGCGGTGTACAAGGTCGCGCCGATCGAGGCGCTGGCGCCCGTGGGCACCTCGTCCGCCGACGTCCCGCCAATGTGGGTCCGGGTGCTGATGGGCGTGCTCGGCGCAACGGCGATCGCGGGATCCGTGGTCATCGCTTCCTCGGATGTCGGCCTGCTCGCCACCGCATCGGTGTCGCTGTACGTGATCGCGGTCATCGGCGTGTGCTTCGGGTTCGGCTACACCATGATTCGCGGTTCGGCGGCGGTCGCGCACATGTTCGGCGCGCCCGGCGCGCTGGCCGCCGCCACCATCATCCGTTCGCCGCGGCGCATCTGGACCACCCTGATGTCGGTGCTGATCGCGGTGATGATGGTGTCGGGAATCTCCAGCTCCGACAACGACATCGTCGAGACCACCACCGACGGCTACGCCTCGCTCACGGGAGCGGATGTGTGGGTGAGTTCCAATGCGCCCGGTGTGCTCCCGACCTCGCCACTGCTTCCCGACTCGGTCGAGAGCACGGTCGCGGCACTGCCGGGCGTCGAGAAGGTGGTTCCGACGCAAATGGCCTTCGCGACCATCAACGACAAGAAGGTCATGATCCAGGGCGTCGCGCCGGGCACCGTGCACCCTATGCTGTCCCACGTCAGCACCCAGGTGCGCGATCAGGTGCTGTCCGGTGCGGGAGTGCTGCTGTCCCAGGACAGCGCCAAATCGCTGGGCATCGGCGCCGGCGCCACCATCGAAATGCCGACTCCGCACGGCCGCAAGCAAGTCCGCGTCATCGACGTCGTGCCGTACCTGTCCGGATTCACCGGGGCGCTGGCCATGAATCTGGATCAGCTGCGCACCTGGTTCGACCGGCCGGGCTCGACGCTGCTCCAGGTGCAGCTCACCGATGCCGCACGACCCACGGCGGTGGCGGCAATCCAGGCCGCGGTGCCAGCGGACGTGCATGTATTCTCCGGCGCGACAGCGCTTTCCAGCGTGCGTGCGTCGGTGGTGCAGGGCACCTTCCTGATCAATGTGATCACCTGGATCGTCGCGATGGTGGCGACCATCGCCCTGCTGAACACTCTGCTGCTGTCGGTGCTCGAGCGGCGCCGAGAGATCGGGGTGCTGCGCGCCATGGGAGCCAGTCGACGCTTCACCCTGCGCATGGTGCTCGCCGAGGCCGGCGGTGTCGGCATCGTGGGCGGTGTGCTCGGGCTGATCTTCGGCGCGATCTATCAGTGGCTGGCGGCCATCACCAATTCGAAGATCCTCAATATCGACATTCCGTATCACGCCAGTCCGCTCGTGCTCGCCTTTGCCGCCGCGGCACTGGTGATCTGTCTACTCGGTTCGGTGCCGCCCGCGCTGCGTGCTGCCCGAGCCAATATCGTCGCGGCTGTGAGCATCGATTGACATGGGGGTTCGGCAAATGGGCGAGAAACGACATCCGCACTTCGATCCGGGACTGATGGTCCAGCGGGCAGCGGAGCGCAAACCGGACGTGGAGGTGATGCTCGACAAGCCGTTCGCGATCCAGCCCGATCTCGGAACCAGTTTCACCGTCGCGGATCTGGCCGCGGTGGTGGAGTCCTTCGCAGGCCGGCTGTACGCGCTGGGGGTGCGACCGGGGGATCGGGTGGTGGTCTACAAGACCAACAATGCCGATATCGTCGCGATCGCACTGGCGGTGGCGCGCATCGGTGCGGTACCTGCGCTGGTGCATTCATTCCTGTCGGTGGCGTCCGCCAGCGAACTGGTCCAAGTGTTGAATCCGCAGTTCATCCTGACCGATTCGGAGAAGGTCACCGGCCGCGGGTGGGATCCGCGGCAGGCGGCACACGGCGAGGCGACCGTGCTGCTCGCGGCAGGCCGGGTGGCCGGGTTCACCACCGTCGGTGACGTGTTGCCGGTCGACGTGCCGGTCCCCCCGGACTCGGACCCGGACGCCACCCGGATCATCACCCACACCTCGGGGACGACCGGGTTGCCCAAACTGGTCGCACAGACCGCGGCCGGACTCGAGGCGCATATCGGGTTCCAGTACCGGGTCAGCAAGCTGCGGGCCCGAATTCCGTTGCGGTGGGCGATGTGCACGTCGTTCGTGCACATCCGCACCTATTCCGCGCTCGGCACCGTGCTACGACGGGGCTGGCCGTTCGCGCTGCTCGCCGACGCCGATCTCGACACCGCACGGGAAGTGTTCCTGCGCTTCAAACCCGGGCTGATCGAGACCCATCCGAATCAGTTCGTCGAGTGGGAGCAGTTCGCCAGCGACCCCACCCGGCCGCTGCGGCAGGTCCGGTTCTTCATCAATACCTTCGACGCGATACATCTGCGGACGGTGCGCCGGTTGATGGCGGCCACCGATCGCAGATTCGTGGTGTACTTCCAGGGCTACGGCCAGACCGAGTCGGGTCCGGCGACCATCAAGTTCTACACGCGGTCGGTGGTGCGGTGGGCGCACGATCGCTGTGTGGGGTATCCGCTGATCGGGCGGACCCGATTCCGCACCGCGGGCACCCCGTCGAATCCGGCCCGCATCGAGGTCTCCTCCCGGGGACGCGCCCTGACCTACGTCGGCCAGGACGAGCGCTTCGCTGCCCAGTGCGACGGGGGGTGGTGGGACATGGGCGATGTCGGCTACCGCAGTCGCTGGGGCTGCCTGCACCTGATGGACCGCCAGGTCGATCAGATCGACGGTCTGCCCAGCGGGCTGGCGATCGAAGACGTCCTGATGCGACGGCTGACCCAGCTGCGCGAGGTGATCGTCCTTCCCGGCGGCGGTGCTCGGCTGCTGCTGCTGGTATGCACGAAATTCGATGAGCCACTGGATATGCCGGCCTGGCAGGCGGCGATCGCGGACCTGCCCGACATGCACGCGCCCCTGCACGTGCGCTGGAGCGATCTGCCGCTGACCGCCACCGCGAAGGTGCGGCGTCTGGAATTGCAGCGGATGCTCGAACGGAACACCCTGCCGACGCTGTCGGAGACGGGATTCCTGGGGGCGGGGGAGCTCTAGACCAACAGAGCGGCGGCGGTGGACGCACTCCGGAGAGTGGGACCACCGCCGCCGCGCTGTCTCAGCTCGGATGCCGAGCTGTTACGTATCCGGCCAGAATATCGGCGAAGTGCTCGAAGGATCCGTCGTTCTGCCTGGTCGCTGCGAGCGGGGGATCATAGTGGTGGTAGCCGGGCACCAGAATGCTGTCGCGCGGCATGATCGGGGCCACCAGCGTTCCTTCCTGGCTCTCGGTGCCCCAGACCGTGAGGGTCGGCTTCGCGCGGGCCTGGGTGTCGAACCGCATGGGCGCCAGATCGCCATCGCGCGCACCGGTTTGGATCATCGGATTGTCGACCGCCTCGTAGCGGAACGGGAAATACGGTTCGACGAAGTCACCGTGGCTGGTGGCCAGTACCCGCGCGATGTCACGGATGTCCACGGTCTCCTTGGTCTTGTCGGTGAACCACACCTCGTCGTCGAGTTCGTCGAAGCGCTTCCAGGTATAGAGCGCGGACTTGTCGGTGGGCCGTACCCGGATGCTGCCGCCGGTCACCGTGCGCAACAGTAGGTCACCGACCAGCGGAATGGACCGCACAAAGGCGTCGTCGGCCGGAAAGTCCTTGGGCGCCACCGGCCCACCGCTGAGCGCACCCACACTGGCCAGCGTCAGCCCGATATTGAGTGAATTGTCGTCGAGCAGTGTGCCGAGGAACGCGGTGTTGGTGAACCGGAACTGTTCGAGGCCGTCGATGCCGAAGGCGGCATCGGCATAGGTGCCGCCCAACATCACCCGGAACGAGGACGTCAGCGCGGGGACGCCCGCCGCCAGTTTGTTGAGATCGGTCTCCGCGTCCGGGGCGTAGTGTGCCGCGATGCCGGCGATGGTCACCAGCGTCCACCACTGCGGATTGAATCCGGGGGTGTTGTTGAAGCTGCGCTGCAGTGTGCCGGCGCGGGTCGCGGCCACCATGTCCGCATGAGTGGCTCCCGGTAGTACGGAGGCGACGTACTTGGTGAACGGATTGTCCTGGATCGCAACGGCATCGGAGGTGGCCAGGCTCTCCAGAGCGTACATTCCAGCGCACTGCTGGTACCCGGGGCCACCGTCGCCGAAGTCCCAGGAGGCGAACCAGCCCGCCATGAGCGCGCCGTCGGAGTGACCGCCGCAGAAGGTGCGCGTGGCGCGGAAGTCCGGATCTGGCAGGTCGTGCCGCATGATCGTGTACTGATCCGTCACCGCCTGTGCGGCGCCCATATCGGCCAGATAACCCAGTTCGGAATCCGGACGGAAGCCCGCGAAACGACGGCCCGCGATCGGCTTGCCGCCGAAGTAGTAGTCCCATGCGAGGTGATAGTCACCGGCCTCGTCGGCCGCGGTCAACCCGGTGGTGTCGAAGGCGCAGCCGAATCTGGGGTTCATGGACCAGAATTCGAGCGAGCTGCCGCGGGCCGCCGCAGCGGTGATTGTGTCGCGGGCGAGATTGTCGAGGCTGAACCCGCCCAGAAACGCGCCCGGTTGGGCGATCACGACGCTGTCGGACCGCTCCGGGTCGTCCGGCCCGCCGGTCCGGCGATAGCGGATGTATCCGATGTAATCGCAAGCGCTGGGATGGGACGCCGCGCCCGGCAGCATGGGTGCGTACAGCTGGACGCGGCTGACCGTGATGCCGTCGGCGGTGTCGATGACGGTTTCCGTGCGGTCGGCGGCATCCGGTGTCGCCGTGGCCGGTCCGGAAAAGGCCGGAATCGCCAGACAGCAGAGTGCGAGTGACAGACGGCACGCGAAGCGCCGTGCATGTGAATTGTTTGCTTTACCCATTATCGGCTCTCTCAGTGGGCGGAGGAGCCGACTGTCGCACACGAAAGTTATTGGCAGCAACCAGGAGTCGTGATAGCGGGGAAATAGGGGTATCGCCGTGCGCATGAGATGTGCGGGGCCGGTGTCTGTTTCGAAGGTAGGGGACGACTAGGGGTTTCGGCCGGGCCGGTGATTACAGCAGTATTCGCAGGGAGCCGACAGCGTAGCTGGTTGACGGCGAGCATCAGCATCAATCTCCAATTCGGCTGGATATCAAGAATATTCGGCAGCTGGGTAACTCTCGCGAACTCGCGACGTCCGCCGTGGAAACTCCGGCATGGACGCGCACACGCAGGAAGGTGAACAACGATGGCCACCGAATCCGATCTCCGCAAGTACCTCAAGAAGGCCGCGATCGATCTGCAGGAAACGCGGCAGCGGTTACAGGATGTCGAGGCGCGTGCGCACGAGCCGATCGCAATCGTGGGTATGGGCTGCCGCTTCCCCGGCGATATCGAGAACCCCGCCGACCTGTTCGACACGGCATTGGCCGGCCTGGACGTGATCACCGAGTTCCCGCCCGACCGTGGATGGGATGTCGAGTCGGCGTACAACCCGGACCGGGAGAACAAGGGCACCACCTATGTCCGGCACGGCGGATTTCTTTCCCGCCCAGGAGATTTCGATGCCGCGTTCTTCGGCATCTCGCCGCGTGAGGCCCTGGCCATGGACCCGCAGCAGCGGCAGTTGCTCGAGGTGGCCTGGGAGGCGCTGGAGAACGCCGGCATCGATCCCACCACGCTGCGCGGCACCGCGACGGGTGTGTTCGCCGGCGTCATCGCGCCCATTCATCCGCCGGAGCCCGATGACAAGTCGCCCTTCCACGGGCTGGTGATGACCGGCAACACCGGCAGTATCGCCTCGGGGCGCATCGCCTACATCCTGGGCCTCGAGGGCGGCGCGGTCACCGTGGACACGGCCTGCTCCTCGTCGCTGGTCGCCCTGCACCAGGCGGTCCAGGCGCTGCGGACCGGCGAGATCGATATGGCACTGGCGGGGGGATCGACAGTAATCGCCGGCACCGCGGAGTACGTCGAGTTCTGCGCGCTCGGCGCGCTGGCCCCCGATGGGCGCTGCAAGTCGTTCGCGGAGTCCGCCAATGGATTCAGCGTTTCCGAGGGCGCTGGTGTGCTGGTGCTGGAGCGGCTCTCGGACGCCGAGCGCAACGGTCACCGGATTCTGGCGGTCGTGCGCGGCACCGCGGTGAACCAGGACGGCGCGAGCAACGGTCTGACCGCCCCGAACGGGCCGTCCCAGCAGCGGGTCATCAAGCTCGCCCTGGCCGATGCCCGCCTCGGCGCCGCCGATGTGGACGTGATGGAAGCGCACGGCACCGGTACCCCGTTGGGTGACCCGATCGAGGCGACCGCGCTGCTGGCCACCTACGGGCGTGAACGCACGGGTGAGCCGCTGCTGCTGGGCTCGGTGAAGTCCAATATCGGGCACACCCTCGCCGCCGCCGGCGTCGCGGGCGTGATCAAGATGGTGGAGTCGATGCGCCGCGGCGTGGTGCCGCCGACACTGCACTTGGATACGCCCACCCCACACGTGGATTGGGAAGCCGGTGCGGTCGAACTGGTCGCCGCGGCGCGGGACTGGCCGGACAACGGGCGTCCCCGGCGTGCGGCGGTCTCTTCGTTCGGCATCAGTGGCACGAACGCGCACGTGATCCTGGAGCAGGCTCCGGTCACCGCGACCACAACGGCCGACGAACCGGCCGAGGCGCCGGAAGATACCGACGCCCGGATCATTCCGTGGATCGTCTCGGCGCGCAGCGCCGACGCCCTGACCGGTCAGGCGCGCCGACTGCTCGCCCGGGTACGTGCCGACGAGCGGATCTCGGCCGCGGATATCGGCCTGTCGCTGGTGACCACGCGTGCCCGCCACCCCTTCCGCGCGGTGGTGCTCGGATCCGACCGTGGCGAACTGCTGGCCGGCCTCGAGCAACTGGCCGGAGGAAGCGCCGCACCCGGCGTGACCATCGGCGGGGGCTCGGTCAAGGGCAAGACGGTGTTCGTCTTCTCCGGGCAGGGCTCACAGCGCGCGGAGATGGGCCGTGAACTGTATGACGCGTATCCCGTGTACCGCGCCAAGTTCGACGAGATCTGCGCACTGTTCGACGCCCGGCTCGAGCGCCCGCTGCGCGAGATCGTCTTCGCCGCGGCCGAGAGCGCCGACGCCGCGCTGCTCAACCGTACCGACTTCACTCAGGCCGCGTTGTTCGCCTGCGAGGTGTCGTTGTTCGAGCTGATGCGTTCCTGGGGTGTGAATCCCGATCTGCTGGTCGGACATTCGATCGGCGAGATCGCCGCCGCGCACGTGGCCGGCGTCTGGACGCTGCCCGACGCGGTGAAACTGGTAGCCGCGCGCGGCACCCTCATGGCGGCACTGCCCGGCGGCGGTGCCATGATCGCGCTGGCGGCCGGTGAGGACACCGTCGCTCCGCTGCTGGCGGGCCGGGAGTCCGAGGTGGGTATCGCTGCGGTGAATTCGCCTGGCTCCGTCGTGATTTCGGGGGTCGAGGCCGTCGTCGAGGAGATCGCGAAGGCCGTCGAGGCGACCGGTGTGAAGGCGACGCGGTTGCGGGTGAGCCATGCCTTCCATTCGCCCCTGATGACGCCGATGCTCGATCAATTCCGTTCCGTCTGCGCCGAATTGACCTATCACGAAGCCACGCTGCCGGTGATTTCGAACGTCACCGGCGCCATCGCCACCGCCGAGCGCCTGCGCGACCCGGAGTACTGGGTGAGCCACGTCGGCGCACCGGTGCGCTTCGCCGCGGGTATCGCCGAGGCGGCGCGGGTGGCCAAGGCGGGTTCGACCTTCCTGGAGGTCGGGCCGACCGCGGCCTTGACCGCGTTGGTCACCGCGACCCTGGCCGAGGATGCCGACGAGACCGAGGGCGGTCCCGAATTCGCGGCCGTCCCGGCGTTGCGCGCGCTGCGTCCGGAGGCGATGTCGCTGCTGACCGCGCTGGGCACCGCCCACGGACGCGGGACCGCCGTGGACTGGGCCGCCCTGTTCGCCGGTTCCGGTGCGGAACTCGTCGAATTGCCCACCTACGCCTTCGATCAGCGGACCTACTGGGTGGTGGAGGGCACCGGCTCGGGCGATCCGCGCCAGCTGGGACTCGGCGCCGCCGAGCATCCGTTGCTGGGTGCGGTGGTGAGCGTGGCCGACGGCGGGGATGTCCTGCTGACCGGTCGTCTCTCGTTGTCTTCGCACCCATGGTTGGCCGACCACGCGGTGGGGGGCCGGGTACTGCTGCCGGGTACTGCCTTCGTGGAGCTGGCCCTCTATGCCGCGAACGCAGTCGGGGCCGCCCGGCTGGGCGAGCTGATGCTGGCTGCCCCGCTGGTGATTCCCGATCGCGGCGCGGTGCAGATCCAGGTCCGGGTCTCGGGTGGTCAGGACACCGACGAGTGGCAGCTCGGAGTGTTCTCCCGGGCCCAGCTGCCCGACGCCGAGGCCGGTCCGTGGATCGCCCACGCCACCGGCGTACTGGATTCGGCCGCGGCCGAGGATATTCCGGTCGATGATCTCCAGTTGTGGCCGCCGGTCGGCGCGGCCGCGGTCGAGGTCGGCGACGTCTACGACATCTTCGCCGCGGGCGGCTACGGTTACGGCCCGGTTTTCCGGGGTCTGAAATCGGTATGGAGACGCGGGGAGGAGTGGTTCGCCGAGGTGGCGCTGCCGGAGCAGGCCGCCGGTGACGCCGGGAAGTTCGGTCTGCACCCGGCGCTGTTGGACTCGGCCCTGCACATCTCGCTGGTCGGGGCACTCGTATCCGGGGATGTCGAGACCGTGAAGCTGCCCTTCGCCTGGGAGGGCGTCTCGCTGGCCGCGGTGGGCGCGTCCGCCTTGCGGGTGAAGCTGACGCAGGCCGGCGACAAGATGGAATTGATCATGGCCGACCCCACCGGCGGCGCGGTCGCCCGGGTGGAATCGCTGACGGTGCGCGCGATCTCGGCCGAGGCGCTGGCCGGGCCGTCTTCCTCGGTCGCCGACGCGTTGTTCGGGCTGAGCTGGGTCGCCGCGCCATCCAAGGAAGTGGACGGCGCCGGCGAATGGTTGGCGCTGCCGGATCCGACGGTGTCCAGCAACGGAACCGGTCTGTGGGAGCTGGAGCGGGGCACCGTCGCCGGACGCGACGTCATCGCCCTCACCACTCCGGCGCCGTCGGCGCAGACACCGCTGGCCGCACTGCACTCACGGACCGCCGGGGCCCTCGAGCGCGTGCAATGGCTTCTGGCGCAACAGGATTACACGAATGCCGCCCTGGTTGTCGTCACCCGCAACGGGATAGCCGTGGACGGCGGTGAGGACATCGATCCCGCGAGCGCCGCCGTCTGGGGTCTGCTGCGTAGCGCGCAGAGCGAGAACGACGGTCGCGTGCTGCTGCTCGACCTCGACGCGCACAGCGCCGCGCCCGAACCGCGACGGGCCGCCGTGGCCGCGATGCTGGCCGCGGACGAGCCGCAGGCGGCACAGCGGCGCGGCGGGCTGCTGGTGCCACGATTGGTGCGGGCGGGCGCCGATACCACGACCGGGGCGCATCTCGCCGAATCCGGTTCACCGTGGCGGCTGGGCATCCTGGACAAGGGAACCCTCAACGGCGACAACATGATCCTCGAGCCAGGCGACGACACCGCCGACCTCGAGCACGGACAGGTCCGGGTGCAACTGCGGGCCGCTGGCATGAACTTCCGCGATGTCCTGATCACCCTGGGCATGTACCCGATCGAGGGGACACCGGTGGGTGGTGAGGGTGCGGGTGTGGTCGTGAACGTCGGCCCCGGCGTCACCAGGTTCCGGCCCGGTGACCGGGTCATGGGCCTGTTCGCGGGTGTCGGCTCGACGGTGGTGACCGATCAGTCCGCCGTTGTCGAGATGCCGTCGCGATGGACCTTCGAGCAGGCTGCCTCGGCGCCGGCGGTGTTCGGCACCGCCTACTATGCCCTGGTCGATCTGGCCGGGCTGAAAGCTGGTGAGTCCCTGTTGATCCACGCCGCCACCGGCGGTGTCGGCATGGCGGCTGTGCAGCTGGCCCGGCATTTGGGCGCGGAGATCTACGTGACGGCATCGGAGCCGAAATGGCCGGTGCTGCACGGCATGGGATTCGAGGACAGTCACATCGGCAATTCGCGGACCTTGGACTTCGAACAGAAGTTCCTGGCGCAGACCGACGGTCGCGGTGTGGATGTCGTGCTGGACTCGCTGGCGGGCGATTTCGTCGATGCCTCGTTGCGTCTGCTGCCGCGCGGCGGTCGGTTCATCGAGATGGGTCTGACCGACGTACGCGAACCCGCAGAGGTCGCCGCCGCCCACCCGGGCGTGGACTACCGCGGCTTCGTGCTCATGGAGGCGGGTGCGCAGCGGCTGCAGGAGATCCTGACGAAGCTGGTTTCGCTGTTCGAATCCGGTGTGCTGCAGCCGCTTCCGCTGACACTGTGGGATGTGCGCCGGGCGCCCGAGGCGTTCCGCTACCTGTCTCAGGCCCGGCACGTCGGTAAGAACGTGCTGACAATCCCTGCGCAGCCCGATCCGGCGGGCACGGTGCTGATCACCGGTGGTACCGGTGGTCTGGGTGCGGTGGTGGCCCGTCACCTGGTGCAGGAGCGCGGTGTTGACCACCTGGTACTCACCTCGCGGCGGGGGCCGGCGGCCGAAGGCGCCGCGGAACTGGTCGAGGAGCTGTCGGCCGCGGGCGCGAGTGTCGAGGTGGTGGCCTGCGATGTCTCCGATGGCACGGCTGTGCGGGCGTTGGTGGCGGGCATCGATCCGGCGCATCCGCTGACCGGCGTGGTACACGCGGCCGGCATCATCGATGACGGGCTGTTCACCGGGCAGACACCCGAACGGGTCGCGAAGGTGCTCGCGCCCAAGGCCGATGCTGCCTGGCACCTGCATGAGGCGACCCAGGATCTCGACCTGAAGATGTTCGTCACCTTCTCCTCGGTGGCGGCGGTCTTCGGTTCGCCGGGACAGTCGAACTATGCGGCGGCCAACTCGTTCCTGGACGCGCTGGCCACGCTGCGCCGCCGCCGGGGCCTGGCGGCGACCTCGATCGCCTGGGGCCTGTGGGAGCAGGCCACCGGGATGACCGGGGCGCTCAGCGACACTGATCGCGCCAGGTTGCGGGCGGGTGGTTTCATCCCGATCGCGACCGAGGACGGTGTCGCGATGCTGGACGGCGCCGTCGTCTCCGGTCAGTCCTACGTGGTGGCCTCCCGCATCGACACGGCGGTGCTGCGTAACGTCGATGCCGCCATGCTGCCGCCCGTGCTGCGCGGTCTGGTGCGGTCGGTGCGCCGCGCCGCGGACGCCGGCGCCGAGCAGGCGTCGAAGCTGGTCGCCAGCCTGAGCGGGTTGAATCCCGCCGAGCAGGAGAAGGTGCTGCTGGATCTGATCCGCTCGCATGCCGCGGCGGTACTCGGGCACGACTCCGCCGACTCGGTGGGCGCCGATCACGCCTTCAAGGATCTGGGTTTCGACTCCCTGGGCGCGGTCGAGTTCCGCAACCGGCTGAAATCCTCCACCGGCCTGAAACTCTCGACCACCGTCGTGTTCGACTACCCGACCCCGCTCGCGCTGGCCGGTTACATCCGCGAGGAGATCGCGCCCGCCGACGATGTGGTGGCGCGGCTGGTGGCCCAGGCCGATGTGCTCTCGACGGCCTGCACAGGCGTCGAATTGGGCAAGGCCGAAATCTCGCTGCTGGCCGACAAATTGAACGAGATCATCCGGAAACTGCAGGGCGACAACGATTCCGGAATCGACCTGGACACCGCCGAGGACGACGAGCTCTTCGATTTCATCGACCAGGCCCGGCCCTCCAGCCTCGCCTGACCACCGTCGCGCAGGACCAGGAGAAATCATGGCAAGCGAAGAAGAACTCCGCCGATACCTGAAGAAGGCTGCGGTGGAGCTGAAGGATACCCAGCGCCGCCTCGACGAGCTCGAGGCCCGCGCCGTGGAACCCATTGCGATCACCGGGATGTCATGCCGATTTCCCGGCGGGGTACAAACCCCGGACCAGTTCTGGGAAACGCTCGAGGACGGTCGCGACCTGTTCGGTCCGCTGCCCACCGATCGCTCCTGGCATCACTGGCTGGGCCTCAATGGCGGCAGTTACGTCGATGAGGGCACCTTCCTCTACGACGCCTACGATTTCGACGCGAAATTCTTCGGGATTCCGCCGATCGAGGCGCGCGTCATGGACCCGCAGCATCGGATCCTGCTCGAAATCGCTTGGGAGGCAATAGAACGTTCGCGCATCGAGCCCGGCTCGCTGCGCGGCAGTACGACCGGTCTCTATTTGGGGATGAGCACCCAGTCCTACGAGTGGGTGGGCTTCAACAAGCACTGGATCGGGGTCGAGGGCTACCTCATGACCGGCAGCGCCGTCGCCGTCGCCGCCGGCCGCATTTCCTATCTGCTCGGCCTCGAGGGCCCCGCCGTCATGGTCGACACCTCATGCTCGTCTTCACTGACGGCCATCCATCAGGCTTGCGCGGCACTGCGATCCGGTGAGGTCTCGATGGCCCTGGCCGGCGGCATCATGGTGATGTCGCTACCCCTGTGGTTCGTGGCTTTCTCACGGCTGCGGGCGCTGGCCCAGAACGGCCGGCCCAAGCCGTTCGCGGCGGCCGCCGATGGCACGGGCTGGGGGGAGGGCGCGGGCATGCTCATGCTCGAGCGGCTTTCCGACGCCCGGCGCAACGGGCATCCGGTACTGGCACTGATCCGGGGGTCGGCCGCCAACCAGGACGGTGCGTCCAACGGACTCACCGCACCGAGTGGGCGGGCTCAGCAGAAAGTGATCCGGCAGGCGCTCAGCAACGCTCGGGTCAGCGCGGCCGAGGTGGACGTCGTCGAGGCGCATGGCACCGGCACCGTGCTGGGCGATCCCATCGAGGCGCAGGCGGTGCTCGCCACCTATGGCAAGGATCGTCCGGAGGGCAAGCCGCTGTGGCTGGGATCGGTGAAATCGAATCTCGGGCACACCCAGGCCGCGGCGGGCGTGGCCGGCGTGATCAAGATGGTGGAGGCGATGCGGCACGACCTGGTACCGCCCACCCTCGGGGTCGACGCGCCTACACCGCACGTCGACTGGGACGCGGGGGAGGTACGGCTGCCGACGACCAAACAGCCGTGGGTCCGTGCTGAGCACCCGCGGCGGGCGGGCGTCTCCTCGTTCGGTTTCAGCGGCACCAACCTGCACGTCATTGTGGAGGAGGCTCCCGAGCAGATTGTCGAGGAACTGCCGCGGGACACCGAAACTGCTCTGCCACTGGTTATTTCGGGAAAGACGGAGGAGGCGTTGCGGGCGCAGGCGGCCAAGCTGCGCGATTGGCTCGTCGCCCATCCGGATACGGACCTGCGGGACGTGAGCTTCTCGCTCGCGACCACCCGGACCGCGCTGGAACACCGCGCGGCGGTGGTCGCCGACACCCGGGAGACGGCGATTGCCGGGCTGACCGCGGTGGCGGAGGCCACGACCGCGGCGGGTGTGTACCTGGGTCGTACGGGTAAGCCCGCCGAATTCACACTTGTCTTCTCCGGCAAGGGAATCGGTGCCGATCACCAGGCCCGGTCGGCGTATCCGGCCTTCGCATCGGCCTACGACGCCGCATTCGCGGCCGGTGCTCCCGCGGCCGACGCCGCGGTGGCGGCGGCCGCCGGTCTCCTCGAAGCATGGGGTGCGCCGGACGATTACACGCGCCCCACGCCCGGGGCGGTGGAGGTGGACGCCACGGACCCGGGTGCGGCGGCGGCGATCGCCTGGACCGGCGGCGCGGAGCTGGATTGGCCGGCGGTCTACGCCGGTCGCGCGGTCCGGACCGTGGATCTGCCGACCTATGCGTTCCAGCGACGGCGTTTCTTCATCAATCCCGACGTCGAATCCGGATCCGCCGCAACACAGCTCGGCAATGACGGCTCACAGCTGGAGGAGGAGTTCCGGGTGCACTTCCACCTGGACACGGACGGCTCCTCACTGCCGCAGTCCTGAAGCGGCAGCGCATCGAGATCGAGGAAATCCCATGTTACGCACTGACCTCATCCGGCCGTTGCCCGAGCAGTTGCACGGCAACGCAGCCGCCTTCGGCGACCGCATCGCGTTCGCCGATGCCCGGCGCGCGGTGACCTACGCGGAGCTCGCGGCCCGAACCGGGCGCATCGCCGCCAATCTGGGCTGTGAGCGCGGCGATCGCGTGGCGCTGATGCTCGGCAACACCGTCGAGATGGCCGAGAGCTATCTCGGCGTGGCCCGTGCCGCGGCTGTCGGCGTGCCGATCAATCCGTACTGTTCCGATGCCGAGCTCGACCACATTCTGGCCGACAGCGGGGCGAGAACCCTGGTCACCCATGCGAGTTCGGCGCAGCGCCGGCAGCAGACACTGGCCCGGCACGGGTTGCGGATCATCGTCGCCGGCGGCGAACCCGGCGGTGACCTCGATTTCGAGACCCTGGCTACCCGTGAATCCGTCGTCCCGCCTCGCGATGATCTCGGCGTCGACGAGGCCGGGTGGATCCTCTACACCTCGGGCACCACCGGGCAGCCCAAGGGCGTGGTCACCACGCTCACCAAGGCCCTGTGGGGCACGGTGGCCGGCTACGTCCCCTGGCTCGGACTGTGTGGGGACGATCGGTTGCTGTGGCCGCTGCCGCTCTCCCATTGCCTGGGGCACCACCTGGGTGTCGTGGGCACCGTGGCGGTGGGCGCGGGCGCGTGGCTGATCGACGGATATGCCGCCGGGCCGCTGCTCGAAGCACTGCACTCCTCGCGGGCGACCGTGCTGGTCGGTGTGCCGACCATGTTCCACCGCCTGATCCAGGCTTCGGAAGGACAGACCCGGCCGCGCCCGGATGCGCTGCGGGCGTGCTGGTTCGGTGGCGCGCCCGGCTCCGCCGAACTCGGGGAGCGGGTCGAGGCGGTACTCGGAGTGCCGCTGCTGAACACCTACGGCGCGAGCGAGACCAGCGGGCCGATCACCATCAACCCGTCCTCGAATCGAAACACCCCGAAATCGGCCGGCTATCCAGTGCTGGGAACCAGTGTGCGCGTGGTGGATCCGAGCACCGGTGCCGATGTGCCGACCGGCGCGGAGGGGGAGCTGTGGGTCGCGGGCCCGGGCGTCATGCTCGGGTATCACCGACAGCCGGAGCTGACCGCCACCGTGCTGCGTGGAGAGTGGTTGCGCACCGGTGATCTGGGCCGCCGCGACTCGCTGGGTGCGCTGTGGATCACGGGCCGGCTCAAGGAGCTCATCATTCGCGGAGGTGAGAACATCCACCCCGCGGAGATCGAGAACGCCCTTACGGCCGTTCCCGGGGTGCTGGACGCGGCGGTCATCGGCAAGGCCCATGAGTCGCTGGGTGAGGTGCCGGTCGCGCTGCTGGTGCTCGGGCCGGACCGTCCGAGTGCCGGGTCTGTCTTCGCTGAATGCCGGAAGATGCTGTCACACACAAAGATTCCGGTGGACCTGTACGAAATCGACGCGGTGCCGCGTACCGGCTCGGGCAAGGTGCGTCGCCAAGAGCTGTCTGGTCTGCCGATGCGCTGGCTGGCGGCCGCGCCACCGGAAGCAGAGGATCTCGCGACCGGATGGGCGCCGCCGGACGCCGAGGTCCGCGCACAGCTACGGGCCCGGCTGGCAGGGCTCTCACCCGCCGACGGCATAGCACTGCTCGGCGACCGCATTCTGGAATCGGTTGCGCTGATTCTGGGTGCGGGACGCCGTCGCATGGACGGGACCTTCAAGGACTGGGGGATCACCTCACTGGGCGCGGTCGGGTTGCGCAATCAGCTGGTGGTCGTCACCGGAGTGGATCTGCCCGTGACGGCCGTATTCGACTACCCCACACCGGAATCACTCGCCGGACGGCTGCGCGCGATCCTGCTCGGCGAGCCGGTGCGGCGGCCACCTGACGACCGGCTACCCGCGCTCGGCGACGAATTCGCCCGGCGCGTGGACGAAATCACGGCCATGGATGCCGCGGAACTGGTCCGTCTGGCCTCCGCCGGTACACCGGTGAATCACACATCGATCAATACGGGCAGCAGCGGCGGAAAGGGCGGCGGACGGTGACGACGAACGAGGAACTGGTCGAGGCGCTGCGGAATTCGCTGCTGGAGCAGGAGCGGCTGCGCCGGGACGGCAGCACCGCCGATGTCCGTTCGGAGCCTATCGCGATCGTCGCGACGGGCTGCCGCTATCCCGGCGGGGTGCGCGCCCCCGAACACCTGTGGGACCTGGTCACCAACGGCGTCGACGCGACCTCGGAGTTCCCGACCGACCGGGACTGGGATCTGGACAGTCTTTACGATCCCGAGCCTGGGGCGCCCGGCAAGATCTACGCCCGCCGCGGTGGATTCCTGCACGACGCCGCCGAATTCGACGCCGGCTTCTTCGGTATCTCCCCGCGCGAGGCGGCGGCTATGGATCCGCAGCAGCGCCTGCTGCTCGAGGTGTCCTGGGAGGCGCTGGAACGCGCCGGCATCGACCCGGTCTCCTTGCGCGGCAGCGATACCGGTGTCTTCGCCGGTGTCATGTACCACAACTACGGGACCGACGCGGTCGGCGCGGCGGGATCGGTGGTGTCCGGGCGGCTGGCCTACATCCTGGGGCTCGAGGGCCCCGCTATCACGGTCGACACCGCGTGCTCGTCGTCGCTGGTGGCGCTGCATCTGGCCATGCGGTCACTACGCAGCCGTGAATGCGGATTCGCCATCGTGGGCGGTGTCGCGGTGATGGCGACACCGAACTCGTTCGTGGAGTTCTCCCGGCAGCGTGGCCTCGCGCCCGATGGCCGCTGCAAGGCCTTCGCGGCCGCCGCCGACGGTGTGGGTTGGTCCGAGGGCATCGGTGTGCTGCTGCTGGAACGCCTTTCGGACGCGCGTCGCCACGGGCACACCGTGCTGGCGGTGGTGCGCGGTACGGCGGTCAATCAAGACGGAGCCAGCAACGGTCTCACCGCGCCCAACGGACCGGCACAACAGCGGGTTATCCGGCAGGCGCTGGCCGACGCCGGGGTGGGCGCGGACGAGGTCGATGTGGTGGAGGCGCACGGTTCGGGCACCCGGCTGGGAGATCCGATCGAGGCGACCGCGCTGCTGGCCACCTACGGCAGTGAGCGTGCCACCGGCGAGCCGCTGTGGCTGGGGTCGGTGAAGTCGAACATCGGGCACGCACAGGCGGCTTCCGGTGTGGCCGGGGTGATCAAGATGGTGGAGGCCCTGCGGCGCGCGGTGATCCCGCCGACGCTGCACGTCGACGCGCCCTCCCCGCACGTGGCCTGGCAGTCCGGACGGGTCGAGCTCGCCACCCGGATCCGTGAGTGGCCGCGTACCGACCATCCCCGCCGCGCCGCGGTGTCCTCGTTCGGCATCAGCGGAACCAATGCCCACGTCATTCTCGAGCAGGCACCCGCCGAGCCGGTCCCGGAGGTTGTGAAAACTACGGCACCGCCGGTGATTCCGTGGGTGCTGTCAGCCAAGACCGCCGAATCGCTGACCGGGCAGGTGCGCCGGCTGCACGAGCTGCTGAACGCGAATCCGCAGCTCGATCCCGCCGACGTGGGGTTCTCGCTGGTCACCTCGCGCTCGCTGTTCGCGCACCGCGCCGTCGTTCTCGGTCGAGATCGAGTTTCGTTGACCGACGGTCTCGCCGAATTCTCCAGTGGGGGAGCTGGTTCGAGCGTAGTGAGCGGACGGGCGGAGATGGCCGGCAAGACGGTGTTCGTTTTCCCCGGCCAAGGATCGCAATGGCTCGGCATGGCGGCCGAGCTGCTCGAGACCGCACCGGTTTTCGCCACTCGGATCAACGAGTGCGCGGCCGCCCTGGCCGAGTTCGTGGACTGGTCCCTGCTGGACGTGCTGCGGGATGTTGAACTGGCTGCTGGGCTGAACAATCCGGCGGTGGTACAGCCGACGCTGTTCGCGGTGATGGTCGCCCTTGCCGACTTGTGGCGCTCGCTGGGAGTCGAACCCGATGCGGTGATCGGGCACTCACAGGGCGAGATCGCCGCCGCATGTGTCGCGGGCGCGCTGTCGCTGCGTGAGGCGGCCCGGATCGTGGTGGCGCGCAGCCGTGTATTGCTGACCATCGCCGGACAGGGCGGGATGGTCTCGGTGCAGCGGCCCGCAGCGCAAGTCTCCGGCCTGATCGAGAAGCATTGGCCGGGGCGGCTTTCGATCGCGGTGGTGAACGGTGCGACCTCGACAGTGGTGTCGGGGGAGGACGATGCCCTCGACGAGCTGATCCGGCACTGTGACCGCGGGTGCATCGGCGCCCGCCGGGTCGCCGTCGACTACGCGGCGCATTCGCACCGGGTCGAGGATGTGCGGGAGGACCTGCTGCGCGAACTCGGCGAGGTACAGGCGGATCCGGGGAAGATTCCCGTGATCTCCTCGGTCACAGGCGAAGTTGTCGACGGCCGGGACCTGGACGCCGCCTACTGGTATCGGAACCTGCGCATGCCGGTGCGCTTCGATCACGCGCTGTCCACCGCCTACCACCGCAAGGGCCGCGCTTTCGTGGAGTGCAGCCCGCATCCGGTGCTGACCGCCGATGTGTCGGAATTCCTCGACGGCACCGAGGAATTCGACCAGGCGGTGGCGGTCGGCTCGCTGCGCCGTGGGGACGGCGGATTCGACCGGTTCCTGACCTCGGCCGCCGAGGCGCACGTCCACGGCGTTCCGGTGAACTGGGCCGCGGTATTCACGGACTCGGGTGCTGTGCGTATCGACCTGCCCACCTATGCCTTCGACCGTCGGCGTTACTGGCTGGAGGAGCAGCCGGCGGGGCGAGCGACCGAATTGGGCTTCGCCGCTGCCGAACACCCGTTGCTGGGTGCGGTCGTCGAATTCGCCGATCATGACGGCGTGCTGATGACCGGCCGGCTGTCACTGTCGGCGCATCAGTGGCTGGCCGACCACCGGGTCGGCGAACGGGTGCTGCTGCCCGGCACCGCATTCGTGGAGCTGGCGCTGTACGCGGCGGACACCGTGGGCGCCACGCGACTGGCCGAACTGGTGCTCGCTGCGCCGCTGGTGATTCCGGAGCACGGTGCGGTGCCGATCCAGATCCGGGTGAGCGAGACCGAACCGGGGGAGTGGCGGCTGGGCGTCTACTCGCACGCATCCGCCGCGGACGCCACGCCCGGACAATGGCTCTGCCACGCCACCGCCATCCTCGATTCCGCTCCGGCGGAACCGGTTTCGATCCGTGACCTGCGGGTGTGGCCGCCGGTCGGCGCCACGAGCGTGGAGATCGGCACCGCCTACGAGCAGTTCGCGGATGCCGGATACGGCTATGGGCCGGTCTTCCAGGGACTTCGGGCGGTATGGCGGCGCGGCGCCGAGATCTTCGCCGAGGTGGCGCTGCCGGAGGCGGCGGTGGAATCCGCCGGCCGCTTCGGGCTGCACCCCGCACTCCTGGACGCCGCGCTGCACACCTCCCTGGTGGCCGCGTCGGAGTCGGGGGAATTGAGCGCGGTGAAGCTGCCCTTCTCGTGGGAGGGGGTCACGCTGTCCGCGGTGGGTGCTTCGGCGCTTCGGGTGCGCGCCGTGCTGTCCGGCGACCGCATGGAGCTGACCCTGGCCGACGCCGCGGGCGGGTTGGTGGCGCGGGTCGACGCGCTGACGCTGCGGCCGCTCGCCGCGGGTGCCCTCGCCGACCGGACCCCGGTGGCCGATGGTCTCTACGCGATGAACTGGATCGCCCTGCCGGACACCGAGACCGCTGCCATCGGCCGGGATTGGGAAACCGTCGGGGACGAGGGCGGCTGGTTACTCGAGCGCTGCACCGGCGAGCGGGAGATCCTCGCGCTGAGCTGCCCATCCGAGGAAACGGTCGGGCCACTGGTGGACCGCACCCATCACTTGGTGGCCGCGGCGCTGACCCGGATCCAGCAGCTGCTCGCCGACGAGAGTCTCACCGCGGCCACGATCGTGGTCGTCACGCGCGACGGCGTCGCGATTGACGGGGGCGCGGATGTCGACCCGGCGCACGCGTCCGTCTTCGGCCTGGTGCGCAGCGTCCAGAGTGAGAACCCCGGTCGCGTGGTGATTCTCGACATCGACGCGTACTCCGACCGCCGGGTCGCAGTGCGGTCGCTGGCCCAGGCGGGCGAACCTCAGGCCGCGGTCCGCCGCGGTGTCACCCATGTGCCGAGGTTGGCATCGGGCGGCCCGGACACGGTGGGCCGTGCGGAACTGGCCACCGCTGGCGAATGGCGGCTGGCCTCCCTGGGAAAGGGCACACTGCGCGGCGACAATCTGGTTCTCGAACCGGCCGCAGAGGAGCCCGAGCTCGCCCCCGACGAGGTGCGGGTCGCGCTGCGGTCCGCCGGAATGAACTTCCGCGATGTGCTCATCGCACTCGGCGTCTACCCGATCGACTGGGTCGTCGTCGGCGGTGAGGGCGCGGGCGTTGTGTCGGCTGTCGGTTCCGCGGTGACCCGATTCCATCCGGGTGACCGGGTGATGGGCCTTTTCGACCGTGGAGTCGGATCGTACGCGGTGGCGCCGCAGGCGAAGCTCGCGCGCATCCCTGACGGCTGGAGCTTCGAACAGGCGGCGGCGGTGCCCGCGGTCTTCGGCACCGCCTACTACGCCCTCATCGATCTCGCTGGGCTGAAAGCCGGTGAGTCCGTATTGATTCACGCCGCGACCGGCGGAGTCGGCCTCGCCGCAATCCAGCTGGCCCGGCATCTGGGTGCACGGGTGCTGGGTACCGCCTCGCCCTCGAAATGGCAGGTGCTGACGGAGCTGGGGTTCGATGCCGGCGACGTCGCGAGCTCACGCACGCTGGACTTCGAACAGAAATTCCTGGCGCGCACCCACGGTCGCGGCGTGGACGTCGTCTTGAATTCGCTCACAGGTGATTTCGTGGACGCGTCGTTGCGGCTGCTGCCACGCGGCGGCCGGTTCATCGAGATGGGTCTCACCGATCTGCGCGAGCGCGAGCTGATCGCTGCCCGTCATCCGAGTGTCGAGTACCGCGATTTCGTGCTGATGGATGCGCCCGCCGAGCGGCTCTCGGAAATCTTCGATCAGCTGGTCGACCTCTTCGAAGCCGGTGTGCTGCAACCGCTGCCGGTGACGCTGTGGGATGTGCGGCGAGCGCCCGAGGCATTTCGCTACCTGTCGCAGGCCCGCCATATCGGTAAAAACGTACTCACCGTGCCGCGACGGCTCGATGCCACGGGCACGGTGCTGATCACCGGCGGCACCGGTGGCCTGGGCGCGGTGGTCGCCCGCCACCTGGTGCGCGCCCACGGCGTCGAGCATCTGGTGTTGACCTCGCGGCGGGGACCGGCGGCCGAGGGCGCGGGCGAGCTGGCCGAGGAGCTTTCGGCCCTGGGCGCCGATGTCGAGATCGTCGCCTGCGATGTCTCCGACGCGGATGCGGTGCGGGCGCTGGTGGCGGGCATCGATCCGGCGCATCCGCTGACCGGCGTCGTGCACGCGGCCGGCGTCCTCGATGACGGACTGTTCGTCGATCAGAACCCCGAGCGCCTGCGAAAGGTGTTCGTGCCCAAGGTGGACGCTGCCTGGAATCTGCACTCGGCGACCGAGCACCTGCCGCTGGCGATGTTCCTGCTGTTCTCCTCGATCGCCGCCGCCGTCGGCTCGCCGGGGCAGTCGAACTATGCGGCGGCGAACTCGTTCCTGGACGCGCTGGCGGTGCTGCGGAGGCGCCGCGGCCTGGCGGCGACCTCGATCGCCTGGGGTTTGTGGGAGCAGGCCACAGGTATGACAGGTGCGCTCACCGACGCCGATCGAGCCCGGTTGCGGGCGGGCGGGTTCCTGCCGATCTCGACCGATGAAGGCGTCGCGATGCTGGACGGCGCGGTCGCTTCGGGCCAGTCCTATGTGGTCGCCTCCCGTCTCGATATCGCCGCCCTGCGGATCGTCGAGCCGGAGGCGCTGCCGCCGGTGCTGCGCGGGTTGGTGCGCTCGGTGCGACGGGCGGCGGACGCGGGTGCCGAGCAGGCGTCGAAGCTGGTCGCCGGCCTGAGCGGGTTGAGCCCCGTCGAGCAGGAGAAGGTGCTGCTGGACCTGATCCGCTCGCATGCCGCGGCGGTGCTCGGGCACGATTCAGCCGATTCGGTGGGTACGGGCGACGCCTTCAAGGATCTGGGTTTCGACTCCCTGGGCGCGGTCGAGTTCCGCAACCGGCTGAAATCCTCCACCGGCCTGAAACTCTCGACCACCGTCGTGTTCGACTACCCCACGCCGTCGATGCTGGCCGGCTATCTCCGCGAGGAGATCGCGCCCGCCGACGATGCGGTGGCGCGGCTGGTGGCTCAGGCCGAGGTGCTGTCGGCGGCCTGCCGCGACATCCATCTGGAGAAGGCCGAAGTCTCACTCCTGGCCGACAAACTCACCGAGGTCATCCGGAATCTCCAGGGCGACAAAGACTCCGGCATAGATCTTGACACCGCCGAGGACGACGAACTCTTCGACTTCATCGACAGCGCACCGTCCGCGCAGCACTGAAAGGACAATCCTATGGCACTCCCCAGTCCCGCCCCCGACCGCACCGCGCTGGTAACCGGCGCGTCTTCCGGCATCGGCCGCGCCATCGCCCGTGAGCTCGCCGGACGCGGACACCAGGTCTGCCTCGTCGCCCGGCGGGAAGACAAGCTGGCCGAACTCGCCCGCGAGATCAAGGCGGCGGGTGGACGCGCCGAGGTGCTCGCCCTCGATCTCACCGATCGCGCCGCCCGCGCCGAATTGCCCAAGCGTGTCGACGATCTCGGGCTGGCGGTGGACATCCTGGTCAACAATGCCGGATGGTCCACGCTTGGCCCGGTGGTCGGTGCGAACCCGGAGGACGAGCTGGGCATGGTCGAGGTGGACGTGATGTCCGTCGTCGACCTGTGCACCCGTTTCGCGCCCGGCATGGTCGAACGCGGCGCCGGCGCGATCCTCAATGTGGCCTCCACCGCATCGTTCCAGCCGTTGCCGGGGCAGACCGGATACGGCGCCGCCAAGGCCTTCGTGCTGTCCTACACCCAGAGCCTCAAAGGTGAGCTGTTCGGCACCGGGGTCAAGGTGACCGCGTTGTGCCCGGGACCGGTCGAGACCGGATTCATCGAGGTCGCAGGGTTCACCGAGAAGGAATACAAGTTCATGCCGCGCCCGATGTGGAAGTCGGCCGAGCAGGTCGCCAAGGCGGGCGTGAACGGTGTCGCGCGAGGGCGCATGGTGGTGATTCCCGGGCAGCTCAACCGCTTCGTGTCCTACCTGGCCTACTACAGCCCCAAGCGAATCGTGGTGCCGATCGTGTCCTTCGGGCACCCCCGCCTGCAGTCACTGCGTGCGCAGCGGCGGAGCTAGGGGCTGCCCGTAGGGGTGTCGACGTATCCGATGATCGGCGAAAGTTGGACTGTCCGAACGGTTCCGATCATCGGGAAATTCAATATCCCCGCACCGGTCGGATGCGGGTTCGTACAACAGGAGTACCGCACATGAGCATCGAACAATCGGTTCGCGACGATATCTCGGGCTATCTGCTCGCCCATTATGAGATCGATCTGAACGACCTGCCGCCGGACACTACCGTCCGCGACCTGGGCGTGGATTCCCTGGGGTTGCTGGCGATCGCGAACCTGATCGAGGGGAAGTACGGGTTCTCGATGGACGACGAGCGCCTGGCCTCGGTCCGGACCCTCTCGGATCTGCTGGAGTTCATCAGCACGAAGAGCGCGGAGGCCGAACGGGCCGCCGCCGAATAGGACACCCTACCAACAGGATTCGAAAGAACCGGAGCTATTGACGTGAACGCCTACATCACCGCGACAGGCCGATTCCTGCCCGGAGACCCGGTGCCCAACAACGAGATCGAGGATTACATCGGCAAGGTCGGCCGCGGTTCCTCCGATCTCAAGGAGCTGATCCTCGAGAACTGCGGGATCAAGACCCGCCATTACGCCATCGACAAGCAGCAGAACACTGTCTACTCGAACGCGCGCATGGCGGCCGAGGCCGTCCGGGCGGCCGCGGCGCGGGCGAACCTCGGTCCCGACGACTTCGATCTGCTCGCCGCCGCGACCACCATGCCCGACCTGATGGGCCCCGGGCACGCCAGTATGGTGCACGGCGAACTCGGCTACGCGCCGCTGGAAATCATTACCGCGCACGGTATCTGCAGTTCCGGAATGATGGCGCTGAAGAACGCGTATCTGCAGGTGATGGCGGGGGAGAAGAAGAACGCGGTCGCGGTGGCCAGTGAACTCGCCTCCCGTGGGTTCAAGAGCTCCCGCTATGCGGAGATGACCCCGATCGCCGAGGACGGCAGCCTCCCCATGGAGACCGCCTTCCTGCGCTACATGCTCTCCGACGGTGCCGGCGCCGCGGTCGTCCAGGACAAGCCGAAGGCCGACGGCATCAGCCTGCGCATCGACTGGATCTCGCTGACCTCGTACGCCAATACCGAGAAGACATGCATGTACTTCGGCAGCAAGACCAACGACTGTGAGAAGACCTGGAACGACTATCCGAACTCCGCGGCCGCCGCGGCCGACGGCGCGGCGTTCCCGCGCCAGAAGCTGGCCCTGCTGCCACACCTGGTCAATATCGGAATCATCGAGGCGCAGCGCCTGATCGACGCGGGCCGGATCGACCTGGACCGACTGGACTGGTTCCCCGCGCATTACTCCAGTGAGCGCATGAAGGAGCTGCTCATCGGCGAGATGAAGCGCGCCGACCTGCATATCGCGCCGGAGAAGTGGTTCAGCAACCTGACCCGGGTGGGCAATATCGGCAGCGCCAGTATCTACATCATTCTCGACGAAATGCTGAACGAGGGCATGATCGAAGCCGGTCAGCAGGTCGTGTGCATGGTGCCCGAGTCGGGCCGGTTCGCCATCTCGTTCATGCATCTGACCGCTGTGGCGGGTGATTCGGACCATGCCTGATTCGCTGTCCGGCACGCGCCGGGTAACCATTCTCTGCTACACCCAGACCGGTCAGCTGCGCGAGGCCGTCGAGGCGTTCGTCGCGCCCATGGCCGCTGCCGGATGGTCGGTGCGCTGGGTGGATGTCGTGCCGGACAACGAGTTTCCTTTCCCGTGGTCGATTCGATCGTTCTTCGAGGCGTTTCCCACTTCGACCGATCCGCGCGCCACGGTCGCGTTGCGCACGCCGGCGTCCGGTTTGCACACCGAGCCGGACGAGCTGGTGATACTCGCCGCCCAGGTCTGGTACCTGTCTCCCTCGCTGCCGGTGCGCGCGCTGCTGACCGACCACCCCGAACTCTTCCATGACAGGGATGTACTGGCGTTCATGGTCTGCCGCGACAAGTGGTACTCCGCGGTGGTCGAGATCCGGGCCATTCTGGATCGGCTGGGCGCGCGCTTCGTCGGAGTCGTCGCGGCGACCGATACCAACCGGCACTTCACCTCGATGGTGACCACGCTGCGCTGGATGCTGCGCGGCAAACGTGAAGGGTTTCTCGGCTTTCCGGCGGCCGGGGTCGGCGTCGCCGAACTCGATCGGCTGCGGGTCGCCGGGCAGTCGATCGTCGCAAATGCGCAACCGTCGGATGCCGTCGCCGGTGATGTGCTGGTCCGGACATTGCCGGCGGTCGATGCCGCACCCGTGGAGCCGCTCATCGCGGGTGCGGATCTCACCGGCGGCCGGATCTTCCGTTTCTGGGGAGCGGGAGTGCGCGCGGCCGGGCGTTTCGGCTCGGTCGCGCACAGCCTGATGCTGCTGTTGTTCGTCTGCTGGCTCGGTATCGCCATCGGTGTCGGACTACCGGTCCTCAGCCTGGTGCGCCGCATCGGCAAGGGGTATTTCGAGCCTCGGGTGCGCCGCCGGATCGCGACCGCCCTGTTCCCCTCGCCGCGTCCGGATCCGGGCATCGGGTCGAATCGGGCGAGGTCGGCATGACCACGACCGATGAGATGCCCCGCGTCCGCACCGCCGCCCCACGAGACATCGCGATGAATTCACGGGCGTTGGGGGCGTCGGCCGTCTATGCCTGGCCGGGGGCCGAGGTCGCGGTCGTGGGAGCCCGTGCGGCAGTGGGGATTCTGCACAAGCGGGCTCTCGCCGCAGCTCCGGACCGCGAACGCGCCGCGCTGCTGGACCGGTTGACCGCTGAACACGAGGCCACCGTCGGCGGTGTCGATCGGGCGTTGGCGATCGGCGTGGTGGACGCGGTGATCGAACCGCACCGCACCCGTGGCGCGCTCGCGCGGGCGCTGAACGCGTCGCCGCAGCGTCGCGGCGAGCACGGGAACATCCGCTGTAACCGATACGAGAGGAGATGCCATGACCGACATGTCGATCGGAGAGGAATCCCCGCCGGAGTCAGCGGCGGGCCCGCTGGCCGGACAACTGGGCACGGTCTCGCCCGCTGTCATCGCCGCGCTGTCGGCGGAACAGCAGGCCCACCTCGCCGGGCTCATCCAGCGTGCCGTGGAGCACGAGACCGCAGAACTGCTCGTCGACGCGTTGAGCGAACTCGACAAAGTGCCGTCGTTTCTGCGGAGGCCCCTGATGAAGTTGCTGACCAAATGAGCACGCGAGTGATGACCGGCTCCGTCGAAGTCGAGAAGCTGGCACTGGCCCGGGTCCTGCGTGTGGATCCCACCGAGATCGATTACCTCGACCAGGTACCCGCGATCGACCTCCGTGATCTCCGCCTGGAAGTCATCGCCCTCATTACCCGGGCCAATTCGGCTGGGCTGCAACGCATCGCGACCATCTCCGCGATCATTCCACCCGCCATCGCGGCGCGTATAGCGGTGCGCAGTGGCAGCAGCCTGTTCGCTGCCCGGATGGCGGTCGCCATGGACGCCTCCCGTGCCGCCGAGGTCGGCCGTCGGCTTCCCGTGACCATGCTGGCCGATATCGCCATGGATCTGGACCCCGCGACCGGTGCGGTGCTCATCGGCGGATTGCCCGACAAACTGCTCGCCGATGTGGTCGCTGAGCTGTCGGCCCGCGAAAAGTGGCTCACGCTGGCGGAATTCGCGGAACAGAAGTTCTCCGAGCGTCAGTTCGACGCGGTGGTCGAGGGGTTGAGCCCGACGGCGCTGCTACGGTCCGGGTACCTCATCTACCAGCAGGACCAGCTCCGGCGACTGGTCGGCCGGATGCCACGCGCCACCATCGACGCTCTCGTCGGCGCGGCGGCCACCGGCGACGCCTGGGCCGAACTGCTGCACGTCGTCCAGGCGCTGGACGAGGACGCGGGCGCGTACGCGCGCGCGGCGGCCGCGACGCTCACGCCGCAGGCACGAGCCCGCGCCGCGGCGGCGAAGGCTGCCGAGGAATTGCCGGACCGTCACGGGCTCTTCGATGAAAAGGAGTCCGGCGCATGAACTTCCAGCGAATGCCGACCATTCCACTGATGGCCTTCGCCGGCGGGGCGGTCGGCGTCTGGTCCGATGCCGCGGTGTTCACCGTCACCCGCGAACACCTCGCCGCCTACGCCGCCGCCACCAACGACCCGATCCCCGCGCACCGTGCCGGCGACATCGCCTCGCCCATGTTCGCCGCGGTACCGGGCTTCGAGCTGATGAAGACGGCCACCATCTCGGTCAGCCCGCCCGCCGCGCTGGCGGGCATGGTGCAGGGCGCACAGGACTTCCGATTCCATCGGCCGATCCGGCCGGGCGATGTGCTGCGGACCCGCGGAATGCTCGCGGGCTATACCGGTTTCGGCACCGGCACTCGGGCGCTGGCCCGGGTCGAATGCCGGGACGACGCCGGCGAACTGGTCAACGAGCAGTACGCCACCTTCGTCTTCCCCGGATTCGACGCCGGTGACCAGGTCGGCGAGCGGGCCCCGCTGCACCGCTTCGATCCGACCCTGCGCCGCCGCCCGCCGGAGGTGGTGGTGCCCCAGCGGGTCGACGCCGACCAGCCGGCCCGCTACGCACCGGTGTCGGGCGATCCACTGCGCATCCATCTCGACGAGGAGATCGCCCGGGCCGCCGGTCTGCCCGGCATCATCGCCCACGGCATGTGCACGCTGGCCTTCACCTCGTGGGCGGTGCTGACCCGGGTGGGCGACTCGGATGTCCACCGGATCAGGCGATTCGCGGGCCGATTCTGGAAGCCCGTGCTGCCCGGCGACGGCCTGGAAACCCGCATCTGGCGCAAGGAAGGGTCGGACGCTCTCGCTCGCTACGCCTTCGAGACCGCGCGTGGCGACGACTTCGTGATCACCGATGGGCTGGTCGAGCTCGCGGTCTGAAATTCCGTCTCGCGACAGGAGCAGGAACATGTCACTTCATCCGCAAGTGCGGGCTCTGCGGGACCGTTTGGTCGCGGCGCAGGTGCCGCCGCTCTACACCCTGAGCCTGGCACAGGCGCGGGCCGCGGATATCGCCGCGATCCGAAACTCCCGGGGTGAGCCGGAACCGGTACACAGTGTCACCAACGCCGTTATTTCCGGACCGGAAGGACCCCTGCCGATCCGGGTGTACAAGCCGGCGGTGGCGGCAGACGGTCCGTTACCGGTGCTCGTGTACTTCTTCGGCGGTGGATGGACGCTGGGCAGTCTGGAGACCTGTGATGCCCTGTGCCGCACGCTGACCAATGCCGTTGGCTGCGTGACCGTCTCGATCGGTTATCGGCTCGCGCCGGAGCACAAGTTCCCCGCGGCAGTGCTGGATTGCGCGGCGGGCGTGCGCTGGGTGGCGGCGAATGCGGCCGGCCTCGGCGTGGACGCGGGCCGGCTGGCCGTCGCCGGGGACAGCGCGGGCGGGAATCTGGCCGCGGCAGTCAGCCTGCTGGCCCGCGACAGCGGTGGCCCGGCCATCGCGTCCCAGGTCCTGATATACCCGAACACCCGATACGACGGGAATACCGAATCCGATGTCCGCCCGGAGGATCGGGTGTTCTTCAATCGGAATTCCGTGCGCTGGTACTGGAGTCATTATCTCGCCGACCCGGCCGCCGGCCGCAACCCGCTGGCGTCGCCGCTGCTCGCCGCCGATCACAGTGGTCTGCCTCCGGCGCTCGTGCTCACCGCTGAATATGACCCGTTGCGCGATGAAGGCGAGGAATACGCCGATCGGCTCGCCGCGGCCGGCGTGCCGGTGTTCCATCGGCGGTACGAGGGCGTGATGCACGGATTCTTCACCATGAGCGGTGAACTCGACGCGGCACGTGCGGCCGTCGCGCAGGTGGCCGGTCATCTGCGCGGAGTCTTCGAACAGATCGGGGCCGGCCTGTGAATGCCGCATTGCCGCTCTCGGAACTGCACGCCAGCCTGAGCGATCCGGCGTTGAGCGCGATGAACTTCCTCAACGAGGTGGTCGAGCGCTACCCGGATGCGATCTCCTTCGCGCCGGGGCGCCCGTCCGAAGGGGAATTCCGGGCGACGGACGTTTCCCGGTATCTGGAGGTGTATACGTCGTATCTGGCTGAGCAAGAAGGTTTTTCGCCGGAGCGGATCGCCGCCGAGCTCTTCCAGTACGGCCGCACCAACGGTCAGATCCACCGCTTGATCGCTCGTACGGTGGCCAACGACGAGGGCATCGCCGTCGATCCGGACAACGTTGTGGTGACGGTCGGCGCGCAAGAGGGCATGCTGCTGGTCCTGCGGGCCCTGTTCGGCTCTCCCGAAGACGTGCTGCTCGTCTCCTCACCGTGTTATGTCGGGATCACCGGGGTGGCGCGGTTGCTCGATATCGAGACGGTGGCGGTGCCCGAAGGTACCGATGGGATGGAACTCGCGGAGCTGGAACGGATCTCGGCCGAGATCCGGGCGCGGGGCAAGCGACCCCGTGCGCTGTATCTGGTGCCGGATTTCGCGAACCCGACCGGTGCCAGCCTGCCGACCGCGGCGCGGCTGCGGCTGCTCGAGGTCGCAGCGGCCGCCGAACTGCTTGTCATCGAGGACAATCCGTACGGTTTCTTCCGCCGGGTGGGCGAGGCGCGTCCGACGCTCAAGGCCCTGGACAGTGACCACCGGGTCATCTATATAGGGTCGTTCGCCAAGACCTGTATGCCGGGCGCCAGGGTCGGATACGTGCTGGCCGATCAGCCGGTGTCGGGCGCGCACGGCCGGAGAACGACACTGGCCCAGGAACTTTCGAAGATCAAGAGCATGGTCACCGTGAACACCTCCGCGGTGAGCCAGGCGGTGATCGGCGGCATGCTGATCGCGAACGGATGCCGTTTGCGTGACTCGAACGCGGACGCCGCCAAGTTGTACACGCAGAATCTCCAGCTCCTGCTGGATCTACTGGCCGACCGATTCGAGGGCCGCGCCGACATAGCCTGGAACCGGCCCGACGGTGGCTTCTTCGTCGTCCTCACCGTGCCGTTCACCGCGGACGACGCCGCACTCGAGCGCTCCGCCCGTGAGCATCGGGTGCTGTGGACGCCGATGAACTACTTCCACCGTGATGGCGCGGGTAGTCACGGGATCCGATTGTCCTGCAGCGCCGTCACTCCCGAGGAGATCCGGGCCGGTGTCGGGCGATTGGCGGCGTTCGTGGCGGCCGAGGAATCTAGGGCAGCGTCATAAGCGAACCGGCCGGCACCCGAGACGACGCGGCAGTATGGCGGCGCATGGGCGTCGCCGGGGCGGGCGCGCTATCGGAATACATGCGCATCGAGGTGCTCGAAGCCGGTCCGGCCCGGACGGTGCTGCGAATGCCGGTCGCGGGCAATACCCAGCCATACGGCCTGTTGCACGGCGGTGCGTCCTGTGTGCTGGCCGAGACCGCCGCCTCGATCGCCGCGGCTTTGCACGCCGGGCCCGGGCGGTCGGCGGTCGGCATCGAACTGAACGCCTCGCATCACCGGTCGGCAGTGTCGGGCCATGTCACGGCCGTGGCAACACAGTTGCACGGTGGCCGAACGCTGGTGAGTTACGAAGTCCTGATCAAGGACGACTCCGAATCGCGGATCTGCACAGCCCGCGTGACGTGTGTCGTCCGCGCCCAATCCCATTCGGCGCTGCCTGCGCCGCCGTCCTGGCATGACGAACCGGACCGCGACTCCGCCCCGCCGCGGCCGAGGTCGGCAGAAGGTTGCCGAAATCTGAAGCACGCTGCTGTGCAGCTGGATTCGGAAGGAATCTGCGGCGGGACGGTGGACCGGGGAGAGAGAAGTGCGCGAGGCGGGACTTGAACCCGCACAAGTACTATGGGCGACACCTCGAGGTGACCGAGCGTTAGCTGCGCCGTCGGTGGTTGCGTGTCAACTTCTTTCGGGTTCGGCGGCGTGTCCCCGCTACAAATGAAGGGCCCGGAGAGATTCTCTCCGGGGCCCTTTCGCTGTCCGCCTGCTCGGCGTGGTCGTCGGTGGCCCTGACGTGGTCTGAAACGATTATGTGTCTGAAAAGCCTGCGAAACCGACCGCGAGTGGCGAGAATTGTCCATGACTGCGCAGCGGAACGAGGACCTGCCGCCGCACCGGCCCGAAACACCTTCGGCACCAGAGGAATTGGACAATGAGCAGGCTGGCGACAGCGTGCGCGGCGATCTTGGTTGCCGCGGGCGTCACGGTCGGAACCACGGTGGTCGGCGATGCGCGGGCGGAGACGCACGGTGCGCTGCCCTGCACCCCGTATACGGCGATTTTCGCGCCGGGGACCTGGGAGACGCGTTTCGATGCGGATCCGACAGTGCCGGTCGGCATGCTCAGGCCGATCGGCGATGGGCTGCAACGGCAGTACGGCAGTGACATCACTGTGCTCTATGCCCCGTATGCGGCGAGCGCTTTCGATCAAGGGCTGAGCTATGCGCAATCCCTGAGCACGCTCGAATCCCGGCTGCACCAGATGGCGAGCAGCCTGTGTAGTTCGACGCGAGTCTTCCTCGCCGGCTACAGCCAGGGCGCGGACGGGATCGGCGATCTCGCGACCGAGATCGGCAATGGCGAGGGGCCGATCAGCGCCGATCGGGTGGTCGGCGTGGGGCTGCTGGCCGATCCGCATCGCGATCCGAGAACCACACTCTCGCTGGGCGACCCGCAACCCGGTCACGGCATCGCGGGGACGCGCAGTCAGGATTTCGGTGCGCTGACCGATCGGGTGCGCACCCTGTGCGTCGAAGGCGATCTGTACTGCTCGCTCAATGCCGCCACGTCCCCGTTCCTCTCGGCGCTCGGCCGGGTGCTCAGCGGCGACTCCGCGATGATCGCATCCCTGATTCCGGCGGGCACGGATCCCAGCACACTCCTCGCGCAGGCCGTGAAGGTCGGTGCCGGCTGGACGGCGACCGCCGCGAACCTGCCCGCCATTCTCCAAAGCCTCACCAACCTCCCCGATCTGATCCAAGCGGGCGACATCACAAGTGCACACGAGATCGCGAGCAACCTCAATACGGCCCTGGCTCCGATGGTCCAGGCGGCCGCGGGCGTGGACCTGCCTCTCATCGGCTCGGTCATCCGTGCGGCCGCTGCCATCGACCCGTCGGGCTGGACCGCCGCTGCCAGCGTGATCGCCGATGCCCTGACCCAGATCGACATCCTGCGCATCGCGGGGAATGTCGGCCGAATGCAGGAAACCCTCTGGCGTGCAGTCGAATCCCTCACCCGCAACGACGCGCGCGGCGCGGCTGCCGAAGTGGCGACCCTCGCCCCGGCCGGACTCGACCTGGCCGGCTCCGTGCTCGGCCCGCTCTCCAACGCCGTACGGGGTGATCTCCGCGTAGCCGCGCAAACCCTGCTCAGCATCGGCGGCGTCGACAGCATCAACGATCTGCTGGAACTGAGCCGCCAAGGCGTCGACATGGCCACCTTCTACGCCTCGAAGGCCCACGTCGACTACGGCGACGACGCGCAGATACTGCTGAGTTTCCTGGGCTCCCTGGCCACTTCGTAGGACGTTCGCTCCCGGCCCCGGAACCACCGGTTCCGGGGCTGCTCGGGTAAGGCCGCCGCGACCGAGAACGATTGGCCCGCAGCGTGACCGATCGCGGCGCTGGGGTTCAGGCGTTATAGAGCCGGTTCGAATACTGGTCCGCATAGAAGTTCTCCAGCTGCTCGAGCGAGTCCTGCCCGGTCGGCTGGAGGTCTTTCACTATCTGGGCCTGGGCGGGGAGGGTGTCGGCGGCCCACTTCTCCGGCTTCCACAGGTCGCTGCGCAGAATGGATTTGGCGCAGTGGAAGAAGATCTGCTCGATCTGCACCTCGATGGCCAGGATCGGCCGGTGGCCCTTGATGACCATGTCGTCGAAGTAGGGCGCGTCCTCGACCAGGCGGGCGCGCCCGTTGACGCGCAGGGTCTCGCCGCGGCGCGGGATCAGGAACAGCACGCCGATGTGCGGATTGGCGAGGATATTGAGATACCCGTCGGCGCGCCGGTTGCCGGGCCGTTCGGGGATGGCGAGGGTGGTGTCGTCGAGCACCTTCACGAACCCGGCCGGATCGCCCTTCGGTGAGGCGTCGCAGTTCCCGTCGGCATCGCTGGTGGACAGCACGATGAACGGGGACAACGAGATCCACTCGCGGTCGTGCGGATGCAATGTGACCCGTTCCTTCTTGACCGCCCGCTCGCTCGGTGCACCCAGTAGTTCACGGAGCCGGGCCGGACTGGTGATCTCACTCATGCTCCGATTCAACGTGTTTCGGCAGCGTCCACGCCAGCGACTTACCGTGAACGTGATCTGGCCGCCACTCTTCGTCGAGTCATGCGGATCGAATCATGCACTTTGGCGCAAAATGTCCCCTATCAGGCGCGTTCCATCCCCGTCCGGCCACGGGAACACCGATAGATTTGCCCGGTCCGGGCCCAACGAGGGGTGGGTCCGCACATACTTCGAAGCGGACGCGGAATGGAGGCTCGATGCCCAGCAGGGCGCTGCGGGAGAGGATCGCGGGACTCGCGGCCCGGCGCCCGGCGACCCCGCCACCCGGCTGCGACTTCCTGCCCGCCGACCGTTGACGGCCCTCAGGCCAGGGCGCTGCCGCGCTGCCAGTCCGGCCAGAGGATGGTCCAGTCTCCGCCCTGCCCGATGTCGAGGGCATCGCCACCGGTATTGCGGACCTCGACCACATCGCCGGGATTGGCGAAGTCGAAGAACCAGGCGGCGTCCGCGGGACTGAGGTTGAGGCAGCCGTGTGAGACGTTGGTATTGCCCTGCGCCCAGACCGTCGCGGCGAGTTCGTGCAGGTAGATGCCGTCATGGCTGATGCGGACGGCATTCTTGATGAGTTCGCGGTAGCCGAGGCCGGAGTTGACGGGCAGGCCGTAGCTGGAGGAGTCCATGCTGACGACGCTGTTCTTGTCGAGCACGGTGTAGACCCCGGGATGGGTCCAGAACGACAACACCCGCCCGCCCACCACGGCGGTGCCGCCCCGGCCCATGGACGTGGGCATGGTGCGGATCAGGTTGCCGTTCTCGAAGACCTCGATGTGTTTGGTGTTGTCGTCGGCGATGGCGAGGTGGGAGGGGCCGATCACGACGGAGACCCGCTGGTCGTCCTGGCCATACAGGCCGTCGCCGAGGCGGGTGCCGAACAGGTTCGCCGCCACCGTGATTCGGGTGCCGGGCGTGTGATAGTTCTCCGGACGCCAGTGCGCGTTGTGGTCGTCGAGCCAGTACCACGCGCCCGGCACGGGCGGCTCGGTGGTGACCCGGAGGGTGCGTTCCGCGGCGGCGCGGTCGACGGCCTCGTCGAAGTGCGCGACCAGCACCAGGCCGATGCCGTAGGTTTCGCCGTCCTGGATGTCGAGGAGATTGTTCGAGCGGAAGGAGACGCTGGTCAGCCTGTCGGGCCGGACAGTGGTGAAGACGGCGGTGGCGTCGACGTGTCCGGTCTCGCCGTTCGCCACCACCGACGCCGTATAGGTGTGACCGTAGCCAAGTGGTTCGGAACTGATCCAGGCCCGGCGATCCGCGGAGAGCGCGCCCGGTAGCGCTCGACCGGCTTCGTCGATCCAGGAGACCGAGGTCAAGGTGCCGTTGAGAACACCGACCCGGCCGAGTTGGCGCGGACTCAACGCGCGCCCGGCGGCCACGGGCGGAAACACGATGGCCGCGGGCCGCCAGGCGCGCGGGAGCAGCCCGTTGCCCCGGTACGGCACGCTGCTGGCGACGAACAGGCCGCCCAGCCCCAAGATCCCGGTCAATATCTGACGACGCCGCAACCCCATCGCCCGCTCCCTTCGACCTGAGCCCGAACTGGCTCGGACGTGTCAGCATCGCGCCGCCGGCTATCAAGATCACGACGCCGGACGGGACCTCCACCGTTCCGTCGCGCAACCGACACCTAGCGGCAATCGAACGGGAGTGCTCAGCGGGTCGGTATCACTTCAGCGTCGCGTGCATGAGGTAGACGTTGTAGCTGTTCCAGGTGGAGATGGTGAAGTAGAGGTCCTTGGCGGTGGACCAGGGGTGGATGAAGCCGCCATAGGCGGTGGGGTAGTCGTCGGTGCCGAGCAGCGGGGTCGGATCCGACCAGGCGCCCTGGGGTTCGGCGGCGGTGCGGAGGACGATCTGGTTGCGGGTGACGTCGAGGTAGACCATCCGCCACAGGTTGGACTCGGGGTCGTAGTGGATGGACAGTTCGCTGGCGGTGCCGGAAACCAGTGGGGTGGCGAGCAATTCGTTGGAGCCGTCGGCGGGGGTCCAGGTGCCGTCGATCCAGTACTGGTACGCGGACTTGTCGAGAACCTGGTCGGCGGGGACACGGGCGAGGCCGATGACGCCGAGGCGGCCGTTGGGTGTCCCGAACATGTAGACGTAGTCGCCGTGCGGAACCATGGTGGCGACCTGGAATCGGCCGAGTCCGAACATGTTGTCCCAGCGGGCCCACTGTGATTTGGTCCAGGTTCGGCCGTTGTCGTCGGACCAGGCGATGCCGCCGTGGTTGGTCCACCACATGCCGGGGATCCTGGACCAGTGGTTGACCGACATGTAGGTCAGGTACTGGCGGTCGCCGATGGCGAATCCCGAGGTCGGGATGGTGGTGGTCTCGAAGTTCTTGATCTTGCGGCTGTCGAGCAGTTCGGCGGCGTGGCAGCGGCTGTTCTGCACGAAGTCGTCGAGGATCAGACCCTGCGACAGATCGCGAGTGCTGCTGTAGGCCAGCACATTGCTGCGCCAGTCCTGCTGGTCGGTGCCGGCGCCGGTGGGTTTCCAGCCCTTGCCGAAGGTGTCGCCGAACATGACGGCGACCTGGCCGGGCTTGGTCTCCCACATGAGCCCGAGGTCGGTGCCGTCGACCGACCAGCGCATATCGGTGCGATTGATCGATCCCTGCCCGGTGACCTGATTGACCAGCTGGACCGAATCCACCCGCGGCGCGTCCACCGCCGCGGCCACGGGCGCGGGCGCGGCGGGCTGGACGGCCACGGTGGGCGCGGCCTGGGGTTCGGGTGGATCGCCGCCCGGCACCACGATCGGGATGGGTTCGGGCTCGGTGGTGATCTCGACCTGCGGCAGCGACACGCTGCCGCCGCCGGGCCGATTCGCCGGGGCCGGGACGGTGTCGCGGACGTCCGGGCACGGGTTGGCGCAGGGATCGGACGGCAGCGCGACCGGATCGACGCGGGTGTCGTCGGGCTTCGGGCCCGGCACCTGGACGGTGACGATCTGGGGCACCGGGATCGGGATCTTGATGGTCTGATTGCCCTGCGGCTGGGAGCTGTTCGGGTCCGCTCGGCGATCCAGCGGGTCGAATCCGGTCTCGCCGCAGCCGTTCACCGGCGCGGGCGCCCACGGATGCGGCGCGGCCCCGGCGGGCGGCGCGGGCAGCAGCATCGCACCCAGTGCGACGACGCCCGAGAGGGCTGGCGCCGCAGGGAATCCGGAATGACTCGACCGGCGGCGGGATCGAATTCCCATGTGGTGTGCGGCTCCTCATCCACGATCGACTGACTCACCCGAGTTCGGTTCCGCCCGCTACACGTAGCGGTACGAACCGGTCACAGTATCGGTCGTTCCGGGCCGTCGCCGCCCACTCCGGTGGCGGCGGCGCGTCGCCGGGGCGGCAGACTGAGCGGTAATGAAGCTGCCTGATCTTCCCGACCTCCCCGTCCGCCCGGCTCTGGACCGCATCGCGGCCACCCTGGGCGAGTGCGGGACCGCCGTGCTGGTCGCGCCGCCTGGAACCGGCAAGACGACGCTGGTTCCGCTGGCCCTGGCCGCGACCACCGGCGGACGGGTGGTGGTGGCGGAGCCACGCAGGCTGGCGGCGCGGGCGGCGGCCGCGCGAATGGCGGCGCTGCTGGGCGAGCGGGTCGGGGAGACGGTCGGGTATGCGGTGCGCGGGGACCGGAAGATGGGGGCCGGGACTCGGATCGAGGTGGTGACCTCCGGGCTGCTGGTGCGGCGGCTGCAGAACGATCCGGAGCTGGCCGGGGTCGACGTGGTGGTCATGGACGAGTGCCACGAACGCCACCTGGACGCGGATCTGCTGCTGGCCCTGCTGTTGGATGCCCGGGCCGGACTGCGGCCGGACCTGCGGGTGCTGGCAACCTCGGCGACCGTTGCGGCGGACCGGCTTTCGGCGCTGCTGGGCGGCGAGGGGGAGCCCGCCGCGCCGGTGCTGGAGGTGCGGGGCCGGGCCTATCCGGTCGAGCTGGAGTACGTGCCGCCGGCGGCCCGGGAGCGGATCGAGCAGCAGGTGGCGCGGGTGACCCGCCAGGCATTGGCGGGCAGCGCCGGCGATGTGCTGGTCTTCCTGCCCGGAGCCGGGGAGATCCGCCGGACCGCCGACCTGTTGTCGGGACTGCCCGACGTGGACGTGATGCCCTTGCACGGCAGGCTGTCCGCCGCGGCCCAGGATGCGGCGCTGCGGCCGGGCGCGCGGCGGCGGGTAGTGCTGTCCACGGCGGTGGCCGAATCCAGTCTGACCGTCCCGGGGGTGCGGGCGGTGGTGGACTCGGGGCTGGCTCGGGTGCCGCGCATCGATCATCGGCGCGGGCTGTCCGGGCTTGCGACCGTTCGGGTTTCGGCCGCGGTGGCCGAGCAGCGGGCCGGGCGCGCGGGCCGCGAAGGCCCGGGGTGGGCGTGGCGGTGCTGGCCGGAATACGAGCACGCGACACTGCCCGCGTATCCGGAACCGGAGATCCGCACCGCCGATCTGACCCGGCTGGCCTTGGAATTGGCGTGCTGGGGCACCGTCGACGGGCAGGCGCTGGCCTGGTGGGACGCCCCGCCGGCGGGTGGCCTGGCGGCAGGGCGGGCGGTGCTGCGGGCACTCGACGCGGTGGATGACCATGGGGCGGTGACGGATCGGGGACGGCGCATGGCGGCCGTCGGATTGCATCCGCGTCTGGCGCGCGCACTGCTCGACGGGGCGCGCGAGGTGGGGGCGCGGGCGGCCGCCGAGGTGGTTGCGCTGCTCGATGACGATTCCCTCGCTCCCGGTATCGATCTGGTCGCGGCGCTGCGGAGCCTGCGCGGCGACCGGCCCGCCCGCTGGCAGCGGGAGGCACAGCGGCTGGCGAAACTCGTCGAGGGCGACGGCGTGGACGACCCGGCCCTCGTTGCGGCACTGGCCTATCCGGAGCGGCTGGCCCGCCGCCGCGCCCCTGGTTCGGCCAGTTACCTGATGGCGGGCGGCACCGCGGTGACCCTGCCGCCGGGCAGCGGGCTGGGCGATGCCGAATGGCTCGCCATCGCGGTGGCCGGGCGCGACCCGGGTCGGGCCGAGGGGCGAATCCGGCTGGCCGCCAAGGCCGATGAGCAGCTCGCCCGCCGGGCCGCCGCGAACCTCCTGGAGACCGCCGACGAGGTCGATTGGGCCGACGGCGATCTGGTGGCCCGCCGGGTGCGGCGCCTCGGCGCGATCGTGCTCTCGGAGCAGCCGCTCAGAGAGCCGGATCCGAGCCTGGTGTCGGCCGCCCTGCTGTGCGGACTGCGCGCCACCGGTCTGGACCTGCTGCGCTGGGACGAGGATGCCCGCAGCTTGCGGCAGCGCCTGGACTTCCTGCACCGCACCCTCGGCGCGCCCTGGCCCGCTGTCGATGACGCAACCCTGCTGGCCGCCGCCGGAACCTGGCTCGCCCCCGAACTTTCCACCGCCCGCCGCCGCGCCGACCTGGAGCGCGCCGACGCCGGTCAGGCGTTGCGCCGCCTGCTCCCGTGGCCAGAGGCCGCACGCCTGGACGAGCTCGCCCCCGAACGCCTGGAGGTCCCCTCCGGCAGCCGCGTCCGCCTCGACTACTCCGCGGACCCGCCGGTGCTCGCGGTCAAGGTGCAGGAGATCTTCGGCTGGACCGAGCCGCCCCGCCTGGCCGGCGGCCGCGCCTCGATCCTGCTGCACCTGCTGTCCCCGGCCCAGCGCCCGGTGGCCGTCACCGCCGACCTGCCGTCCTTCTGGCGCACCGGCTGGCCCCAGGTCCGCGCCGACCTGCGCGGACGCTACCCGAAACACTCCTGGCCCGAGGACCCCACCACGGTCACCGCCCACCGCGGCACCGCCCGCAACGCCAATCGCTCTGGCTGACGGGGGCCTATCGTTCGGATCGACGGGTCTCACCGGACCAGGGGGGCGAGGGCCGATTGCCGGGACCGAGGAGGGCTCACCGCTCTGGCCGGCGAAGGGCGCTCGCACCGGGTACCGGTGTTGCACTGGACCGGGTGGCGGGAGTGAGACTTGAAGGGCAGCATGCGGAATAGCCGGTGACGCCCCGATGCTGCAAGGCGGTGCGTCCGGCGTTCGGATGATGTGGTTCGACCCGCTCGGAGAGAGGGCGGAGAGGGAGTGTGGCGGCATGCGTGCGATTCGATTCGACGAATTCGGCGGACCGGAGGTCCTGCGGCCGGTGGAGCTCGCGGTGCCGGAACCGGGGGCCGGGCAGGTATCCATCGACGTGGCCTATGTCGGAGTGAATTTCGCCGATCTGCAGGCGCGGGCCGTGGGCTATCGGGTGCCGGGGCTGCCGTTCGTGCCGGGCCTGGAATTGTCCGGGCGGGTCCGGGCCGTGGGCGAGGGCGTCGAGGGCTTGCGGGTCGGCCAGCCGGTGGCCGCCATCACCGAGGGCGGCGCGTACGCCGATGTCGCGGTGGTCTCGGCCGCGATGGTGTTCCCGGTACCGGAGGGCGTCGATCTGCGCACCGCCGCAACGCTTCCCACGGTGCTGCCGACCGCCTACGCCCTGGTGCACACCGTCGGCCGCCTGCAGCCGGGGGAGACCATGCTGGTGCAGGCCGCGGCGGGCGGCGTCGGCACTGTGGTCGCGCAGATCGCCAAGCTCGCGGGCGCGGGCGCGGTGTACGGCGTGGTGTCCAGCCCGGCCAAGGCCGAGTACGCCAGCGAATACGGTTATGACGCAGCATTTCTGAACGAATCCTTCGATGCGGAGGTCGCCGCCGCCACCGGCGGTCGCGGCGTGGACCTCGCGCTCGAGTCCATCGGCGGCGAAACCCTGCGCCGCACACTGGATTCCCTGGCCCGCTTCGGCCGCCTGGTCTCCTTCGGCAATGCGGGCGGTGCGGGACCGTGGCAGGTCGGCGCGCCCGACCTCTACCCGCAGGGCCGCTCGGTGGCCGGGTTCTCCATTCTCGGCCTGAGTGTCGAGGCCCCGGACGTTCTACACGAGATCGCCTCGCACGCCTTCGAATTGGCCACCTCCGGCAAGGTGCGGCTGCCCATCACCGCCGAGTTCCCGCTCGCCGAGGCCGCGGACGCACACCGGTTGATGGCGGGCCGCTCCTCGACCGGCAAGCTGGTGATCGCCGTCAACCCGGAGTAGCGCCCGGCCCGCCTATTGCCCGTTCTTTTCCGGCGCGAGATTTTCGGCAGCGGTGACGCGACCGGATTCGATGGCGGCGAGCAGGGATTCGTGATCGGCCGCCGTCTGATCGGCGTAGGCCAGCGCGAAGGCCCCCATGGCCTGGTCGAAGACGTCGTTGCTGCCGAGATACGCGGCGATGGCCACCCGATCTCCCGATCGCGCGTGGCCACGCGCCAGCGTGTGCCCGCACAGGCTCGCGTACTGCCGCAGCTGCGCCGCCGACATCTCGTCGATGACCAAGGAGCCCTTCATGTCTCGCAGCTGCCGCCAGTAGTAGAACAGCCCATCGGAGCCGGTCGCCCAGCCCAGGAAGATGTCACCGGCCGACTGGGTGAGCCGCTGCCCGTGCACCACCCGATGCCCTTGATGCTGGAACCGGCTGTTCCGCAGGTGCGTGGCCAGTACCGAATTCTCGGCCTGCTTCACCTGGAGGAAGAGCGGATCGCCGGTATTGCGCCCGGTGAGCAGCGCGATGAAGCAGCGCGTGCCTACGCTGCCCACGCCCACGACTTTCATGGCGATATCCCGCAGTTCGTACCGATCCAGCAGCACCCGGCGCTCCTCCGGCAGCGTGTCCCGGTAGTTCGAGAGCACCGAGAGCAGTTCGGTGTGCAGCTCTTTCGGTACCGGCCTGAGCAGCGGCGGCTCGGCCTTGATGCGCGGCGCGCCGTCGGGCCCGGGTTCGGTGAGCTTGTCCAGCGCCTGCAGGCTGGTGCGGGCCCGCGCCCGGCTGATCACCTTCTCCGTCTGCTTGCGGTCGCGCGGGTGCAGCAGCTCGGCAACCTGTTCGGCGGCCACCATCTCGTACCAGACGTCGGTCTCGCCCAGACCCGCCAGCCGCACCATGGACTCGCGATAGGCCTGCGCCGCCGCGACCGCCGCCCCGCTCGCCTCGGCGTCGTCGCACCCATTGGCCCGCGCCGCCACCGCCACGCTGGCCGCCAGCCGCTTCACATCCCATTCGAACGGCCCGGGCAGGGTTTCGTCGAAGTCGTTGACGTCGAACACGAGTGACCGCTCCGGCGAGGCGAACAACCCGAAGTTCGACAGGTGCGCGTCCCCGCACAACTGCACGTTGAGCCCGGTGTTCGGCCCGCTCGCCAGATCGGCCGCCATGATCGCCGGGGCACCCCGATAGAACGGGAACCGCCCGGCCGCCATCCGCGCGTACCGGATCTCCACCAACTCGGGCACCCGGGTCGCGGCCTGACGCTCCAGCACCGCCACCGGATCCTCCCGATCCGCCGCGGGCTTCCACTCACCGAGCGATCGTCGTGGCACCTGCTTCCGGGCGGCATGCCCGGCCTCCGCCGCCCCGTTACCGCCAGCCACCGATGTCGCCATGGGAGGACTCTAGTTCGACCGCACGCGGATTCCCAGGACACCGCGGGCGACGGTGCCGACGGGCTCGACCGGGTTGGCTGCCTTGCCTTCGGCGGCGATGCCTGATCGAGCCCGCACGACGCCGCTATGCGGTCGAGCCGTGCAGAGCGGGTGCGCCGAACCATCGATGCAGGGCGTTCCGGAGGCCCTCCTGAGCGGCCGGGGTGACGTCGTCGGTCGCCCAGGCCACGTAGCCGTCCGGGCGGATCAGCAGTGCCGCGACGGGGGCGTCGGTGGCGGTGGCGGTGGCGGCGATGGGTGTGACGCGGTCGGTCCAGCCCGCCGCGGCGGCGACCGGATCGAGGGCGGTGTCGAAGGTCACCAGGAGGGGGCGGGCGTCGCGCAGGAGTTCAGCGATCCGGGTTGGGCCGCCGGCTGTTTCGAGGGCACAGTCGGGGAAGAAGTAGCCGGACAGCCGATGATCGTCGCCGACGTCGTAGCGGATGTCCGAGCCCGCCAGCAGCCCGGCGATATGGGCGGCCGCTGCCGGGAGCCGCAGCAGTTCGCCGAAAAGCTCTCGGAGAGCGGTGATTTCCGGACCGGGGGAGACCAGAGCCGCCTGGGAGAGCGAGTACATCACCACGCGTTCGGCCACCGGGTGGCGTTCGGACTCGTAGGTGTCGAGCAGGCCCTCGGGCGCCCAGCCCCGGATTTCGGCCGCGAGCTTCCAGCCGAGGTTGACGGTGTCCTGCAGGCCGAGGTTCAGCCCGGGGCCGCCCATCGCCGAATGCACGTGTGCGGCATCGCCGAGCAGGAGGACGGCGCCCTGCCGGTAGTGCTGCGCTACCCGGGTGTTCTGGCCGATCGTGCGGCGCAGCGTGTGCGGACCCGGGCCGGGCGGCGGCGTGATGGGCAGCGGGGCGCCGAGGACGCGCTCGACGCTCTCGCGCAGTTCCTCGAAGGTCAGGGGCTCGTCGTCGGAAAACTGCTCGCCGCCTTGGAATTCCATGGTTCCGATGATCGGCCGGCCCGGATCGAGTTCGGCGTAGATGAAGATGCCGCGTTCGAGCCGATGATGGCCGAGTCCGAATCGGCCCACCCCGGGAATCTCGATGCCGCCGTCGCCGGAACGGAACTCGCCGGGCAGGGTGGCATGGCCGACCCGGCTGACGTGCCCGTCGGAGGTGATGCCCGGGAATTCGATCCCGATCCGCTTGCGCACCAGGCTCTTACCGCCGTCCGCCCCGACCAGGAAGCGGGCGGTCAACGGGTAGGGCCCGTCGGGCGCGGACACCGTGACCGTGACCTGGTCACGGGCGGGATCGATGTCGGTCAGCTCGTGTCCCCAGCGCAGGTCCACGCCGAGGTCGATGGCGCGCTTGGTGAGGATTTCCACCATCTCCGGCTGCGGCTTGAAGACGACGTGCACCGGATTCGGTTGTACGGCAGTGAGATCCAGGGGCAGGCCGCCGAAGATGTAGCGCGGCGTCGGGGCCGGTGCGGATGGACTGCCGCTGAACGCGCCGTACAGCCCCCGCATATCCAGGACCCGGACCACCTGCCCGGCCAGGCCGTTGGCCTTGGGCTCGGGGCTGGGTGCGGGTAGTCGATCCAGCACGATCGGGCGGAGGCCGGCGAGTGCGAGTTCGCAGGCGAGCATCAGACCGTTGGGTCCGGCTCCGGCAATGACGATGTCGACGATGTTTTCGGGCATGGCAAATAAACCTCTTGTCGTTGAGGGTATTTGGAGAAACCGGCGAGAGCGGCGCTGCTATGCCGGTGGTTTCGGCAGGCCCGCCGCGAGCGCGGTCAGGGCCTGCCGGAGCAGATGGGTGACGGGGACGGCCGGGGCCGTGCGCACATAGACCTCGAAGGCGGCCTGCAGCGCGGCGCCCGCCGCTCCGGCCACCAGCCGGGGGTACAGGTCGAGTTCCGGGTCGGTGCCGGTGCGTTCGGCGATGGCGGTGATGAGGTTGTCCTCGACACCCTTGGACAGCAGGGCCCGAGTCTCGGGGGCGGCCACCAGTTTCCGGACCTCGGCGAGCTCCGTGGCGGAGGGCAGATACCCGGGCGACTCGGCGAGTTCCGCCTCGAGCGGCTCGAGCAGTGCCGCCGTAAGCGACTCCCACAGCGGCTCGTTCGCCGGGCGGGAGCGCAGAATCTCGACGGCGCTGCTGATTCGGGCCAGGTGCCGGTAGGCGAGTGCGTCGTACTTGCCGGAGAAGTAGTTGTTGAAGGTGCGCACGGACACTCCCGCGCGGGCGGCGATGTCCTCGCGCACCACGTTCTCCAGGCCGCGCTCGAACATGAGCTGAAGTGCCGCGTCGCTCAAGGCTTTGCGGGTGTCGAGCTTCTTGCGTTCGCGGAGACCGAGGGGCTGTTCGTCCGGCATGACTCCAGTATGCGCAAAACGTGCCTGATGGGCAATATTGCTCGCTGGGAAATTTTTTGCCGCTACTCGTGGCCTACGTGTCGGCGGCGTGGCTTACGCTCCCGGGGATTCGGAAGGAGCGCGACGTGCGACGAGGTTGCGGGGTGGGGCGGTGAGCAAGCGCGGCTGGCTGCTGTTCCTGGGCATGGGTGTCATCTGGGGTGTGCCGTACGCCATGATCCGGGTCGCGGTGCGGGATTTCGATCCGGTGTTCGTGGCCTTCGGGCGGACCCTCCTGGGTGCGCTGGTGCTGTTGCCCATCGCGCTGTCCACCCGGGTGCTGCGGCCGGCACTGCGGCACTGGCGCTGGGTGCTGGCGTATACGATCGTCGAGATCACCGGTCCGTGGCTGCTCATCGGGCGCGCCGAGACCAGGCTGACCAGCTCCACGGTGGGCCTGCTGATCGCGGCGGTGCCCCTGATCGCCATCGTGCTCACCACCCGCCTCGGGCACGAGCGCCTCGACCCGCGGCGCATTCTCGGCCTGGTGATCGGCTTCGCGGGCGTGACCGCCCTGGTCGGTCTGGATATCGACGTCTCGAATCTGAGTGCGCTGGCGGCCATCGGCGTGAGTGTCGTCGGTTACGCGCTGGGTCCGATCATCATCGACCGCAAGCTGGCCGAGCTGCCGCCGATCGGCGTGGTGACCGGGTCGCTGATCTTCGCCGCCGCCATCTATCTGCCGTTCGCGCTGTGGCGCATGCCTTCTCGCTTCCCCGCCGGGGCGAGCTGGTCGGTGGTGGGCCTGGGCCTGATCTGCACCGCGCTGGCCTTCGTGGTCTTCTTCGCCCTGATCGGCGAGGTCGGCCCGTCGCGCGCCACCGTCATCACCTACATCAATCCCGCGGTGGCACTGCTGATCGGCGTCTCGCTGCTGGACGAGTCCCTCACCGCGGGCATGGCGATCGGCTTCCCGCTGGTGATCCTGGGCTCGATCCTCGGCACCGCCCGGGCCCGGGTGCAGCCCGCGGCCGAGCCCGCGCCGGCCTAGCTCGGCCGCCCTCTTCGGCCGGTTGCGGCCGGCACCGAACCGGGCACAGCGGTTCTTTCGTATGCTCATTGTTAGCGAGTGGGGGGAAGTGCTGGACCACGATGGTCCGGCTATGGAGGAAGGTCCTCACGGATGGACGGTCGTGAGGTTGCAGACATGGCGCGGGAATGGTCGGCGGCCCTGGTCGATTGCGATGGCGTGCCGGCATCGGTGCCGCACGACATCCGCCAGTTGACGACAAGATGGATCGTCGAGCTGGAAGCTGCCTTGTCGGCTGAGGCGTTCGACCCGTCGCCCGCATGCCGAGTCGGGGTCGAAATGGTCCAGTCGAACCTGACGGTCCCCGCCATGATGACCCCGACCGCGGCGGTGCTGGCCGGTTTGCTGGAGCGGTCACAGCGGCCGGATCGAGCGCAGCGGTTCGGCGCACTCTTGGGAGAGCTGGGCCGCGGCTACACCACCGAGCTGCTGGACGTCCACGCCCGCAGCCAGGAGGCTGCCGAGCAACGCTTCCGCGTGGTGTTCGACAACGCGGCGGTGGCTATCGCGCTCTACGACGACTACGGCATCACGCTCGAGGCCAATGCCACGACGGCACGGATGGTCGGGATGAACCAGGAGGACCTGCCGGGAGTGTCCGCTCTGGACTTGATGCACCCCGAAGACCGCGACAAACTCCGTCACGCGGTCGTCGGTTTGCTCAAGCGCAGAAGCGGCACCGCGCACTTGGAAGGCCGCTTCTGTCGCCCCGACGGCAGCGTCTGCTGGGGTGCATGGACGATGACGCTGGTGCACGACGCGGACGGACGTGAGGTGCGCGTGCTCGCCGTCGGGGAGGACATCACCGAACGGCGAGCTATGCAGCAGAAACTGTGGTGGGAGGCTCGTCACGACCCGTTGACGGGTCTGCCGAATCGTCATTACCTGCTCGAGCAGTTGGAGGCCATTGTCGCGGCGGCCCGGCCCGACGATCAGATCGGTTTGTGCTTCCTCGATCTCGACGCGTTCAAGCTGATCAACGACCGCTACGGCCACCACACGGGAGACAGCGTGCTGGCGGAGGTCGGCCGCAGGCTCGACGCGACCCTGACCTCGCCCACGGTCACGCCGGCCCGCATCGGAGGAGACGAGTTCGTCGCACTACTCGCACCGCCCTGCGACGACGACACCGCCCACGCGGCCGCCGAGACCATGCTCGCCACACTGCGAGACCCGGTTCCGGTCGGTCCCAGCGATCTGCTGTCGATTTCGGCCAGCATCGGCGCCGTTGTCACCCCGGTTGCCGGCGCGAATGCCGAAAAGCTGTTGGACGACGCCGATGCCGGCCTGTACCGCGCCAAGGCCGCCGGCCGCGGCACCTGGGTACTGCACCGCACCGACAACGGCCCCGCAGCCGAGCAGTAGGCCATGGCCGACACGTGGGTGTCCGACGGCTATGAGAGCGCGCTGGGGCAACTCTGGTGGCCACGGGTCCGTTGTTCCTCTGGCGCAGCACGGTATTCGAGCAGGTGGTGACCATCGGGAGCCGGCTCGCGTCCGACTGGGCGGTCTGTTTTTACCTCGGGAAGAGAATCGAGAGCCGTTCGGGGATAAAGGTTTTGCCGCGATAGTGTGCAGGCATGCGGGTGGGCGGCCAAGATATGCGAGTGCGCACGAAATTCTCCAGCGAGCTGATAGCGCTGACCGATGAGCTCGCGCATATGGCGCGGCTGACACATGAGGCCTCCGAGCGGGCCGCGGCGGCGCTCCTCGGCAGCGACCTGACCGCCGCCTACGAGGTGTTCGCGCTCGAAGAGCAGGTGGAGATCGAGCACGCGAAATGTGAGGACCGGTCGGTCATCCTGCTCGCCCTGGAGGCGCCGGTGGCCCGCGACCTGCGCCAGGTGGTGACGGCCATGCAGATCGCCGACGACCTGCTGGCGGTCAGCCGCGCCCTGAGCCGGGTGGCCGATGTAGTGGTGCGCCGCTACCCGAATGCGGTGGCCCCGGAGCACGTGCTCGACCTGCTCGCGGAAATGTCCGCCGCAGTCACCGATCTCACCGATCTGGCGGGCAAAGTCATTGCGGCGCAGAACCCGCCGCGCGATCGCGCACTGGTGCCGCGCGACGAGAACCTGGAGCGGCTGCGCGGCCGGCTGGTGGAGTTGGCGGCCGATGATGGCTGGCCGCACGGGTCGGCCATGGCCATCGACATCGCCTTGCTGGCCCACCACTACGAGCGCGGGGCCGACCACTGCGTGCGCATCGGGCGGCTCATTCGCTTCTTCCACACCGGTATTCCGCTCTACGCGCAAACGGAGACGTAACCACCACCTCGTGTGAGGGGCCCCGATCGGCGGGAGTAGGCTGCTCGAATTGCTTCATGGCGAGGTCTTTTCGAGTAGTACCGCACGTACGGACAGTCGAAATCCGACAAGGGCCCCAAACATGACCAACATCTCCACCCAGACATCGGTGTCCACCCCGCCGCGGGTGGCGGCGCCGGTCCGGGTCGCCCCGGCACCGAGCGACAGGGCAGCGCCGATCGAGAGAACGCTGTCGCACCGTCAGATCATGACCATCCTGTCCGGCCTGCTGCTGGGCGTCTTCCTGGCGGCGCTGGACCAGAACATCGTGAGCGTGGCGATCGTCCGCATCGCCAACAGCCTGCACGGCTTCGACAAACAGGCCTGGGCCACCACGGCCTACCTCATCACCGCCACCATCTCGACGCCGCTCTACGGCAAGCTCGCCGACATCTACGGCCGAAAACCCTGCTACCTCATTGCCATCGGCGTCTTCGTGATCGGCTCGGTGTGCTGCACCTTCGCCACCTCCATGTACCAGCTCGCGGGATTCCGTGCGCTGCAGGGCGTCGGCGCGGGCGGGCTCATGTCGCTGGCCTTCACCATCATCGGCGATATCGTGCCGCCCCGCGAAAGGGTCAGGTACCAGGGCTATTTCATGATGGTCTTCGGCATCGCCACGGTGCTGGGGCCGGTACTGGGCGGCTTCTTCTCCAATGCCGACCACATTCTCGGGCTCGCGGGCTGGCGCTGGGTGTTCCTGGTGAACGTGCCGATCGGGGTGCTGGCGCTGATCGTGGTCGGCAAGGTGCTGGACGTGCCCTTCGCGCGGCACCGCCACCGCACCGACTGGCTGGGGGCGATAACCCTTGCGGCGGGCACGGTTCCACTGCTCATCGTCGCCCAGCAGGGCCGGGACTGGGGCTGGGGCTCCCATCGCGCGCTGCTCTGCTACGGCATCGCGGCGGCCGGTCTGGTGCTGTTCCTGATCGTCGAATTCCGCATGAAGGGCAGCGCGCTGATTCCGCTGCGGCTGTTCGCGAATCGCACCTTCAGCATCGCCATCCTCGGCGGGTTCATCGTCGGTGTCGCCATGTTCGGCGCGATCGTGCTGGTGCCGCTGTATTTCCAGGTGGTACGCGGATATTCGCCCACGCGCTCCGGGCTCTTCATGCTGCCGCTGGTGGTGGGCATCATGCTGGGCGCGCAATTGTCCGGGCTCATCACCAAATTCACCGGGCGCTACAAGGCGCTGCCGATCCTCGGCTCACTGGTGATCGCCGCCGGGTCCGTGCTGTTCGCGTTCGTGCACTACGACAGCCCGCTGTGGCAGCCGCTGCTGTACTGCGGCATCATCGGTTTCGGCCTCGGCGGGTGCATGCAGACGCTCATCATCGCGGCGCAGAACGCGGGGCCGCGCTCGGATATGGGTGTGTCCACCGCGTCGGCCACCTTCTTCCGACAGATGGGCGGCACGCTCGGCGTCGCGGTGTTCCTGACCATTCTGTTCAACCTGCTGCCGCGTAAGATCCTGGCGGCCTTCGGTGGACAGCTGCCCCCGGGATTCGACGCCGGGCAGCTGGGCCGGATCCAGAGCAACACCAGCGGCATCGCGGCACTGCCGGACCAGCTGCGCGTACCCATCCTGGCCGGCTTCACCCACGCCATGGGCGGGGTTTTCTTCGTGGCGGCCGCAGTGGCGGTGGTGGCGGCGTTCGTGCTCATGTTCATGAAAGAGATTCCGCTGCAGGATGTTCCGACGCCGGTCATGGAGGAGATCGCCGAACCCGAACCCGAACCCGAACCCGAACTCGAGCCCGAGCCGGAGCCGGAATTGCATTTCGTCGAGCGGTCGGGGCTGTCGGTGTCGGGGTGTGTGCACCGCGAGGACGGCCAGTCGGTGCCCAACGCCGTGCTCACCCTCATCGACCAACGCGGACGCCAGGTTTCGCGAGCCGTCGGCGAGCCCGACGGCGGCTATGTCATCGGGGTTCCGCGGGCGGGCGGCTATGTACTGATCGTGTCGGCGTTCGGGTATCAGCCCGCCGCGGTGACCATCTCGGTCGGCCGCCGCCCGCACCGCCTGGATGTGGCCCTGTTCGGATCCGGTGAGGTGTCGGGCGTGGTGCGGTCGGTGGGACGCGGTGCGCCGCTGGGCGATGCGACCGTCACCCTCACCGACGCGTTCGGCGACGTGGTCGGCTCGACGATCACCACCCCGGAGGGCGATTTCATCTGCCGCGGCGTGCTGGCCGGCACCTACACGCTGGTCGCGGTGGCCGATCACATGCGTCCCTCCGCGGTCACCCTGACCGTGCCGGGCAGCGGAATGCTGCGCCACGACATCGAATTGGCGCCGCGCGCGGTGCTGGCCGGATCGGCCTGCAACGACCGCGGGCACGGTGTGCCCGATGCCCAGATCACGGTGCTGGACGAGGCCGGGGATCTGATCGCCGTGACCCGCACCGACGACACCGGACGCTATGCCGTGCCGGATCTGGCGGAGGGGCGCTACACCGTGATGGCCCGGGGATATCCGGCGGTGTTCAGCCGGGTTACGGTCGCCGATGGCGAGGTCGCCCACGATGTCCGGCTGGGCTACGAACGGGTGCAGTCGCCGGAGCGGGAGCGCTGGGAGTCGGTGGATCGGGTCTGAGCCCGGCCGGGAGAGGTTGCGAGTAGGGATTGTTTCAATTCACCGCGCGCCACGGTCGTGTCGCTGTTGGGTTTCCGATCTGAATACGGTACAACATTCGGTATTGGGCTGGTTGAGGGGAGAACAGACATGAAGACCTCGCGTGCGCTGCTGACCGTGGCCGCCCTCGCCGCTATCGTGCCCGCCGCCGCCCAGGCCGCACCAGCCTCCCCCAAGACCGGCGCAGCCGTCAACGAGTATGTGGCCCTGGGCGATTCCTGGGCCGCCGACGCCACCCTGAGCCAGCTCACCACCGCCTTCACCCCGGCGCCCTGCGTGCAGAGCGTCCACAATTACGCCAAGCAGGTCGCCGCGGCCCTGGCCGTGCCGGTGTTCCGCGACGCCACCTGCGCCGGCGCGGTCACCGCCGACATGACCCGGCCGCAGCACACCGCACTCGGCGACAACGCGCCGCAGTTCGACCGGCTGACCGAGAACACCGACCTGGTCACCCTCGAAATCGGCGGCAATGACGCCAATCTCGCGGCCACCGTCACCGACTGCATCACAGTCGATCCGGCCGTCAGCCCGTGTCTGAACGAGATGGTGGTGAACGGCGCCGACCGGATGTCGCAGAACATCGTCCGCACCGAATCCCGGGTGGCCGCCACCATCGCCGGCATTCGCGAGCGCGCCCCGCACGCCCGCATCCTGTTGCTCGACTACTTCGAGGGCATCGGCCTCGTCGGCGGTTGCTGGCCGGAGATCCCCATCTCCGACGCCGACGCCATCTGGCTGGGACAGAAGCTGATCGAACTGCACGACATGCTCGGGCGGGTGGCCGCCGAGACCCGAGTCGAGTTCGTCGACACCTACGGCGGCAGCTCCGGGCACGACGCCTGCCAGCCCGTCGGCACCCGCTGGGTGGAGGGGCTGCTGCCGTTCTCTGGCAGCCCGGTCGGGCTCGCGGTGCCGTTCCACCCCAACCAGCTCGGTGCGGACTACCAGGCGCGGCGGGTCCTCGAGACCCTCGACGCCGCGTCCTGACCCGACGCCGCCGTTCCGTCAGCGGCGCGGGGTGATCGATACCCGGTTGTCGTGGAACACCGCGCCGCCACCGAAGTCCGAATCACGTTCCGCGACCGTGGCATTCACCGTCGAACCGCCGGAGTGCTTGGCCCAGCGGCCCTTCGTGGTCGCGGCGACACCGGGCCGGACCCGGTCGGAGACCTCGGCGACGGCCTCGAAGGAGCCGCGGCCGTTGTGGACGGTGACCGGATCGCCGTCCGTGATGCCGCGCGCTGCCGCGTCATCGGGATGCAGGGTAACGGTCGGTTCGCCCGCGCGCCTGCGTAATTCGGGATCGATGCCGAAGCTGGTATTCAGGAAGTAGTGCGACGCCGCGGAGATCAGCACCAGCCCGTCGCCCGGATCGGCTGGCGGGGTGTACCCGGCCAGCGGATCGTGGCCCGCCCGCGCGGCGCGGTCCGACACGAACCGGAGCTTGTCCACGGGCACCGGGCGCGGATCGATCTTCAGGAAGCCGTCGGCGCGCAACCGATCGACGTCGTACTGTTTCAACAGCTGGTTCGCGAGGTCTTCATCCGACTCGTACAGCGCCGGTTCGGTCAGCCCCAGGCGCCGGGCCAGCCGGCGGAAGGTCTCGGTGGTGGGCAGACATTCGCCGGGCGGGGAAACGGCCGGTTCGTTCCAGACCAGATAGAGATTGCCGTACGCGGCCAGCACATCGAGGTGCTCGGGTTGCATGGTGGCCGGGAGGACGATATCGGCGTAGTCGACCGTGTCGGTCGGAAAGTGTTCCAGGACAACGGTGAACAGGTCCTCGCGGGACAGGCCCTCGATCACGCGGCGCTGATCGGGATTGGAGCCCACCGGATTCGCCGCGATCACGAACAGCGCCTTGACCGGCGGCCCGTCGGTGTCCAGCAACACCTCGCCCATGCGGGTCATGGAGAGCGTCCGGACCGGATGCGGCAGCAGGTCGAACCGCATCAGCGCGGGGGTGTCGAGCCGGAAGTGCCCGCTGGTCGAATAGTGCAGTCCGCCACCGGGAATCGCCCAGTCGCCGGTGACGCCGGGCAGGCAGGCCAGGGTGCGCAGCGCCATCCCGCCGCCCGCGTGCCGCTGCATCCCCTGCGAGGCGCGAATGGCCGTGGGCCGGGTGCGGGCGATGCGTTCGCCCAGGGCCACGATGCGTTCCACCGGCAGCCCGGTGATCTCGGCGACCCGCTCCGGCGGGTACTGCGCTATGCGGTCACGGAATTCGGGCCAGCCCTCGGTGCGGGCTTCCAGGAATTCGGTGTCCTCGGCCCCCAGCCCTACGACGACGTGCATGAGGCCCAGCGCCAGCACCGCGTCGGTGCCGGGGAGCGGGGCCAGGTGCTCGTCACAGCGTTCGGCGGTGCGGGTGCGCACCGGATCGATGGCCACCGTGTACGCGCCGCTGTCCTGGATGAACTTCCAGACATGATGGCCGGAGCTGAGCGGATTGGTGCCCCACAACAGGATCAGCCGCGACTGCGCCAGCTCCTCCGGGTCCATGCCGCCCGCGGTGCCCAGGGTGTATTTCAGCCCCGTGCTGCCCGCGATGGAGCAGATGGTCGGGTCGTGCAGGGAGGCGCCGAGCGCATTGAAGAATCGCCGGCCGGAAAAGCCCTCCAGTCCTTGGATGTAGCCGAGGCTCCCGGTGCCGTGGAAGGGCCAGACGGCCTCGCCGCCGTACTCGGTGATGATGCCGGTGAGCCGGGTGGCGATCTCGTCGAGCGCCTCGTCCCAGGTGATCGGCTCGAAGCGGCCCTCGCCCTTGTGGCCGACCCGGCGCAATGGCCGGGTGAGGCGCTCGGGAGAGTGGACCTGGTCGAGGTAGCGGTTCACCTTCACGCACAGTGCGCCCCGGGTGACCGGGTGCGCACGGTTGCCGCGCAGGCCGGTCGCCCGGCCGTCCTGTACGTCCACCACCCAGGAGCAGGCGTCCGGGCAGTCGAGTGGGCATGCTCCAAGAACCTTCACCCGATCGATCGTAGGCAGGTCCGCGCGGGCGCGCGAAAGGCGAGCATACGGCCGGTTTCCGGGTACGACACGCCCATGCCGTCATGTGACGACACGCGTTCGAGCTGGGGTACTCTCGGCGCGCGGCTAATCAGCCGCAACAGGAGTGCGGGGGCGGAAGTGCGCGGTGGAATGGGAGATTCATGATCACCCCCGGCCGAGGTCTCGTCGGTGTCGTCTCGGGATGTGCGGCGCTGCTGACCGGATGCGCTCACTCCGGCCACACCGATGCCGCGCACGAACGCCAGTCGAGCGAGATGGCGTCCACCGATACCGGCGAGATGCAGCGCAGCGCCTTCGTCACCGCCTGCGCGGGGACCTCGGCGGGCTGGCAGGCGACGGCGGTGGTGAGCAATCGGGATGTGGTGGAGCACCGGTATCTGGTGGTGATCAGTTTCATGTCGCCGGAGTCCACCGATCTGGAACGGACACGCACCGAGGTACTGGTGGCGCCGGGCTCGACGCAGGACTTCACCACGGAGACGCGGCTGGATCCGGTGTCGCGGCCACAGACCGTCCGGTGTGTGCTGCGCGGGGTCGAGCAACTCTGACCGATACTCGCGAATCGGGCGACCGGGCGGTTGCGCTGCCTCGAAAGTTGCGCGGGGACAGGGGCGGACGCTTAGGATCACCAGCGCCGGCCATGCTCCGTGGGCCGCACCAGTAGGAATAGCTGACGGTTCACTGGCTCTCGGGCGGTGACCATGTGCGTTCTCCGGATGTGGATTTGTCGGTGCCATGGTGCATGCTCTTGGCACGCAGATGTCCGCCCCGTCCGCCCGGAGTGCCCCATGTCGACCCGTACCAAGCCACAGCCCTTGTCGGATACCGAAATTCGGCAGATCGCCGCGGAAATCGACGCGGGCCGACCACCAATAGTGTGGTTCACCGCAGTGGCGGTCGGCGTCCCGGAAGGCCGTTCCGGAAAGGTGATGTCCCTCGGGGATCCGTCCGAGGGGGATTTCCTGCAGGTGAAGCCGACGGGCTCGAAGGATGTGCTGTCCTTCGGTCCCACCGAGGTGACCCTGACCAAACCGGCCCGGCAGAACCCGGCCAAACCGGCCGGAGCTCAACCGAAAACGGCAACCAGGAAGGAACCCACCGTGACGATGTCGTCTCCCGTGACGATGCCGGCCACCGCGCCGAGCGCTTCGCCCGCTCCGGAAGCCAAGGTCGAGACCCCGCAGCCGGCTGCGGATTCCGTGCCCGAGGCCAAGGCCAAGCCCGCCGCGTCGCGTCCGGCTCGCAATGCCGCCAGCACCGCCGCCGCGAAGAAGCCGAAGACTCCGGAGGTGACGGTCACCCTCAGCGGCACCGCCGAGGGGGAGTGGACCCTCGATGTGGTGAACGGCAAGAAGCGCACCATCAAGGGTCTGCCGGTCACGAGTTCCGCTGTGGCCCAGGCCGCCAAGATTCTCCATCCCGAATTCGCCGAGGTCGTCGACTCCATCCACGAGTCGGTCCGTGCCGCCCAGCAGGCCAAGGTCGCGCAGTTGCAGGCCGAACTCGAATCGGCCCGTCGGCTACTCGAAGACCTGGCCTGACGCGATTCCGCGCGGGTAATTCCGGCGCGAGGACCGGTGGCCCAACCCTTTTCGTGTGGGGCTGGGCCGCTTCCGGGTCACACCGCGGATTCGCGCTGCCAGGTGCGAGAACCGGATTCGGGACGGTTGCGGCGCAGGTCGTCGTGGAAGATGTAGCCGAGGGAGTATTCCTTGGCGTGATACATGGCCGAATCCGCCTCGCGCAGTAGCTCGTAGACCGTGGTCTCGGTCTCACGCGGCTTGGTGCAGGCGATTCCGATGCTGGCCGCGATGCGCACCTCGGCCGCGCTCAGCTCGAACGGTTCCCCCAGGGTGGCCAGCAGCCGCTCCGCCAGCTGACGGGCCTGCTGCTGCGCCAGCGGGGCGAGCACCACGAATTCGTCGCCGCCGTAGCGGGCGGCCGCGTCATCGCGGCGGATCACGCGGCGGATGCGGGCGGCGGCATTGGCGATGAGCTCGTCACCCACCGCGTGACCGTAATTGTCGTTGACCCGCTTGAAGCCGTCGAGGTCGATGAACAGCAGGGCCAAAGGCTGTCCGGCCCAACGCTCCCGATTACGATGCAGCGCCCGCAGCAGGGCGGCGCGGTTCAGGAGTCCGGTGAGCATGTCGTGGTCTGCCTGATACTGCGCGCGCCGTTCGCTGCGGGCGCTGCGTTCGATGGCGCGTTCACTGCGTAGCAGTACGCCCGCTAGTAGTAGGGCGAACAGCGAGGACACCACGACGCGGTCGAGTGTGTCGAGGCTGGAGCCCACCACCGGCACCAGCGAGGCCACGATCATGACGATGGCGATGATGCTGGCGCGCTGCCGGGACCGGTGCGGATGGATGTCGCGCGGCTCGCCGAGGACCATCATGCTCGGGTGCAGGGCGGCCGCGCCGATCAGCGTGAAGCCCAGTTGCAGTGGCAGCAGCTGGATCTGGCGGCCGAAGACCGCCGAGCCCGCGGTCTCCAGGTTGTAGGCCAGGTCACCGGCCAGAATCACCAGCATGGCCAGATGCACCAGACGCAGCGAGGTTTCCGAGCGCGCCGAGGTGATCACCGAGTGCACGATCACCGTGAGCAGCAGGGCATCCACGATCGGATCCGCGACCGAGGTGATGGTGGTGAAGTGGGTGTGGTGCGTCATGTGCAGCACCGGTGAGATGAGGAATGTCCACGACAGCAGCAGCGCGCCCAGGCCGATCAGCCCGGAGTCCAGTAGCAGATCATGATCGGCGCTGTTCTGCCGCGGGCGCAGCCACAGCACCGCGGCCACGCCGACGCAGCAGTACCCGCTGAGGGTGAACAGATCGTCGAAGGGGTGGCGCTGCGATTCGGAGATGTGGCGCAGCCCGGTGCCGATGGCGAATTGCACGGCGGACGCGGACAGCAGATACCAGGGCAGGGGATGGCGGGGGCTGTACCTGCGCACGCCGAGACCGATCATGGTGAGGCTGATGGCCACCGACACGAACAGGGTGCCCAGGGCCACCGCGCGGGTACTGACCACCATGGGCAGGCCGAGAATGAGTACGCCACCGATGAACAGCGCGGTGCGCCAGCAGATTTTGAAGCGCGGACCAGACCGTTCGGCCGGTTGTGCGTCCGTTCCCACCAGCCCCCCTTGTCCGAGCAGTACTCGAAAAGACACCGCCGATCATCAACCGAGTGTTGCGGTACGAGCATAGGTCCCGCGCAGCGGTGGCAGAGTGCCCGGTAGAGAAAGGCGCTGCCACTATCTGGGCAACCGAACCGATCATGACATGAAAACGGCCGCTCCGGAGCGGAGTTCGGCGAACCCGTAGGACCGCTTTCCGCGAGACTCGTTATGCTCCCCAGCGAATCGAACCGTACGGCCTGCGCGACCCTGTGAACAGGAGCCGGAAGTGGAATCGACGGCGGGACGCTGGTGGGCCCCGGGCCGGGTGAATCTCATCGGTGAGCACACCGACTACAACGACGGCTACGTGCTGCCAATGGCCCTGCCGCTGGGTGTCACCTGCACCGCGGCGGCCGGACCGGGCGGTGTGGTGCAGGTGAGATCCCGGCAGGCGCCCGGTGACTCCGTCGATACCACCACGGCCGCCCTCGGCGCCGGCGGCTGGTCCGAATTCCCCGCCTGGTCGCGCTACCCGCTCGGCGTCATCCGCGAATTCGAGCGCGGTGGCCACGAGGTGTCCGGCGTCCACCTCGACCTCGACGGCACCGTCCCGATCGGCGCGGGCCTGTCCTCCTCGGCCGCCCTGTCCTGTTCGGTCGCCATCGCCCTGCGGGACCTGTTCGCCCCCACCACCACCGACACCGAGCTCATCGACATCGCCCGCACCGCCGAAAACGTCTACGCCGGTGTACCCACCGGCACCCTCGACCAGTCCGCTTCTCTCCTCTGTATCCCGGGCCACCTCCTCTTCCTCGACACCCGCACGGGAGCCACCGAACAAATCCCCTTCGACCTGGCCGCCTTCGGCCTGACGCTGCTCATCATCGACACCGGCATCCCCCACCGCCTGGTGGACAGCGACTACGCCGCCCGCCGCGCCGAATGTGCCGCCGCCGCAGCCCAACTGGGCGTCCCCGCCCTCCGCGACATCCCCTTCGCCGCCGAAGCCGACCGCCTCACCGACCCGCTCCTCCGCCGCCGCGCCCGCCACGTGATCACCGAAAACGCCCGTGTTCTGCAAATAGCCGAACAATTGCGCACAGGCGCCGACCCTCGCGCCATCGCCCCCCTCCTCACCGCCGCCCACCAATCCCTCCGCGACGACTTCGAAGTCTCCTCCCCACCCCTGAACATCGCCGTAGAGACGGCCCTGACCGCCGGCGCCCACGGCGCCCGCATGACCGGCGCCGGCTTCGGCGGCAGCATCCTCGCCCTCACCGACCGCGACGACACCCCCACCATTGTCACGGCCATCCGAGAATCCTTCGCCACCAAGGGATTCCCCCCGCCCCGCGACTACACGGTGGCCCCCTCCGCCGGCGCCCACCGCCTTCCTGGACCCGACGTCGTGTAAGAGGCCGACCGCGCTGTACATCCAACTCGTCGTTGGAGGCTTTCCGCCGTAACAGGATCCACGTACGGCCGGACTCGAGCGGTAACCCTCCGCCGGGCAACGCGCTGTTCATTGCGGCGGCGAAACCGTAGCGCGGTGCCGCCGGCCGATCGTGAAGACGGTGGATCGGTCGGCGGCAACGGGTTTCGGGTTACTTTGCGGCCGTGATCGACGGCTGGGTGATGGTTGTGAAGTACTGGACTGCGGCGGCGATGGCTACCGGGGCGGTGACGAAGAGCTGACCGGCGATGGTGCCGAGGAAGCCTACGGCGGCTGCGCCGATGAGGCAGCCCGTGCCGCCTGCGCCGAGGAGCGGGACGAACATGGCGGCGAGCACGCCTGCGGAGCCGAGGGCGACCAGGCCGGCGGCTCCGACGGCGCCCAGTAGGCAGCCGAGAGCGGCACCGCCGAGGCCGCCGGCCAGGGTGCCGACGGTGGCGCCCATGGAGAGGGTGCTGGTCATGCGGCTCCAGGCGGCCTGTTCCCGCTCGTAGTCCGACTTCCAGGGGGCGCTGTTCTCGAAGGGCAGCGCGACCGGCCGGTACATCGCGTGCGCGGCGTCGAACTGCGGGGTGAGCGTGGCGACGCGGTCGTGGATATCGGCGGCGATCGGGAAGACGAAATCGTCCAACCGGAACGACAATTCGGTGCCTGCGACCGTGGTCCCGTCGGCGGCCTCGATCCTCAGCACACCGTTGTCCACCACCAGCGACCCGGCATCCGTGCGGATGGTCAGGTCCCTCTCGCCGGTGGTGGCGGTGTAGTTGATGACACCCGCGTCGGACTGGGCGGGTGCGGCGTTCACGGTTCCGGCGGTGACCCCGAGCGCGGTCGTCACGAGGGCGGCGGACACGGCGAACTTGTTAAGCTTCATGAGGTTTCGTCTCTCGTCAGTGCGGGTCAGGGTCCGCACGAATGGCGCGGCTCTGCTATGCGCGTGAGTCGCGAAAGGATGTGACCGGCCGGCGGCACGGCCCGGAGGCCGTGTCGCTCAGCGGTTCTCGTGAACTAGGCGGTGGCGCGCAGGCGGGCTCCCACACCCACCAGCACGTCGATCACCAGGAAGCCCAGCAGCGGAATGCCGATCATGGGGGCGAACCAGCCGACCACCGCGGCGGCCGCTGCCAACGGCGCCAGAACGATCAGCGGGGTCTGCGCCAGTGCCCGGCGCGGGGCCTTGCCCGCGCCGAGCCTCGACTCCTTGGTCGGGCGGCGCCGCCACCACATGAGGTAGCCGCGCACGATCACCGTGACCAGCCCGGCCATGATGACCAGCAGCAACAGCTGATTGGCCAGGCCGAACATCAGGCCCATGTGGAACTGGATGCCCCAGTTGGTGAGCTTGGCCATGAGCGGCCAATCGGAGTACGGCAGCTTGTCGGTGACATTGCCGGTCAGGCCGTCCACCGCGATGGCATCACGGGTGTACTGGCCGGGGCGGCGCAACTCCTGCGCCACGAAGGCCATGCCCCCCTCGGCCGGAATGCCGATCTCCAGGGGCCCGGTCAGGCCATTGGCCCGGGCGACGCCGTACACGGTGTCGACCAGCGCCGCCTTGTCGGCGGGAGGCATGGCCACGGCCGCACCGCCACCGTGGTGATCGTGTTCACCGCCCGCGGACATGGCCGGACCGGTCGTCCCGGGCAGCTTGGCGCTCACCGCAGGCGTGGTCCAGCTCATCGCCTGCCGCAGCTGGGTGACGTTCTCACCCGCGTACTTCGACCAGGTCATACCGGTGACCGACAGCAACAGGAGCACCGGCAGGATCCAGACACCCACCACCGCATGCCAATTCAGTGTCCGGGCTCGCGGCTGCGACCGATCCGGCCGCAGCAGCCAACCGGCCGAACGCTTCTCGCGCCGCGCCCGCACCCGCCGGTACCAGAGCGCCAGCCCGGCCAGCGCCACCAGCCACAGCCAGGAGGCCGCGATCTCGCTGTAGTAGCGGCCGAACGTGCCCAGGTGCAGATCCTTGTGCAGCTGGTCGATCCAGGTGCGCATGGGCAGCGCGCCCGAGCTGCCGTAGACGACGCTGTCGCCCACCGGCTGTGCGGTCACCGGGTCGACGAACACCGCCCGCCGCTCGGATTCGCCCAGCGACGGATCGCTGAAGAGCACGCGCGTGGTCTCACCGGCGTGCTGTCCCGGGGCCACCGCCACCAGTGCCAGGTTCGGCTCGGCCGCCTGCCCGGCGGCGACCTGCTCCCGCAATGGCTTGGCCGGCCCGGTCGAATCGGTGTGCAGCAGGCCGCTGGAGGTGATGGTCTCCAGCGTCGGCGAGATCGCGTACAGCGCACCGGTCACGGCCGCGATCAGGATGAACGGCGCCACGAAGACGCCGGCATAGAAGTGCAGTCGCAGCATGAGCGCCTGAAAGGCATTGCCCGCGCCGCGTTTCGGTGGCCGCCCGGACTGCGGCGGCTCCGTCGTCCGGGTATGGGAGGGCGGCGGTGTCGTATCGACACCGCTGTCAGTGATTGTCACCAGCGATCTTTCGGGTTCGAGGGAACACCCGGGGACACGCGGTACCGGGGAGCGAACACGTCGAGGCGACGCATGTCAGGGCACACCATGACCCCCTCATGGTGCGCACGCGACTGCCACCGCGTGCGCACAGCGGTCATGGGGATGCCCGGACGCGCATGACGCCACCGCGACGGCCGCGGGCGTACAGCGAAGTCACACGACGCGAAAGTCCGTGTGCCCGGGTGTGAGAAGAAGGGAATCAGCCTCGAACGAGTGCGGGCGGTCCGCGAGTGCGGAATACGTCGGCCGCGAAGATGCGCAGTACGACCAGGTCCCGGTGCGGGATGGGCAGCAGCGGCTGCCCGGTGAGCACCGGCAGTGAAATCGGCAGCGGCAGCGCCCGGGACAGCACCGTGGTGCCGATCCGATAGGCCGCCTCCGCGCCCAGAATGACCACGGCGGCTGCGCACGCCGCCACGATGTGCGCGGCCAGCATGGCAGGACTCCACATCGAGGCATTGTGATGGTGGTGGTGCATGCTGCCCGGCGAGCCCCACATCATGCTGAAATGACCCAGGAATTGCCCGCCGATCAGCGCGACCAACAGTCCCAGCGCCGTGGTGCGCAGCGTGTGCACGCTCGCGACCACCGCGCCTACCGCCGCCGAGGCGGCGACCAGCAGCGTCAGCGGACCGGACTCCAGGGGCGCGGCCCCCGAGATCCAGCCGTGCGCGGCCACCGCGAGCGCCCCGGATACCGAACCGGCCGCCCCACCGCGCAATACCGCAGCATCGCTGCGGGAATGCGCTGTAGAGCGGCCGGATTCGATGGTCACGCGCTGATAATAGCCAGGGCTGATCTCGCCCCCTGCTCGTACCCTGCCGTTAACCGGCGGGGTGCGAACGGCTTTGGCTAATTCTCCGTGACGTCCATCTCGATCAGTGGCTTGCGCAGCAGCTTTCCGGTGGCATTGCGCGGCAGCTCATCGACGAAGATCACCTCGCGCGGCACCTTGTAGCGCGCCAGGTTCTCCTTCACGTAGTCCTTGATCTCCTGCACGTCCCGCTTGGAGTCGGGCCCCGGAACCACGATGGCGCGCAGGCGCTTTCCGAAGTCGCGGTCGTCGACGCCGACGACCGCCGCCTCCAGGATGTCGTGGCGGTTGGACAGCAGGTTCTCGACCTCCTGCGGGAAGACGTTCTCGCCGCCGGAGACGATCATGTCGTCGTCGCGGCCGTCGATGAACAGCAGCCCGTCGGTGTCGAAGTGGCCGACATCGCCGGAGGACATGAGGCCGTCCACATACTCCTTGGTGCGGCCGTCGGTGTACTGCTTGAACGAGTGCCCGTTCTCGATGAAGATCGTGCCGGTCACGTTGGGCGCGGAGATGCGCCTGCGGTTCTCGTCGTAGAGCGCGACGCGGATGCCGACCGGCGCCTTGCCCGCGGTGGTCGGGGCCTTGCGCAGTTCCGACGGGGTGGCCACGGTCATGACCGCGCACTCGGTGGAGCCGTACACGTTGTAGAGGGTCTCGCCGAAGTAGTCGAGGGTGCGGGTGACGACGTCCGGCGGGATGGCCGAGCCGGCGGCGAAGACGACCTTCAGGGTCTCCGCCGGGTTGTACTTCGCCAGCGTCTCTTCCGGCAGGTCCAGAATGCGCTGCAGCATGGTCGGGACCACGGTCAGACCCTGCGCGCGGAACTTCTGGATATTGGCCAGCGTGCGTTCGGGATCGAAGCGGCGCTGCTGGAACACCACCCGGTTACCCAGCGCGATCGACAGCGTGAACTGCGACAGGCCGGTGGCGTGGAAGATCGGGGCGGCCATCACCACGGTGCTGTTGCGCGGCAACGGGATTCGATCCAGGAACTGGGCCGTGATGAACGGGCTGACCTTGTCGCGCGGCGCGCCCTTGGGGGTGCCGGTGGTGCCCGAGGTCAGGATGACCATGCCGCCCGGCTTCTCCGGCGGGGTCAGCGCCGCGGTGGACTGCCCGGCCGCCACCGACTCGATGGTCGGAATCGACGGGTCGGCATCGTCCTTCTCGTCGACCCAGGTCAGGATGCGGGGAATCTCCGCCGGGATGGCCGACATGAGATCGAAGAACTCGCTGTCGTGCAGCACCGCCTTGACGTTCTCGCGGGCGGCCACATCGGTGAACTGCGGCTTGGCGAAGCCGGTGTTCATCAGCACCGCGCGCACACCCAGCTTGCCGGCGGCGACCAGGCTCAGCACCATGCCGCGGTGGTCGCGGGCCAGCACGCCGATCACGTCGCCGGGGCCCAGGCCCTGGGCGGCGAGGCCGCGCGCGAAGGCATTGGACTGCTGGTCGAGCTGCTCGAAGGTCAGCTCACCCTGCTCGTCGACAATGGCCGCGGACTTGGGATTGGTGTTGGCCGCATGCACGACCGCGCCCGCGAACGGACCGAACTTCAGCACATTGAGCGCCGAGCGCACCGCGTGATCAGGGCGCAGCGGATTGAAGAGTCCCCCTCGGACCATGGCATTGACGCTGAGCGCCGTATCGCCGGCCTTGCGTAGAACCGTGCCAGCCGATGGAAGGGCAAGTGACATGGGTACAACCTTCCGCGATCCCCCGCCGGACGAGTCGGCCGACGGACCGCAACATCGAGATCCAGTGCGGTGCTAACCCTAGCAAGCGCAGGCAGCCGGGGTGTGGCCGAGGTCTCCGCTACTCGCGGTTACGAATAAACCGTGCAGCTCGTGGTGGGGATCCCAGGATTGCCGTCGTGTCGCGGGCGCCATTGGCGCTGTGTCGCCTACCGACTCGTGACGGGCGGCTCGTACTCCACGAGGACCCGGCGCAACAGTTTGCCGGTGGCATTGCGCGGCAGATCGTCGAGGAAGAAGACGTCCCGCGGTACCTTGTAGCGGGCCAGATTGTTCTTCACATGGGTCTTGATCTCCTCGGGCGCGAGCTTCGCGCCGGGCTCAGGAACGATGAACGCGCGCAGGCGTTTACCGAATTCGACATCGTCCACGCCGACCACGGCCGCATCGAACACGTCGGGGCGCTCCAGCAGCAGGTTCTCGACCTCCTGGGGGAAGACGTTCTCGCCGCCGGAGACGATCATGTCGTCGTCGCGGCCGTCGATGAACAGCAGCCCGCGATCGTCGAAGTGCCCGACATCGCCGCTGGACATGTATCCGTCGATGACCTCCTTCGTCCGCCCATCGGTGTAGCCCTTGAACGGCGAGCCCGAGCGGATGAAGACACGGCCGGTCACGTGCTTGGCGAGGACGCGCTGCCCGTCGTCATCGAAGAGCGCCACCTCGCAGGTCAGCGGCGCCCGTCCCGCCGTCCCCGGCGCAAGGGCCAGGTCCTCCGGCCGGGCGACCGAGGCGATCGCGCATTCGGTGGAGCCGTAGAGGTTGTAGAGCACCGGCCCGAACACCTCGGTCGTGCGCACCGACAGCTCCGGCGACAGCGCCGAACCGGCCAGCACGATCCCGGTCAGCGAGGAGGTGTCGTACTGCTGGCGAATCTCCTTGTCCAGCTCCACCATTCGATGCAGCATGGTCGGCACCGCGACCAGCATGTCGGCGCGGTGCTCGGCGATCAGGCGCAGCGTCCGCTCGGCGTCGAAGCGGCGTGCCATCACCACCTTGTTGCCGAAGGCGCACGCGGTCAGCCAGGTCGCGAACCCGGTGGAGTGGAAGATGGGGGAGACGATGACCATCGTGCCCTGCCGCGGAAAGTCGATGCGGTCCACCATCTGTACCGTCGACAGCGGTCCGGTGCGCTCGCGCGGGGCGCCCTTGGGCAGGCCGGTGGTGCCCGAGGTGAGGATGATGAAGCCGCCGGGCTGCTTCGGCGCGGGCAGCGGCGTCGGTGCGTTCGCGGCGATGAGCTCGTCCAGAGTTTTTGCGCCGGAGGGTATTTCGGTGCCCTCGTCGACCCAGGTCAGCACGCGCGGAAGATTTTCGGGCAGGGCGTCGAGCAGGCCGAGGAATTCGCTGTCGTGCAATACGAATCGCACGTTCTCGCGCTCACAGACCTGGGCGAACTGCGGTTTGGCGAATCCGGTGTTCATCAGTGCCAGCCGCGCGCCGAGTTTGCCCAGTGCCGCCATGGTCAGCACGAGACCCCGGTGATCGCGGGCCAGCACGCCCACCACGGTCCCGGGTTTGACGCCGTTGCGCTGCAAACCGCGCGCCAGCGCGTTCGACTGCTCGTCCAGCTCCCGGTAGGTGAGCTCACCCCGCTCGTCCGCGAGGGCCGGCCGGTCCCCGAACAGGCGTGCCGCGCGCCGGACCGCAGTCGCCGGTGGCCCGAAAACCCTGGCGTCCCTGAGCAATCGGACCGTCCCCACCGGATCGGTGGGATCGCTCAACCCCAGCTCCCGCAAACGCCGCAGGCCCTTGAGCGCCTCACCGGTGTGCGCCATGCGCTGCCGAGCCGAATGCAGAACCGAGGCCATGCGGACCACCTCCGTTGACGAGCCGCCCACCGCCCGGACCCGAGGGCGGTAGCGTCACCGTAACAGCGGCCTGTGACGGCCGTTACACAAATTCGGTCACAACAGACACACGGCAACTCTGAGCGAATCGCCCTACGGTGTTCACCTATTGATTGCTCGCCCGTAACCCAGGTCGCCCAGGCTGCGGGTTCCCCTTCCCCGAACCGATGAGGTACTCCCATGGAATTGCTCGCTGCGCTCGCCAACATCGTCTCCATCATGAGCACTGGAAGCGCGTCGCTGGCCACGCTGTAATCCGGCGCTCACGCGAACAGCCCGCCGACCGCTCGGCGGGCTGTTCGCGTATCGGGGCTCAGACCTCGTCGAAGCCGGTGGTCAGGCCCAGGTGGGCGGTGGCGTCCAGCTCGGCGGCGACGGTGGCCAGCTTGCCGCGGATGGCGCCGACCGCGTCCGGGCCCAGGGGCAGCCGCAGCGGGGCGTCCGCCTGGCCGACCACCGCGAGGACCGCGGCCGCGGCCTTGCCGGGATCGCCCTGCTGCTGTTGGTCGGAGGCGGGCAGGCCGTCGCGGATGGCGCCCACGGTGCCGGCGTAGTCCGGGATGGCGGAACCGATGGTGAGGGCGGCGGGCTTGGCGAAACCGGTTCGGAATTCCCCGGGTTCGACGATCAGCACCTGGATGCCGAGCGGATTCACCTCGGCGGCAAGGGCTTCACTGGCCAGCTCCAGCGCACCCTTGGCGGCGCTGTAGGCGCCCACGCCCGCGAAGGACAGGAACCCGCCCATACTGGTCAGCTGGACGATGGCGCCCGCGTGGCGCTCGCGCATCTGGGGGAGGACCAGCTGGGTCAGCCGCAGCGGGCCGAAGAACATGACCTCCATGGCGTCACGCAGATCGGCCTCGGTGGTCTCCTCGATCGCGCCGACGATGCCGTAGCCCGCATTGTTGACCAGGACGTCGATCCGCCCGGCCTCCTTCACCGCCCGCTCGGCAGCGGCCGGGTCGCGCACGTCCAGGGTCACCACCTGCACCCGGTCCGGGTGCGCGGCAACCACGTCCGCCATGGTCTCGGGGCGGCGCACCGCGGCCACCACCTCGTCCCCGGCGGCCAGCACGGCCGTGGTGAAGGCCGCGCCGAAACCGCTGTTCGCTCCGGTGATCAGCCAGCGGCGCGGGTCTTCTGTACTCATGTCGATCCTTTGCTACTTGATCCGGCTTTGCCCTGATCGGGGTCGATGACCAGCTTGCCCGCCGTTGGCCGGGATGTCATGCGCCGGACCGGAAGATGGTTCCGCGACTGAGGGTTTGGGCAGATCCGAACCAATTCTCGTGCTGATCGCCGCAGAATCAGAAGATGAGCGACCTCTTCGATTTCTCCGGCCGGACGGTCTTCGTAGCGGGCGGTACCAGCGGCATCAATCTCGTTGTGGCTCGGGCCTTCGCGCTGGCGGGGGCCTCGGTGGCGGTGCTCTCGCGTACGCCGGACAAGGTGCGGGCGGCGGTCGACTCGCTCGGTGAATGCGGGGTCACCGCCCTGGGCTTCGCCGCGGACGTGCGCGACTACGAGGCGGTCGCCGAGGGCCTCGCCGCGACCTGCACCGAGCTCGGGGAGCTGGACGTGCTGGTGTCGGGTGCGGCCGGGAACTTCCCCGCCGCAACGGAATCCATGTCGGCGCGGGCCTTCGGCGCGGTCGTGGACATCGACCTGAAGGGCACCTTCAATGTCCTGCGCGCCGCCCGCGAGCACCTACGTACGCCCGGGGCCTCGGTCATCACCATCTCCGCGCCGCAGTCGACCATTCCCATGACGTTCCAGGCCCACGCCTGCGCAGCCAAGGCGGGCGTGGACATGCTCACCAAGGTCGCGGCCATCGAGTGGGCGCCCGCGGGCATCCGCGTCAACGCCGTGGTGCCCGGGCCCATCGAGGACACCGAGGGCATGTCGCGGCTGGCCCCCACCCCCGAACTTGCCGATGTCGTGGCCAAATCCGTTCCCATGGGCCGCTACGGCACCGCCCAGGAGATCGCCGACTGCTGCCTCTGGCTGGCGTCCCCGCTGGCCTCCTACGTCAACGGCGCGGTCATTCCCGTCGACGGCGGCTGGTCCCTGGGCGGCGCCTCGGAGGTCTTCACCGCCATGCGAAACCTGCTGGCGGGCTGACGCTTCCGCCTTCTCGGCGTTCAGCGCCCGCCCGAGGCGATCCTCTTCGGATCGATGAACGACTGCAGCGGCGACAGATGCGTATAGGTGTCGAACAGCGCCCGCCCCAGGGTGGCATGCGCCTCCACCACCGGATTCGTAGCTCCGTAGTTGTCCGCGTCCGGCGCCTGATCGGCAAAGAACGAGAACACCACCAGCGGCGCCCCCGCCGCATCGAACATAATTCCCGTATCGTGCCGCTTGTCTTCGGACGCACCGTGTTTGGTGGCGAAGCGAGCCCGCTCATCCGAGGACATGTTGCGCCGGATCCCGTCGGTGTACCCCACCGCCGACCACGTCATGATCCGCAGCACCGCCTGCGTCGACTCCTTCGACAACAACGTCCCCGACGCCAGCCGGAACAGCAGATCGTTGTTCTCCCGGGCCGTCGTATTCCCCAGATAGAACCGGCTCTCCCCGGGCAACGGCACCACCCGGGTCTCCTTGAACCCCAGCCGATCCAACGTCGCGTTGATCTGTTCCCCCGACACGAACCGCGACATCAGCCGCACCGCCGTGTTATCCGAAACCTGCAACATCGTGGTCAGCAGATTCGCCACGGTGAGCTGATCCCCGAACGCCGCCTGATTCAAATACAGTCCGCTGCCCTCGGCCACCATATCGGCATCGAGAGTCGTGGTGTCGGACAACTTGATCCGCCCCGCATCCACCTCACTCATCAGGGCGGTCATCACCGCCAGCTTCTGCACACTGGCCCCCTCGATGACGAAGTCCGCATCCTCCTCCACCACCGGAACCGGCTTCCCCGACCCCAAATCACTGACCAGGCAATGCCACCGCCCCCCGGCCACCTTCGTGATCGCCCGATACTGCGCATCGAATGCCGGCCCCACCACCGGCACCCCCGCCCGCGCCGTCCCCGCCCGCATCATCCCTCCAGCAGCAATAGCGCCGGCCCCCAATAGCATCCGCCTACTGAATCCACGCACCGGCGAAACCTATCCGTGTAGATCACATTTCGGCAACTGCAGCTCCAATACTCCCAGCTTGCAGCCATTTCGACAGCTCGTCGTGCCACTTTCACCGCGACCCTCGCGTGTTATCGGCAGCCTGCTGAAGGCGCTCGGAATCTGACCCGACGCGGATCACGGCATCCGAAATCGAGAAACCCGGTGCGGGCCAGAATGCGGCCCGCACCGGGTTTTTGGTTGTGGCGCTTACTACTTCAGCTTGTCGCTTGACAGCCCCAGCACGCGGCGGGCCACGATGAGCTGCTGGATCTGCTGGGTGCCTTCGAAGATGTCGAGGATCTTCGAGTCGCGGGCCCACTTTTCCAGGAGGGTGCGCTGGGAGTAACCCGTGGTGCCGGCGAGTTCGACGGCCTTGAGGGTGACGTCGGTGCCCATGCGGCCGGCCTTGGCCTTGGACATGGAAGCCTCGAGGGAATTGGGCTTCTTGTTGTCGGCCATCCACGCCGCGCGCAGCGACAGCAGGTAGGCGGCTTCCCAGTCGGCCTCCAGGCGGAGGAATTCCGCGGCGGCGGCGTGCTGGTTGTTGGCCGGCTTGTCGTAGGAGATCTCGATGCCCGCGTCGGTGAGGACGGTGCGGAGCTCCTCGAGGGCGGCGCGGCCGACGCCGACGGCCATGCCGGCGACCAACGGGCGGGTGTTGTCGAACGTCTGCATGACGCCCGCGAAACCCTTCTCCACATTGACCTCCGGCGAGCCCAGGATGTTGTCCTTGGGGATGCGGCAGTCCTCGAGGCGGAGCTCGGCGGTATCGGAGGCCTTGATGCCCAGCTTGTGCTCGAGGCGGGACACGGTGAGGCCCTTGGCATCCCGCGGCACCACGAACGACTTGATGGCCGCACGGCCCAGCGACTTGTCGACGGTCGCCCACACCACGATGTGGGTGGCGCGCGAACCGGCGGTCACGAAGATCTTGGTGCCGTTGAGCACCCACTCGTCGCCGTCGAGCACCGCGGTGGTGGACACGGCCGCGGAGTCGGAGCCGAAGGACGGCTCGGTGATGGCCATGGCGGCCCACACCTTGCCGAAACGCGACAGCTGCTCATCGGTGGCGACCGCCGCGATGGCGGCGTTGCCGAGACCCTGATAGGGGATCGACAGCATGAGGCCGACATCGCCCCACGAGGTCTCCAGCGCGTTCATCAGCGCGGACATGTTGCCGCCATTGGTGTTTCCGAGCAGCTCGGTGGCGTGCGCATCACCCGCGGTCTTCTCACCGGCCTTGCGGCCACCGGTGGCGCCGGAGACGTCGGCCGAGCCGGAGTCGGACAGGCCCTCGACCATGGCGGCCATGGTGTCCAGCTCGACCGGGTATTCGTGCTCGGCCAGGTCGTACTTGCGCGACGCGGGACGGAAGATCTCCTGCGCGACCTGGTGGGCCTGGTTGGCGCTGGCCCGCAGCTTCTTGGGGAGTTCGAGATTGATCATGAGTGGTCTCTCCGTTGAGGTTCGGTCCCGCGTCGCGCAGCGTCTCGATCGAGGGTGGCGGCCGGGACGAGGCGGGCTCAGATGAGGACGATGCCTTCGGCCACGCCGACGCCGCGCAGATCGCGGTACCAGCGCTCGACCGGGTGCTCCTTGGTGAAACCGTGGCCGCCGAGCAGCTGCACACCGTCGAGGCCGATCTGCATGCCCTTGTCGGTGGCCAGCTTCTTGGCCAGCGCCGCCTCGCGGGCGAAGGACAGCCCCTGCTCCGCGCGCGACGCACCCCGCAGCGTCACGAGACGAAGACCGTCCAGCTCGATCGCCATATTGGCGACCATGAACGCGACCGCCTGGCGGTGCGCGATCGGCTCACCGAACGCCTCGCGCTCCTTCACATACGGAATCACGTAGTCCAGCACGGCCTGACCGGTGCCGATGGCCAGCGAGGCCCAGCCCAGGCGGGCCAGCCGCACGGCGTCGGCGTACTCCTCGGCGCGCTGCGCGCCCTCCGAGTCGCCCAGCAGGGCGGCGGCGGGCACAGCCACATTGTTCAGCACCAGCCGGCCCAGGCCCGCGGCGCGCATACCCATGCTCGGGTCCGCCTCGATCACCACACCGTCGGTGCCGGACTCGACGATGAAGAAGGTGGGACGGCCGTCCAGCTCGGCGGCGACGATGAACAGCTCGGCGTCACCCGCGGCCGGGACCAGGGTCTTCACGCCGTTGAGGCGGAAACCGCTGGGGGAGCGGGTGGCCTTGGTCTTCAGCGTGAACGGATCGAAGAGGGCCTGCGGCTCGGCGATGACGACCGAGGCCTGCGGCACATTCTCACCCGTGAAGGCGCCCAGGTAGGTCTGCTGCTGCGCGTCGGTACCCCACTGCGACAGCGCGATCGCGACACCGCTGGGCGCCAGGATCGGCAGCGCCAGGCCCATGTCGCCGTACGAAAGCGCCTCGGCCACCATCGAATTGGTAACCGCGCCCCGCTCGGACGCGGCGCCCTCGAGCTCCTCGGGCACGTTGATCAGGGTGATGCCCAGCTCGGCGGCGCGCTCGAGCAGGTCGCGCGGGGCCTTGGCGGCATTGTCGGCCTCGTGCGCGGCCGGGCGCAGGATCTCGCCGGCGAAGTCGCGCACCGTCTCGACGATCATCTGCTGCTCGTCGGTCGGGGTGAGGTCGAAGTAGTCCTTCTTGCGAGACTCGTTGGCGGGCAGCCGCTTCGGAGCGCCACCGCCGGCGACCTTCTCGAACACCCGGGTCGCCGCGCCCAGGGTACGGAACCCGGTCTTGGTGCCCTCGTAGGTGATTCGTTCGATCGGCTTGCGCAGCTTGTACTTCTCCGCCAGCTCCGATCCCGTGATGGTCGTCATGACCCGCATCGCCGCGCCCATCCAGTCGCGTTTGACCGGGTTGAGGCCAACGGCGGAGGTATCCCGCTTCGTTGCGGTGTCTCGAGTGCTCATAATCACCAGTTTTCTATCGAGGAGGTGGGTGATCCTGCCCAGCAATCTTACTCCTGAGTAAGACTATCTTACTTCAGAGTAAGAACTGGCGTCGAGGATTGTCGAATCGGCAGGTCAGGGCAGTGGTTCGAACTTACCGGCGGTTATCGCTCGGATCTAGTGAAACAAATACGCTTCAGAAGGACGCCAGGTGGGCTAGTGTGTCGGCGCATAACTCGCTCCTGATGGAGGTTCGTACATATGAAGATCGCGCTCGGAACGGCGGGCATCATTGCCGCCGGTCTCTTCCTCGCCGCCCCCAACGCCAGCGCCGACGTGCAGCTGCAGCCGGTCGATGTGGGCATCACCGGTTCGGGCACCGGATCCGGCACGGGTGGCTGCATCAGCGGTGTCGGCACCGAGCTCGGACTCGGTTCGGTCGGTGTGGGCTCCGCTGCCCCCGGCGGCCCGTTCCTCGACTTCGGCTCGGTCTGCGTCCCGCTCGGCTGAGAGGCAACGGCGTAGCGACGCTGAATAGCAGAGCGTAGCAACGCGCCCGGTGGCGGGACCGCAGCCCGCGCCGGGTACCCCGGCACCGGTGGCCCGGCCGCCCCGGAGATGCGACGATGCGAGGGATGCGCGAACGGCCGGTCAATGCCTCGGGTGGCGAAACCTACTGGATCGCCGGAATTTTCGCGGCGCTGCTCACCGCGCTCTCCGGACGGTACGGGTACCACCGCGATGAGCTCTACTTTCTGGCCGCGGGACGGCGATTGGACTGGGGATATCCCGATCAGCCGCCGCTGGTGCCACTGCTGGCCCGCGCGATGTCGGCCATCGATCCGAATTCCGCGCTGCTGCTGCGTCTTCCGGCGACGCTGGCGGCCACCACCGTGGTGATCTGCGCCGGACTCGCCGCCCGCGAACTCGGCGGCGGCCGGGTGGCGCAGGCGGTCGCGGCCGGGACCATGGCGTCGGCGGCCGTGGTGGCCGGGGCCGGGCACACTCTCAGTACCGCGGACATCGATCTTGCGGTGTGGTCTGTACTGATGCTGCTGGTCCTGCATCTGCTGCGGCCGGATGCCGATCCGCGCTGGTGGCTCGCGATCGGCGCGCTGGCCGGAATCGGGGTGCAGAACAAGGCCCTGATCGTGGTTCCCCTTGCCGCGCTGGCCTTCTCGCTGCTCCTGGTCGGACCGCGAGAAGTATTCGCCACCAGGTATTTCCCGCTCGCGCTGGTTATCGCGGCGGTGATCAGCGCGCCCTACGTGGTGTGGCAGGCGCGCAACGGCTGGCCGCAGTGGGCGTTGAGCCGGGCCATCGCGGGCGGCTCCTCGGGCAGCTCGAATTCGCGAATCGGGTTCGTGCTCCTGCAATTCGGGCTGATCGGCGTGCTGCTGGTGCCACTGTGGGCGTTCGGACTGTGGTGGCTGTGGCGGCGCTACCGGGCGTTCGCCGTCGCCTACGCGATGCTGTTCGTCGGCTACCTGGTCATGGTGGGCAAGGCGTACTACCTCGGCGGGATGTATCCATTGCTCGTGGCCGCGGGCGCCGTCGGACTGGAGTCGCGGCTGAGCGGGCATCGGATACGGCTTGCCGCACTGACTTTCGTCATCGCGCTCAATGCGGTGTTCTCGGCGGTGGTCTTCCTGCCCGTGCTTCCGATGTCCGCCCTGCGGGACCCGTCGGCTCTGCTCGCGATCAACAAGGAGGCGGGGGAGACGGTCGGCTGGCCGCAGTTCACCGCGCAGATCGCCGATGTCCGAGCATATTCCGCGCCCGACGCCGACATCCTCACCGCCAACTACGGTGAGGCGGCCGCCCTCGAACAGTTCGGCGGACGCTACCACCTGCCGACCCCGCACAGCGGGCACAACGCGTACTGGTGGTGGGGCCCGCCGCCGGGCGCGCACGCGGTGCTCGTCATCGGCATGCCCGCCGACCGGGTGAGCCGCTTCTGTCTGGACCCGGAACCATTGGGCCGCTCGGACAATGGCCTGGACATCCGCAATATCGAGCAGGGGCGCGCGATCATCCTGTGCCGCACACCCCGCCGCCCCTGGTCCGAGATGTGGCCCGCCATACGGCAACTCGGCTGAGGCTCGGACCTCCGGCCGGTGTCAGGCCTGCAGGGCCGCCAGCACCTGGTCCTGCAGATGCGAGTTGGTCGCCACCGCGCTCCCGCCGTGCGGCCCCGGCCTGCCGTCCAGCGCCGTGAAGGTGCCGCCTGCCTCGCGGATGAGAATGTCCAGCGCCGCCATATCCCACAGCGACAGTTCGGGCTCGGTGACGATGTCGACCGCGCCCTCGGCGAGCAGCGTGTACCCGAAGAAGTCGCCGTACCCGCGCACCCGCCACACCTCGTCGGTGAGCGCGATGAGCTTGGCCCGGCGCCCGATGGCCCGCCAGCCCGACAGGCTGGAGATCGCGAGGCTGGCCGCACCCAGCTCGGCCACCGCCGACACCGAGATGGCCCGGGGCTCGCCCCGCTCGAAACTGCTCCATGCGCCGTGACCGGTCGCCGCCCACCAGCGCCGCGCCAGCGCCGGCGCGCTCACCACGCCTACCACCGGCACGCCGTCCTCGAGCAGCGAGATGAGCGAGGCCCACACCGGCACCCCGCGCACGAAGTTCTTGGTCCCGTCGATCGGGTCGATGACCCACTGCCGGCCGCTGAATTCGACGTCTCCGCCGAATTCCTCACCGAGCACCAGGTCCCCCGGCCGCTCGGCGGCGAGGATCTCCCGCAGCGTCCGCTCGACCGCCAGATCCGCATCCGACACCGGCGTCAGATCCGGCTTGGAATCGATCTTCAAATCGAGCGCCCCGAACCGCTCACGGGTGATCACATCGGCCGCGTCGGCCAGCTTCAGCGCGAGTTCCAGGTCAGCGGAGTATCCGGTCACGCCCCAGCACGTTAGTCCCTCCCAGTTAACGGTGGATGTCCCCCGCCCCCAACGCCGAGTGGCGCAACGGTGAGGGGATTTGCCCGGATTCCCCTCCATGGTGTGCCTCGATGAACTACGCGGGAACGGCTTCGTGACGGGCGGTCGTGAGGGCGGTTGCCCACCAGTGGAGTTGGTCGAGGAGACGGCTGGCCGACTGCTCGAATTCGGCGGGTTCGTTGAGCGCGCCGTCGGGGCCGAAGTGCAGGAAGTAGCGGGGGAAGATGACGGTGGTGCGGGCGGTGTGGGCGTTGAGCTCGTTGAAGACGTTGCGCAGGGATTCGATGGCGAGCAGGCCGCCGGTGCTTCCGCCGTAGCCGACGAATCCGACCGTTTTGCGATCCCACTGCGTGAAGTGCCAATCGATCGCGGTCTTCAGCGAGGCCGGGAAACTGCGATTGATATCGGGCGTGACGACCACGAATGCGTCTGCGGCAGCGAGGCGCCCGGCCAGCTCGTCGCCCCTGCCGGGGCGAACCGGGTTCGGCTCCATGAGCGGTGACACCGCGGGCAGCGCGTGCGGCAGGTCGTAGTCCGCCAGGTCGATGAGGTCGATCTCGAACGCGCCATGAGCGCGGGCCTGCCCAGCGAACCAGTTCGCTACCACCGGCCCGAAGCGCCCTTCCCGGACGCTGCCGATGATCACCGCGAGGCGCAGAGTCGTGCTGGTCATTGTGGGTCTCCTTCGAGATTCGCCGCGACCGGTCGGCCGCTCGAGATCAACTCTGCGAGCCCGGCCGAGCGCTAGGGAGACCACGCTGAGGGTGGTAGTGGCAGGGACACGATAAGAACCGCGCCCGTTGCTAGCGTCGAATACGTGAGCGAGAACGAGCTGGGCCTGTTCCTGCGGCTGCGCCGCGAAGCGGTCACTCCCGCCGAAGTGGGCCTGCCGACGGGGCCGCGCCGCCGCACACCCGGCCTACGCCGCGCCGAATTGGCCACACTCGCAGGAGTTTCCGTCGAGTACCTGACCCGGCTGGAGCAGGGCCGCGACCGGCGCCCGTCCGCGCCCGTGCTGATCGCGCTGGCCGACGCGCTGCGATTGACCCCGGCGCAACGGGTGCACCTGCTCAATTTCGCCAAGGCTGGGGATCCGAACTTCAACTGCCGCGGCGGTTCCGGGCCCAACCGCCGCATCCGCCCGGCCGTGCAGGCCATGCTGGATCAACTCGAACCCGCGCCCGCGGCGGTCATGAACCGGCTCAGCGAGATCCTCGCGGTGACCGACGGCTACCGTGCGCTGTTCGGCCCGATCGGCCTGCTCGACGGCGGTCTGCCCGGCAGTTATGCCCGCTACGTCCTGTCCGACCCGCGCGCCCGCGACGCCTACCCGGACTGGGAACACAAGGCCGACAAAGTGGTCGCCACCCTCAAACAGGGCCCCGGCCGCGCCGATCCCCACGTCAATGCCCTCATGGATGAACTGGCCGCCACCGTCGGCCCCGAATTCACCCGCCGCCTGGACACGCTCCCCGGCCTTCCCGATACCAATGGCGTCGGCCGTCTCACCCACCCCGAGGCGGGTCCGCTGCGCCTGGCCTACGAAACCCTGCACCTCTCGGCCGACGACGACCAATTCCTCATGGTCTACCTACCCGCCGACGACGCCACCGCCACCGCCCTGGACCGTCTCGTCGGCCGCCGCCCAGGAGGGCTGCGCGCCGTCGCCGGGTGATTTGCCGATATAGCGCTCGATGGCATCAGCGTCTACGGCACTCAGCCGTCCGCTAAAGCCTCGGGGAGGCGGGGGAGCGGCGGGGTAGTAGATTTGAACATCGTGCATCCTGACGTCTCCGCTGATCTGGCCGAACTCGACACGACTCTGAAGACCATCGAGTCGGTGCTCGACATCGACGAGCTGGCTCGCCGCATCGACGAGCTGGAACACCAGGCGGCCGACCCGGAGCTGTGGAACAACCAGGAGCACGCGCAGAGCGTGACCAGTCAGCTCTCCCACGCACAGAGTGAACTGCGCCGGGTGCGCGACCTCCGCCAGCGGCTCGAGGATCTGCCCGTGCTCTATGAGCTCGCCGAGGCGGAAGAGGGTGCGGATCGCACGGCTGCGCTCGCCGACGCCGATTCGGAGCGGGCCAGCCTGCACGCCGATGTCGAGGCCATGGAAGTCCGGACCCTGCTGTCGGGCGAGTACGACAAGCGTGAGGCGCTGGTCAATATTCGCTCCGGTGCGGGTGGCGTGGACGCCGCGGATTGGGCGCAGATGCTCATGCGCATGTATGTCCGCTGGGCCGAGGGCCACAAGTACGCGGTCGAGATCTACGACACGTCATATGCGGAAGAGGCGGGCATCAAGTCGGCGACCTTCGCGGTCAAGACGCCCTACGCGTACGGCACGCTATCGGTGGAAATGGGTACGCACCGGTTGGTCCGCATCAGCCCGTTCGACAACCAGGGTCGTCGCCAGACCTCCTTCGCCGAGGTCGAGGTGCTGCCGGTGGTCGAGACCACCGACCACATCGAGATTCCCGAGAACGAGGTCCGGGTCGACGTCTACCGTTCGTCCGGCCCCGGTGGCCAGTCGGTCAACACCACCGACTCCGCGGTCCGCCTCACCCACATCCCGACCGGCATCGTCGTCACCTGTCAGAACGAGAAATCGCAGCTGCAGAACAAGATTTCGGCCATGCGGGTGCTGCAGGCCAAGCTGCTCGAACGCAAGCGCCAGGAAGAACGCGCCCAGATGGACGCGCTCAAGACCAACGAGGGCGCGTCCTGGGGTAACCAGATGCGCTCCTACGTGCTGCACCCGTACCAGATGGTCAAAGATCTCCGCACCGGTTACGAGGTCAACAATCCCTCCGCGGTGCTCGACGGCGACATCGATGCTTTCATCGAATCCGGCATCCGCTGGCGCATGCGGGAGCAGACGACAAACTAACCATTGTTGGCGGCTCACTTCGGTGTTCGCGGCCCGCCCCGGTCTGGACTGCGGCTTGATAGACCGCCGCCTGGTCGCCGAAGCGGAGGAGCGGAGGAGAGAAGACCGGGGTTACGAGGGCCGCGAATCGCCGGAGCGAAGCGGAGGAAAAATGGGCACAGTTCTCGCCGCGGGCACCGGAGCCGATCTCGGGAACTGGCTGCGGTCCAGCGGTCTCGAGATCGTGCTGCTGGTCGTCGGCGCCATGTTGTTCAGTCGCGCCGCGACCTTCGTGCGCGACCACATCACTCGCAAGATCGACGCCGGCTTCCGCAGCAGCGATTCGCTGGTGCGGTCCGAGGCTGCCAAGCACCGGCATGCGTTGGCGCAGGTCATCACCTGGGTGGTGCTGTCCATCGTCTACTTCCTGGTGTCGCTGGAAGTATTGCGGCGCTTGGGTTTCGAGCTCGGTGGACTGGTCGCCCCGGCCGCGGTGCTCGGGGCCGCCCTGGGTTTCGGGGCGCAGCGGATAGTGCAGGACCTGCTCGCCGGATTCTTCCTGATCACCGAAAGGCAGTACGGCTTCGGCGATGTCGTGCGCATCGCGGTCACTGGCAATTCGACCGAGGCCGAGGGTACGGTCGAGGACGTCACGCTGCGCATCACGACGCTGCGTAGCGCCGACGGCGAAGTGATAACCGTCCCGAACGGTCAGATCGTGAAAGTGACCAACCTGTCGAAGGATTGGGCGCGCGCCGCCATCGACGTGCCCGTTCCCGCCACCGCCGACATCAACAAGGTCAACGAGATCCTGCGCGAGGTGGGGGCCAAGGCCTTCGCCGATCGCAAGCTCAAAGCGCTGCTGCTGGATGAGCCGAGTGTCATGGGTGTCGAAGATCTCACCGTCAACCAGATGAACATCAAGATGGTGGCCCGGACGCTACCGGGCAAACAGTTCGAAGTCGGGCGCGAGCTGCGGGTGCGAGTGGCCGCCGCGTTGCGCCGGGAGGGTCTCAGTGTCGGTGCTGATTAAGAGAATGCGTAAGTCCACGGCGATCCTGATGGCCGTGTGGGTAGCAACATTCATTCTGTACATCTTCGTCAAGCCCGCCGAACACGAGACCAACAGCACCCCGCCGATCGTGAACACCATGCTCAGCAACTATCTGCCAAACACTGCCGGGCACACTGGCCGCTGAGCCCGAGTCCGCGCGGTGTAGTCGGCCGCGGCGTCGTGCTGGTTACACTGGCTCCCCGTGATAACCCTGCGCAACGTCACCAAGTCGTATCAGACCTCGACGCGGCCGGCGCTGGACAATGTCTCCGTCGATATCGGAAAAGGCGAGTTCGTCTTCGTTATCGGGCCCTCGGGCTCCGGAAAGTCCACGTTCATGCGGCTGCTGCTCAAGGACGAGAAGCCGACCACCGGTGAGGTGTGGGTCGCCGACTTCCGGGTCGACCGGTTGCCCGGGCGCAGGGTTCCCAAACTGCGCCAGCGCATCGGCTGCGTCTTCCAGGATTTCCGGCTGCTACAGCAGAAGACCGTGGAACAGAACGTGGCCTTCGCGCTGGAAGTGATTGGCAAATCACGAGCATTCATCAATCGCTCGGTGCCCGAGGCCCTCGACATGGTCGGCCTCGCCGGCAAGGCCGACCGGCTGCCAGGTGAGCTCTCCGGTGGTGAACAGCAGCGGGTGGCGCTCGCGCGCGCCTTCGTGAACCGGCCGCTGGTACTGCTGGCCGACGAACCGACCGGCAACCTCGACCCGGAGACCAGCCAGGACATCATGACGCTGCTCGAACGCATCAACCGCACCGGAACCACGGTCGTCATGGCCACCCACGACAACACCATCGTCGACGCCATGCGCCGGCGGGTGGTCGAACTCGATCGCGGGCGCATCGTGCGCGACGACGAGATGGGCGTGTACGGGGTGGGCCGGTAATGCGCGCGGGATTCCTATTCAGCGAGGTCTTCACCGGCCTGCGCCGCAATGTCACCATGACCATCGCCATGATCCTCACCACCGCGGTGTCGCTGACCATGCTGGGCGGCGGTCTGCTGGCGGTTCGCATGGCGGACAAGATCCAGGACTACTACGTCCAGCGCGTCGAGATACGGTTGTATCTCGACGATCAGGTCTCCAAGACCGATCCGGACTGCACCGGGCAGCCGTGCGCCTCGCTCATGGCGGATCTGAAGAAGCACGACTATGTGGCGAACGTGCAGTTCGTCAACAGCCAGGACGCGGTGAAGGAGGTCAAGGAGACCACCTTCAAGGATCAGCCCGGGCTCGCCGACGAGGTGAGCAAGGACGGGCTGCCCTCCTCGTTCCGGGTGAAGCTCGACGATGTCACCAAATACCGGTCCATCTATGACGATTTCTCCAAGCGGCCCGGCGTCATGACCGTCCTCAATGACATGGACATCGTGGACCGGCTGGTCAGCTTCTTCGTCGGATTGCGCAATGCCGCCTTCGGGTTGGCGGCGCTGCAGGCGCTGGCCGCGCTGCTGCTGATCGCCAATATGGTTCAGGTGGCGGCGCTGGCCCGCAAGACCGAGGTCGGCATCATGCGGCTGGTCGGTGCCACGCGGTGGTACACGCAGCTGCCGTTCCTGCTGGAGGCGGTGCTGGCCGCCCTGGTGGGATCGGTGCTGGCCATGGCCGGTCTGTTCGTCGCGCAACCGCTGGTGATCAACCGGGCGCTGGGGTCGCTGTTCAATGACCAGGTGCTGCCGCGGATCACGGGCGACGACATTGCGGCCGTCGCGATGATCGTCACACCGATCGGTGTCGGATTCGCCGCTCTCACGGCATATGCCGCGCTTCGGTACTACGTCCGCGAGTGAATGCCACGCTCTTCCTTTTGGGAGGTGCCTGCCTTCATACAGGCACCCCCCGAAGACTTCTCCACTCGCACAGGGTGTGAAGTTCGGGCCATTGGCCCCAACGGCATTCCGGTGTCGGGTGATGTCCGTAGGATTGCGGGCGTGAGTGCGCCGGAGGTCGAGACCGTGGTCGGAAACCTGGATGGCGCCGGAAGTGATCCGGCGCACCAGGTTCTGCGAAAGACGTTCGGGTACGACAGTTTTCGCGGGCCGCAGCGGGAGATCGTCGACCAGGTGATCTCCGGCGGCGACGCCCTGGTGCTCATGCCCACCGGTGGCGGCAAATCGCTGTGCTATCAGATTCCGGCGCTGGTTCGGCCGGGCGTGGGTGTGGTGATCTCACCGCTCATCGCGCTCATGCAGGACCAGGTGGACGCGCTCAATGCCGTCGGCGTGCGCGCCGGCTTTCTGAACTCCACCCAGTTCCCCGACGAACGGCGCACGGTCGAGGCGCAATTCGTGGCGGGCGAGCTGGATGTGCTCTACCTCGCACCGGAGCGGCTGCGACTGGAGACCACCGCGCAGTTGCTGGATCGGGGCAAGATCTCGGTCTTCGCCATCGACGAGGCGCACTGTGTCTCGCAGTGGGGCCACGACTTCCGGCCCGACTATCTGGGCCTGTCGATGGTGCACGAGCGCTGGCCGGACGTGCCGCGCATCGCGCTCACCGCGACCGCGACCGAGGCCACCCGCAAGGAGATCGCCGAGCGGCTGGCCCTCACCCGCGCCAAACACTTCGTGGCCAGCTTCGACCGGCCCAATATCCAATACCGGATCGAGGCCAAGAATCGGCCGGAGCACCAGCTCCTCTCGTTCATCCAGACAGAGCACGCCGGTGATGCGGGCATCGTCTACTGCCTCTCGCGTAATTCCGTCGAGAAGACCGCGGCCTTCTTGACCGCCAATGGTGTGGAAGCCGTGCCGTACCACGCGGGGCTGGACAATCGCACTCGCGCGACCAACCAGGCGCGGTTCCTGCGCGAGGACGGGCTCGTGGTGGTCGCCACCATCGCCTTCGGTATGGGCATCGACAAGCCGGACGTGCGCTTCGTCGCACACCTGGATCTGCCCAAATCGGTCGAGGGCTACTACCAGGAGACCGGCCGTGCCGGGCGCGACGGGCAGCCGTCCACCGCGTGGATGGTGTACGGCCTCAGTGATGTTGTGCAGCAACGGAAGATGATCGACTCCTCCGACGGCGACGCCATGCACCGTCGCCAGCTGCAACTGCACCTGGACGCCATGCTCGCGCTCTGCGAGACCGTGCAGTGCCGCCGCGTCCAGCTGCTGGGTTACTTCGGTCAGCAGGGCGAGCGCTGCGGCAATTGCGACACCTGCCTCAACGCGCCCGAGGCGTGGGACGGCACCGTGCCCGCCCAGAAGGTGCTCTCCACCGTGCTGCGGCTCAAACGCGAACGCGGCCAGAGCTTCGGAGCGGGCCACATCGTCGACATCCTGATCGGCAAGCGCAATCCCAAGGTGGAGCAGCACGCCCACCACGAGCTGAAGGTGTTCGGCATCGGCACCGAGCTGCGCGATATCGAGTGGCGCGGCGTCGTCCGCCAGCTGCTGGCCCAGGGCCTGCTCGCCGTGCACGGCGACTACGGTGTGCTCACCCTCACCGACGCCAGCAACCAGGTGCTGTTCGAGAAGCGCCAGGTCATGTTCCGGCGTGAGCCCGAACGCGCCAAGGCTGCCCGAACCGCCAAGCCCGCCAAGGCATCCCGCCTGGCCGCCGGCGACCTCAGCCAGTCCGACACCGACCTGTTCGAAAAGCTCCGCGCCTGGCGCGCGGCCACCGCCAAGGAGCAGGGCGTCCCCGCCTACGTGGTCTTCCACGACGCGACCCTCCGCGAGATCGCCACCCGCAAACCCGCCACCCTGTCCGACCTCGCGGGCATCTCCGGCATCGGGGAGAACAAGCGCGCCAAATACGGTGAAGGCGTGCTGGAAGTGGTCGCCGCCGGCGGTTCGAACACCGAAACATCAAGCTCCGCACCGGCTTCCGGCTCCGCCGTCACCATGCCGACCAGCCGGTCGGCGGCCTCGTCCCAGGGATCCCGGTCCGCGGCCCCGAGCGCGAGCCCCCAATCCGGGGTCCCCGAGCGGCGCTCCTCGCATTTCGGCGCGTCGCCGGCCACTGCGCCGAAACCGAGTCCGGTCATGGTCACCCCCGCCGACGAGATCCCCTGGCCCGATGAAGCGCCACCCGACTTCGACGAACTCCCGCCCGACTATCAGTGATCGGTATCCGGAAATGACCTCGCGCACGTCCAGTAGCAGGCGATTTGGTTGCTGGGCGGCGGCACGATAAGCTTTCGGAGCTGCCGCGGTCCACGGATCGCAGCGAGCGACCTGGTCCCGTCGTCTAGCGGCCTAGGACGCCGCCCTCTCAAGGCGGTAGCGCGGGTTCAAATCCCGTCGGGACTACTGAAAAGGCCCTTCAGCGAATGCTGGAGGGCCTTTCTGTATTTCAATGTCTCATCCGTGCCCGAAAATCATTGGCGTGCACCGCGATACCGTGGCTACCGTGGGTCCCGGTCGTTCGAGGGGTGCCCCGGAATCTCCGGATCGTATTCCCCGTTCGAGAGCGGCCACGTCATTCAGGTTGGCGCAGAACAAATCTGCCGGGGTTCGATTCCCTTCACCGGTACGCCTCGCCCGGTCGGGTGCGGCGCCGTGGCCCTGCGGGCTCCCCGACTTCGGTGGGAGGATGCCCCCGCCGCGGTCCCGTGACCGGGCGAGGCGTGTCCGGTCCCGCCGAAACCACTGTGGGGGGAAGGAGATACACATGTTCACGACGGTCACGGAATACAAGACGGTCATGGAATACCAGCGCACGCTGCGATTCGAGGACGGCACCCTGCGGGAGGTTCTCGGTCCCGGCCGGCACCGCTACAACAAGGAGCGCTGCACCCTGGTCACGGTCGATATGCGCCCGCGTCTGCTGCAGGTCGGCGGCCAGGAGCTGCTGACCCGCGACGGTCTGTCGCTGCGCGTCAGCTTCGTCGGCGACTGGGTGGTCACCGATCCGGTGACCTTCATCACCGGCGCCCAGTCCGCGGAGGCCGTGCTCTACGCGACGGTCCAGGAGGTCGCTCGCGATCTCGTGGCGGCGCACACCCTCGACGAGCTGGTCGCCGACCGCACCCGGCTCGGCGCGGGCGCCGAGCGCGTGGCGGCCGCCGTCGAACGCCTCGGCATTCGCGTCGAGAGCCTCCGCGCCAAGGACCTCATGCTCCCGGGCGAGCTCCGTAAGGCCGCCCTCGAAACGGTGCTGGCCCGCGAGCGCGGCCGCGCCGAGCTCGAGCGCGCCCGCGCCGAGGCTGCCGCGCTGCGCTCACTGGCCAATACCGCGAAGTTGCTCACCGACAACCCGGTCCTGCTGCGCCTGCGTACCCTGCAGGTCGCGGCCGCCCCGGGCACCAAGGTCGTCCTCGACTCGCGCGAGGGCGTCTGATCAGTACGTCGCAACGAAGGCACGGCACCGCCCCGGCCGGAACATCCCGTTCCGGCCGGGTCCGGTTCAGGCCAGCGCGGTCGTATGGTTCTGCTCCCACACCTGGATGTGCGGCCCGAACTCGGTGAGGAAGGCCTGCACGTGCGGAGTCGAGCCGTGCGCGTCGAGTGCCTGACGTGAATCCCAGTGCTCGAAGCACAGGAACAGCGACGGGTCGTCCTGGTCGCGGTAGAACTCGTAGGTGTGGCAGCCCGGCTCGGCGAGAGTGGGCGCGGTGAGCGTCAGCATCGCCTGCGCGACCCGGTCGGCCGCCGTGGGATCGACCTTGATGCGGATGAAAGCCGTATGCACGGAAGTCCTTTCGAGGGGAGTCGCTGTGAACTGGCTCACGCCAGCACTGTTCTCATGACTGACACCGGGCCCGCCGGGACAGGCCGGGCGCGTCCCGGCCACCGGAACAAGACGCCGGCCGGCGTGGTTGAAAAACAAGGCCCGACCCGGTGACCCTGCGGGCTCGGGCCGGAGCATCCGTAAGCTGGTTGGGCACTCCGAGCAGCGACGGGACGATTGAGGAGACATGAAGGAAAAGGGGCGCAAGGTCATCGCCAGCAACAAGAAGGCGCGGCACAACTACGCGATCCTCGAGACCTACGAGGCCGGGGTCGCGCTGGTCGGCACCGAGGTGAAGAGCCTGCGCGAGGGCAAGGCTTCGCTGGTCGACGCCTACGCCTCCATCGACGACGGCGAGGTGTGGCTGCGCGGCCTGCACGTACCCGAGTACGGGCACGGCACCTGGACCAACCACGCACCGCGCCGCACCCGCAAGTTGCTGCTGCACCGCCGCGAGATCGACAAGCTGCTCGGCAAGACCAAGGAGTCGAGCCTGACCTTGGTCCCGCTGTCGATGTACTTCTCCGACGGCAAGGTCAAGGTCGAACTGGCCCTCGCCAAGGGCAAGCAGGACTACGACAAGCGCCAGGACCTGGCCCGACGCGACGCCGAACGCGAGGTCACCCGCGAACTCGGCCGCCGCATCAAGGGCATGCGAGGCTGACCCTCGGGACCGCCGGCCGACGGCGCGTTAATGGAATGAACCAAGGTTTGTTCGGTGTTAGGATGGGTAGCCCGGTGAGAGCCGGGTAGTTCATCTGAATCGGTGAACACAGACGGGGCTGAACGGTTTCGACTGCGTACGTTGATTCAGGGGAAGCGTGTCGGTGCAGGCAGGAGACCACCGTATAAGCGTCGCTGTAACCCTATAAGCGCCGATTCTCATCAGCGCGACTACGCTCTCGCTGCCTAAGCAACGAAGCGTGTCTGTCAGCCCGGGTTCGCCCTCGACCCGGTCCCTGGCATCAGCTAGAGGGCTCTACCGTCCGACGCGGTCGCGGCGCCGGACGGGACATCCAACAGCGACTGGGATCGTCATCTCGGCTTGTTCGCGTGACCGAGAGATCCGAGCAGAGGCATAGCGAACTGCACACGGAGAAGCCCTGAAGATGCGGCGGAGGACCCGGGTTCGATTCCCGGCAGCTCCACCCATAAATACAGGTCCGGCTTTGGTATCGTACCGGGCCGGACCTGTTTTTTGAGCCAACCCCGCGTTTACCCCCGGTTTCGATTCAATCTTCATCGTGCTGTGGTGCCGACGTTGGACGGCCCGGTCGGAAGCAGTGCGGATCCGCGTTGATCCGAGCTGGCGCGGATCAACGGCTTCCCATATGTGGTGAGGTCGATGCTCGTCACCTGCCATATCGTTTCTTCGGTTCGGAACGGAAGAGCTCGAACCTCTTGACGTCGAACACCTCTCGGACCGCAGGAGGCAGCATGGCGGAATCGATGAATGCCGACCCCGACTGGTGGCGAAGGATGGGAGGCCACAATCACAACCATGCGGCCGGCCTGCGTGAGTGGGCAGAGCCGCCGGCACAGCTCGACCATAATGAGAAGGCAGTGGGTGCGGCCGGCCAGGCCCTGAGCGCCCGTATGCAGCAGTACTGGGTCGATGCCCGTCACCCCGGAATACACGGGCTGGCGGACGGGTGGGGCGATTCCGGCGACAACTGTTACGCGACGGCCGACGCCCTCATCTGCACGGACCACGGTGGCGCCGATCGGGTGCGCGCCTCCGGAGCGTCGGAAGCATGAGCGGCGGGGTGGCTGCTGGTGGTCCCTTGCAACCTCCTCCCCCGGTCCCGGATCAGGACATCTATTCCCCTAATTCCGGCGACACGCTGACCAACACCGATAACCAGCAGGATGCCCAGGCCGGCCTGTCCGACCTGTACCCCGGCGATTCGCTGGTGTCGAAGAACGGCCTCTACCGGCTGACCTTCGAACAGAACGGCCAGGTGGTCATCGCCGGGCCGGGCGGTAACTACTCCTCGCTGTCCGCGAAGAGGGTCACACCCGACCCCGCGAACCCGAACGCCCGCCCGGTACTTCGGTTCCAGCACGACGGGAACCTGGTTGTTTACCCGAGTGCCGCGGATGCCACCGCCAAGAACGCGGTCTGGGCGGCGGGCTCGAACTGGAGCGGTGACCAGAACAGCCACAAAGGTGAGTTACTCACCGACGATCGACGCCCTCGCTCGGTACAGCTCAGCGACGACGGCCAGCTGCTGTTTTGGGACAACACGGACCCGAGCAAGGGCAAGGAGGTCGGGTCCATCGATCTCGGCGCTCTGACCATATACGGCGGCCTCGCTGAACTGGAAGACGCATTCCATCACACCGGCAAATGGGACACGATTCTGCCGGTGCCGGTGAACGTCAAACCGGACGATCCACTCGCGGCATCCATCAGCGAAACCTCCTGGCATCTGCAGACTCTGGTGGACATGATGGGCGGCGACAAGCCCATTGTCGTTCCCTTCGTTAAGAACACGTTGAAGGCCAAGAGCGAGACGGATCTTCGGGCCGAATTCGAAGCAGGGGTAGCCCAGGGTCTGTCCGGAACCGCGCTGACCAGCTACCAACAGGATCTCGCGTCGAAACTGCAGCAGGCAGCGGACTGGGCGAATATCGACAAGAAATACCAGGACGCCGCCCATGCGGCGGGCCTGGAGAAGACCGGACAGTTCAAGACCATCCAGAATGCGGTCGATACTCTCAAGGGAGAGCTCGAGCAGATCGGCCCACGGTCCGGACGCAAAGATGACGGCACGTGGCCACCGCTGACGAAGGAGACCCAGGACTACATCTACCGTCGGCTCAGCGAGGTACTCGCCACAGTGATCGGCGCTGTGACGAGCTACGAGCAATCTGTCGGTCATCTGGCTGCGGGCCTGCCGCTGCCCACCGCGCCCGACCCGAATGCTCCGGCAAGCGTGCCCGGCAAGCCGCCCGAAAAGCAGAAGCCGGCACACCACAGCACGCCGCATCACTCCGGGTCCGCGGCACACAAGCCGGCGACCACCCACAAACCCGCCGCCACCCATCATCCGGTCGCCACCCATCATCCGGTCGCCACTCACAAACCCGCGGCCACTCATAGACCGGTCGAGGAACCGGAGGAAACACCTGACTCGGACGATCGGACACCACCACCGGTCGTCTCACCGCCGAAGGTGCAGCGCCCCAACCCGGTACACCGGAAGGTCCCCGTGCCGAGCGGAGCCGCAGGCTTCCCGCAGCAGGGGCACTCCAACCAACAGAAGAAGCACCCCTGGCAATCCCGGGGCGCGGTATCCAGCCAGCCGCCCGCCAGTACCTCGCGCGGTTCTGTAACCCAGCCCAGCAATCCGGGGCGCAGTGTGGACGGCTCGGAGGCTGCGTCGACCTAATTGGCGACGAGTCAGTTTGTTGTGACTGGATGTTTGATATGGCGACCGCATTGCTGCGTTGTTTGCTCAGCGTCCCGTTGCGCCGGGGAAGATGAGTCCTATCAAGTCTGCGAGGGCGTTCTCGATGGCTTCGCCCGCCGTGCCTTCGTTGCCACCCTGCATGGTGCCACCGCCGCCTTGGCCGCCGCCGCCTCCGCCACCGCCGGTTACAGTGACCTGCCTGGCTTCGAATGTCTGGCTGTCACATTTGACTTGCGCGGTGTGTGTGCCGTTACTCGCGCTCGCATACAGGTAAACGGAGCTACCCGACACCACACCATAGCCCGACCCGCTCTGCCCCGTGCCATCGATAAAGAGACGGCAGTACTCCCCGTTTGGATAGTAGTTATTCACAGTGGCTGTTACGGTTCCCGTTCCGGTGCCGTAGGTAACCGTTGCGTTAGCGGAGGCTGTTCCTGGTGCGATCAAACTGAGCGAGATTGCGCCACAGACACAGCCAGTCGCGATGAGGTATTTCGATACCATGATCAGACCCGCGATTCTTGAAATTAAAAATCTACCACCCGGACCTGCTTGAAACTCCTTTCCGCTCGTCCCTGGCAGGAAAATCTGGAATTCTGCCTCTGTAGGTATACAAATGTTGGGTGTGTGAGGCTGATCGGAAATTCCGACCAGCTACTCTTATCAGAATGTTAATAGGGTGCAAAAGTTCGACAGTCAGAAAACTTCCGATCCCGACCCAGATTCCAACCCTGTTATTCAAGTGTCCACCGGGGCCGTTGGAACCACAAGAGAGCTTCAGCCCGCACCGACCAGCCGCCCCCGGCGAGCGGACCGGCCGAGTCGAGGCGTGGATATCTTGGTATATGCGAGACTCGGATGGCTCGACCTCGGCGAGGACGTCCAGGCCCGCGGTGAGGAGGTGGTCAGATGCCATCGCCGACACCGTCCCGCCCGTCGAACGCCAAAGGATGGCCGCATATCAGCTCGGCTCGGCGGCCAAGGTGGTTGAACTGGATCTCCCGCTACGTGAATGTGATCCGCCGCCGTTTCCAGAAGGGCATTGGGTCGTCCCGGTCCGAGATCGAGTGGATCGGTTGGGTTCGAATGCCTTCCCGTCATGCGATTTACTACAGAACTGCTCATGCTCAACGAGCATGAGCAGTTTCTGGTTGATCAGGGGATGTTCAGTCTTGGACGGATCGTCGGATTCCGATGGTGGACCGGGTCATCGGCTGAACAGTTGCCAGTGCAGCGCCCAGGGCACGAATGCCATTGCAGTTGCGAGCAGTATGAGCGTTTGCCGACGGAGCGGGGCTTCCGTTCGGGCCCGCGTGCGCCACGCTGACAGGGCCAGGATGGCTGCGGTTATGGGGAGGGCCAATGCCAGCGCGTGGATCAGGAGCCAGGGGAGTGGCTGGCCGAGGGCGAAGGCTGTCGGCGGTAGCTTGCCACCTACGGCCAGGATTCCCACGACGTAGGTTACGGCGCCCAGGGTTGCCAGCAGTCCGATGGCGGATACCGCCCGCGCTGATCGGCGTGGTCCTTGGCCGGCCTCGGATGGTCTGCGTCGCAGCATTATCCGGCCGAGGGCGGAGAGTGGGTAGGCGGCGAAGCCGAGTAGTAGGGCAGCCGGTGCCGCGTACTCGAGAGCAGGGTGGGTGCCTGGCGCGCGGCTGGCTGGTTGCTGGGGCGGGGCGGCGGCGCTGGTGGGCGGTGCTTGATCGGCGGCGACCGCGTGGATCCAGTCGGTCATGACGTCGGTGTAGCCGGGGTCGAGTTCGCCCAGCGACTTGCCCGCGAAGAGCTCGCCGCCGACGCTGTCGAAGCCATCGGTGGTGCGATGTCCGTTGTGGCCGGCATTCGGTACGAAACGTGTTGTCACCGAGTGGTTTCCGGCCGATACCAGTTCGCGTTGGAAGATCGCCGCGCTCTCGCCGCTCGGCACCTTCACATCGTGGTCACCCCACAGCGCCAGCACGGGGACCCGCACCTGCCGCAATGCGGGCACCGGGTCGTAGTCCGCCTCCGGGAACGCCCCGAGTCCGTCGACGACGGCAGCGCCGGGGCCGTCCACTGCGTCCGGCAAGTGGCCCGAAATGCCGTTGTGCCGCAGTAGATTCGAGAGATACCAGGTCTGGGTGCGTAAGGGTGTCAGTCCGGACCCGCCGATGGTGACCACGAACCCGACCGTCGCCGATCGGGACGCCGCGAGCGTCGCCACCCAGCCGCCCTCGCTGAATCCCCACAGGCCAACCCGCTGGGCATCCACATCGGGCCGATCCCGGAGCAGCCGAACCCCGGTGAGCGCATCGTCGGCCAGTACCGAGAAGTCCCGGTGGCTGGTCGAGTATCCGACAGTGCGTTTGTCCACGACCAGTGTGGTGATGCCCGCGCGCGCGAAAGCCAAGGCCTCGGGTCGGTATTCGGCCCGAGGCCCCGGGCCCGATCCCCCGATGAGCACGATCCCCGGATGCGGCCCGTCGCCGGTGGGCCGATAGACCACACCGTGCAGCGTCACCCCGTCGCTGTCGAATGCCACCTGCTCCTGCTCGGGATCCGCTGGTCCGGCTTGCGCTTCGGCCTTGCCGCCACCGATTCCGAAGCACAGCAGGACCAGCATCGCGACCGTCAACACTCGCATACCGGAAACATAGGGACGTCAACTACTTCTGGGCATCGCACCACGGTACCGATGGTCATAACCCTCCAGTACCAGCCGGACCTGGCCTCCCGACCTGCTCAGCCGCAGGCCGCCGACGCGAGCGGTCGCGCCGGTGGGGATGCCTTGGTCCCTGCTCGTTTCGTCGGGTCAGTACGGGGTGGTCCTTCAGCCGAGAGGTTCCAGGTCGCGGGCGGTGCCGGGTAGTGCCAGATCTTCCAGTTCCTGGGGTGATTGGGGTGGGTAGAACTGGGTGTACCAGCGGCGGAGGGACTTGATGCCCTTTTCGTGGGGGAGGAGGACGGGGCGGGGGCGGTGGATCTTGTGGTCCCAGATGGCCAGTTCTTCGCGAACCTCGCCGAAGGCGACCAGGCGGAGGGCGAGTTTGAGAATTGGAGCGGCGAAGGGGAATCCGGGGCGGCGACGGATGTAGTAGAGCATGCGGAGTTCGCTGGTGGTGTCGTCGATCGGGGTGGTGAGGGCGATGGCGGTCATGGTGATCAGTGCGCCGGTGGTTCGGACGACCATGACGCCGGGGCCGTACATGAACACGTCGAAGGTGTTGTCGACCGGGTAGCCGAGGACGGGTTTGCAGAAGCGGGTGTGGATTTCGGCGAAGGGGCCGTTGGGGATGAGGTTCTGGACCGGGGGCTCGCTCTGGCCGTGGATGTGGTGGAAATGGGATTCGTCGACGATGTTCTCGCGCATCTCCTGGATGTGGATACGCGATTGCAGGACATCGTCGATGGGACGGGCGAAGGCACGATCGGTGGCCTCGGGAATCTCGGGCACTTCCCACAACGGTTCGCCGGCACCGGAGTAGACGAAGATGAGCCCGCTGTGCTCGCGCACCGGGAATCCGCCCAGCGTCACCCGCGGCGGGCGGGACGCGAAAGGCGCTGAGGCGCAGGCACCGTCGGCGTCGAAACGCCAGCCGTGGAACGGGCACTCGACCTGCCCGTCCACCACCCGGCCCCCGGCCCCGAGATGGGCACCGTAATGCGGGCAGTGTGCGTCGCGGACGGTGGCCCGGCCATCGCTACCTCGGAAGGCGATCAGTGCCCTGCCGAAGTAGTGCAGATTCACGATCTTTCCGGACCGGAGGTGCTTGCTGCGCAGCACCGCATACCACCCCTCGGGCACCGTCGGCATCGGATAGTGGTCGGCGCGCGGATCGCGCGCCAGCTCGGACAGGCCCGAACGATCACGTCGAAGGAACACACCCCGAACCCTAACTGGAACCTGTTACAAAACAATGAACGGAACCGTCGGTTTGCTGTGAGTCATGTTGGACTGGAACCGAACTCGATTGGTGATCGGCGGGGCAGGCATTATTTGCCTGGCGGCCTCAGGAATTCGGAGTGCCGTAGGTGGCGGCGATGTCTTTGGAGCTGGGCCAGCGGTTGTAGGTGGGGGACTGGGGCCAGCCGGTTGGGACGTCCTGCCACTCTTCTTGGCGACCGTAGGGGAGGAGGTCGATGAGAGAGAAGGTGTGGGTGAGTTGTTCGACGCCGCGGCCGTTGGTGTGCCAGGTGCGGTAGACGGTGTCGCCGTCGCGGAGGAAGACGTTGACGCCGAAGCCGCCGCCGGGCGGGGCATCGATGTCCGCGCCGAATGGGCTGTTGGCCGTGGAGTACCAGGGCATCTGGTTGCCTACGCGGCGCTTGTAGGCGAGGGCCTCGTCGATCGGGCCCTGGGTGACGATGACGAAGCGGGCGTCGTAGAGGTCCAGGAACTCCAAACGGGTGAATTGCGAGGTGAATCCGGTGCAACCCGGGCATTGCCATTCCTCGCCCGGGAACCACATGTGGCTATAGACGATCAATTGGGACCTGCCGGCGAAGACGTCGGCCAGGCGGATCGGGCCGTCCTCGCCTTCCAAGGTGTAGTCGGGCAGTTCGACCATCGGCAGGCGGCGGCGCTGGGCGGCGATGGCGTCGAGTTCGCGGGTCGCGGCCTTCTCACGGATGCGCAGTGCTTCGAGTTCGGCCCGCCAGGTGTCGATGTCGACGACGGGCGGCAGCGGGTTGGTGCTCACTGGGTCCTCCTTCACCGGGTTCACAGAGTGCGTGTTGTAGGTATCGACGCCGCGGGCGCGTAGAACTCATCGGTGATGCGGCCGGTGGAGGCGACCAGGGTTTGCGGGTAGGTCGGGCCCTCGTCCCGGTGGGCTCCACCCAGGCGAGCTTGTACAAATCGCCGCTGAGCCGGATCATCTTGGCCGGTTACGCCGTGGACCAGTGCTCGAACATCGGTCCCATCAGGCAGCGGAAGGCGACAGTCTGCGAATTGCGCACGTAGAGCTCGTACTTCCAGCCGTTCTCGTACGCATAGGTCAGATGTCGCCCGACGATTCCCGACAGGTCACCGGCCGGGGCCGGTGCGGTGGCGGCATCCTCGGCGCTCATCGCCAACTCCTCTCGGCCGACGTGCGTCAGGGCCCGGGCGTCGCGCTCAGCCTATCCGCTGAGCACGCCTTCCCCGATGATCTCCACGGATCACCGGGGTGCCGGGATTTCGCGGGCCGGTCAGGCGACAGGCACCGGGTCGGGGCGGGCGGCGCCCGCCGTCGCGGTGATGCCGACGGCGACGAGAAGGGCTGCGAGGGTGAGGATTCCCGCGCTCACCAGGTAGGTGAGCTGGAAGCCCTGGGACAGGGCCTCGGTGGGGGAGGCGCCGGCGGCCAGCCGGGTGGTGCGGTGGTGGATGGCGACGGTGGTCAGGACGCCTAGTCCCAGGGCCCCTCCCAGTTGCTGGGTGGTGGTGACGAAACCGGAGGCCAGTCCGGTGATGTCGGCGTGGGTTTCGCCGACGGCGGCGATGGTGATGGAGACGAACCCCAGGCCCATACCGAAACCGGCGGTCAGCATGCCGGGGAGGAGGTCCGGGTAGGAGGCGGTCGCCGGGATCCGGGCGAGCAGGAGCATGCCCACGGCGCCGGAGGCCATGGCGGCGACCAGGATCGGGCGGACGCCGACCCTGGGGACGAGGCCGGCGGCGGTGGCGAAACCGGCGATGACCAGGGCGCAGAACGGGAGCCAGGCCACACCGGTGCGGAGCGGGGAGAAGTGGAGGACCTGCTGGAGGTACAGGGTCAGGAAGAAGAGCATCGACAGGATGGCCGAGCAGAAGAGGACGTTCGCGGTGTTGGCGACGGCGCGGTCGCGGTCGCGGAAGAAGGACAGGGGGATCATCGGGGCGCGGGAACGGCCGGCGCGCAGCAGGAATGCGGCCAGCAGTATCAGGCCCAGGGTGATCCGGGCGGCGGTGGCGAGGCCGGCGGAATGGCCGCTGTCGATGAGGCCGAGGTCGAGGGCGGCGATCGCGCCGGTGATCAGGGCCGCGCTCAGGCCGTCGAGACGAATGTCGGTGCGAGGCGGGCGATTGTCCGGGAGCAGCCGGTGTACCAGGACCAGGGCCAGGATCGCGACCGGCACATTGATGAGGAAACACCAACGCCACCCGGCATATTCGGTGATGACCCCGGAGAGGACGACACCGAGGGTCGCCGCCAGACCGCCCAGCCCGGCCCAAATGCCCAGGGCGCGACTGCGTTCGCGGGGTTCGGCGAAGAGTCCGGCGACGATGCTCAGGGCGGCCGGGCTGGCGAACGCGCCGCCGATGCCCTGTCCCGCGCGGCTGGCGATGAGCATGGCCGAGTCCTGCGCCAGGCCGGTGGCCAGTGAGGAGAGGCCGAAGACCGTCACGCCGATCAGGAAGACGCGCTTGCCGCCGAACAGGTCCGCGGTGCGCCCGCCGATCAGCAGGAAGCCGCCGAACAGCAACAGGTAGGCATTGATGATCCAGGTCAGGTCGGTCTTGGACATGTGTAGGTGGCGCTGGATGGTGGGCAGCGCGACGTTCACGACGGTGTCGTCGAGGTTGAGCATCATCTGGACCGAGCAGAGCAGGCCCAGGGTCAGGTAGCGGAGGGTGGCTCGGCTCGCCACGGGAGGTGCGGTTGTCATGGCTCTCCATTTATTGGTGGTGTACCACTAATAAATGAGAGTGTGCGGCCAAAACTGTTGGTGGTCAACCATTAATTTCTGAACGGGCGCCGGTAGAGTGGGCGAGTGACCGATGAGCAGCACCAGCCCACCACCGCCGAACTGGTCGATGTGCTGCAGCGCGCCGTCGCACTGGTTCGAAACCACTTCGCGGTCACCACGACCCGGCTCGGTGTCACTCCGGTGCAGGCCAAGGCCCTGGGGCACCTCGCGGAGCCGCTGACGCTCAAGGAGTTGTCCGCCCGGCTCGGGGCGGACCTGTCCAATACGGCTACCTCGATCGACCGTCTCGAGTCACAGGGCTTGGTGCAGAAGCAGATTCACCCGACAGACCGCCGCGCCCGCCTGGTCACGCTGACCTCGGCCGGGGAGGCGCTCCGCGCCCAGCTGGACGAACAAGTCTTCGGGTCGGTACCGGCGCTGGCCGTGCTGAACGCGAACCAGCAGCGCGAGCTCTACACGCTGCTGGAACTCGTCGTCTCCCAATAAGATTCAGCTGAGCTGCACGGTGTTCAGCTGGGCTGGGTCGCGTCGGCCGGGCCAGGCTGGGTTGCCGGCGCCGGATTGAGCAGACCGTCCGCCACGCCGACGGCCGCTCCGACACCTGCGCCGAGCGCGATGAACGGTGCGGCGACCATGGCATAGCCGATGGCGGCGCCGACGACGGGGATGATGACCAGGCCGATCGGCGCGAAGGGAAGCCCGGCGATCGCGCCCGAGACCACGCCGACCAGTGCGCCGGTCCACGCGATCGGACTGGCCAGGACGGACCCGACCGACGCGCCGATGGCCGCGTCGCCGAGGACAGCCTTCGCGACACTGGTGGCGTGGGCATGGTCGAGCCCGGCCGCTTCGAGCGACTGTGCCAGAGCGGTTTCCGTGCCCGTGGACGCGGTATTGATCTGCTGGGTCTGCTCGGGGGTCAGAAAGAACGGCCGGTCGAACTGGAGGGTGCCGATGTGAATCGACGAGTCCGGGATATCCAGGGCCGGCTGGGTCTCCACGGCCGGTGGCGCCTCGTCGGCCAGGGCGGGTGTTACTCCCAGGAGAACCAGGGAGAGGGGAAGAGCCCCTGCGACGGCGACCAGGGCTGCACGCCGACAGAGGAGGTGAACCGAACTGGTGGGCTGCCTTATGCCCATATGGAACCTCATTCGGAGATGTCGATGGCTTTCGCATCAGGATTCGAAACCGGAACCCTCTCGGATCTGTCCCGACTGTGGAAATTCTTGGCAGCGATCGGTTGTGGGATGTACAGGAAGAAGTTGGGGCCCGCGCACGGTCGTGCACGGGCCCCGGAACCGTCAGCCGCGGCGCATCCGCGGGCCCGGGCCGCCCCAGTTGTGGTGGCCGTGATGGCCGTGGTGCATGAGGACCAGCATGCCCACGATGTAGAGGATGGCGAACAGGACGAAGAGGGCGCCGCCGATCCAGAGGGAGAGGATGCCGAGGTACCGGGCTCGGTGCGAGGCGTAGCGGGCGGCGTCGGCGTCGCCTTCGGTCCACAGGGGGAAGACGTTCAGGGCGTGGGTGAACGCGGAGAAGGAGAGGGGCCAGAAGAACAGGAGGGAGGCGACGGCCCAGCCGATATTGTTCGGCGGGCGAGTAATAGGTCGCTGTGTGGTTGCTGGAGTCGGGGTCGTAGCCGGGAGCTCGGTTGTTCGGGGCTCGTCGGGCGTTGCGGCCGGTTCGGGAGTCGTCATGGCGGAATCCTTTTCGAATTGCCTGGTACGCGAGTTTTTCGCGAGTCGTATGAGGTCGATTACGACACCGCTGTCTGGTAAGCGACCGAGAACCGCCGGTGAGATTGCTGCGTAGCAGATTCGAGACATGACGTTCGTTCGCAAGGTTGCTGTTGTCGGTGCGGCGTTCGGGCGTGGTCGCTGACCAGTCCGGTGTCGTCGTGGCCACCGGGGCCTAGCCGAGCGGGTGGGGGTGCTCCATCTCCACGCCGGTCAACCGGCTCGATCTGTCGACCGGGGCGACCGGGGTGACGACCCTCTCCGATGGCCTGAACGGAATCCCTTCGCCCGCAACGCTGTACACGGGCGCCGACCAGGCGGTGGTGATGCTCGCGCCGGGCGGGACCTACACGCCTGGTTTCGCCACCTTCGTCGTGCCGTGACGCGCCGGAGGTTGTCGGACCGGGCTATCGGAGGTCGTCGGACAGGGCGGCGGCGACCTCTGTCAGCAGCGGTGCGGCGCGTTCGATGAGCTCCTCGGTCATCCGCCCCACCGGACCGGACACCGAAATCGCCAGCCGGGCGGGCGCTTTGGGTACCGCGACCGCCACGCAGCGCACGCCGAGCTCCTGCTCGCCCTCGTCCATGGCGTATCCGGTGCGCGCGGCCTCGTCCAGCTGCCGGCCGAACTCCTCCGGATCGGTGATGGTGTTGTCGGTGTAGCGCGGCATTCCGGTGCGCTGCAACAGCTCCCGGGTCAGGTCCGGCGCCGAACCGGCCAGGATGGCCTTGCCCACGGCCGTGCAGTGCGGCAGCACACGCCGGCCCACCTCGGTGAACATGCGCATGGAGTGCCGCGACTGCACCTGCGCCACATAGACGATCTGATCGCCGTCCAGCATTGCCATGTTCGCGGATTCACCGAGCTCGTCGACCAGCCGGGCCAGGTGCGGGCGGGCCAGCACCGCCAGCATCTGCGAGGAGCTCTCGCCGAGTTTGATCAGCTTGGGGCCCAGCACATACTTGCGCGACGGCTCCTGGTGCAGGTAGCCCAGATCCACCAGGGTGCGCACCAGCCGGTGAATGGTCGGCAGCGGCAGTCCCGACTCCGTGGCGAGCTGGGACAGGCCCATCATGCCGCCCTCGTCGGCCATGAGCTCCAGCAGGCCGAACGCGCGCTCGATGGATTGCACGCCACCGGTGCCTCTCTTGGGCTCCTTCGCTGCTGGCACCCCGGTCCTCCTCAGTTTTTCCGAATGCCGGAATTCTAGGGCAGATCGTAGATCACATGTTCTGCCCAGTAGCCTGAGGCCCATGCGGCTGCGCGCGGAGTTCACGACCGAACCGTTCCATGGTGAAGGGGAGACGCCGCCGCATGCCAGAGCGGCCCTCGAACTCGCCGAGTCGGCCGGTCTGGAATGCGATTTCGGTCCGCTCGGCACCTCGGTGGCCGGAACCGACGACCGACTGCTGCCGGTGCTGGGCGAGATCATGGTGACCGCCTTCGCGCACGGGGCGACCCGGGTGACCATGCAGGTCGAGCAGGATGACTGAGCGTTCGCCGATGGACGAGTCGCACCCCGTGCTGGTGACCCTCGCCCCGCTGCTGGAGAGAACCGGTGGCCGCCTGGTTCCCGCGCAGGAGGCCACCGCCGACGATGTCCCCCTGGTCTGGGAAGGGATGACCCTGGCCTGCGTGCGTTTCGGTCAGCCCGAGTCCGACAGCCTCGGCGGCCTGGAGCGGCTGCTGGACGAGGTGGCGGCGGAGCTGGGTGGGCCGCTGGCGGGTCTGCCGCGCGTCGACAAGCAGCGTGCGGTGCGATTGCTGGAAGAGCGGGGCGCGTTCACGTTCCGCAAGTCCGCGGAGACCGTGGCGGCGGCGCTGGGCGTCACCCGCTTCACCGTCTACAACTACCTGAACCGCGAACGCGCCTGACCGGACTGTCGGCCGACCGATATATTTTCAACGAATTGTTGACGGCCAATGTGGCCCGTGCCACTCTTCTCGGATAGCGGAATGACCCTTCCGCTGTCCGAGAGAGGTTGCGCCAATGGAGACGTTGAGCGAACGCGGTTCACCTGCGGGCCAAAGAGTTTCGACGCCATTCCGAAGACTTTCGACGGTCGTCCGGCCGTCGCGATCGGGCCGACTACGCGACGGAAGCGCTGCTTCCTCCGCTGATCGAGGGGGCCGGCCCGCCCGTGACTGCTGAATCCGCACCCGGCGTCCCGGGTACTCCCTCAACGCCGCGGTCCACCGCACCCGCGGTCCTGGAACTCGAAGCGCCCGAACGACATCCGGTCGATGTCGTCCCGCCACCCTGGCAGCTGCTCGCCGGCGGCCTGCAGCACATCGCCGCCATGGTCGCCGGCGTCGTGGCGCCGCCGCTGATCGTGGGCGCCGCTGTCGGCCTGGGCGCCCGTGACACGGTCATGCTCATCACCGCGAGCCTGTTCACCGCGGGACTGGCCACCCTGCTGCAGTCCCTGGGCTGGTGGAAGTTCGGCGCGCGGCTGCCGCTCATCAATGGCGGATCGTTCGCGGCGGTGGGACCGATCCTGGCCATCGCCAAGGACGCCGCGCCGGGCGAGGCGCTGCCGGTCATCTTCGGGGCCACCCTGGTGGCGGGTGCGCTGGCTGTCCTCGCCGCCCCGTATTTCTCACGGCTGCACCGGTTTTTCCCACCGATCGTGGGTGGCACGGTCATCTCGCTCATCGGCCTGTCGCTGCTGCCGGTCGCGCTCGGCTGGATCGGCGGCGCGGGCGAGGGCTCCATGGGCTCGGCGCATGTGCCGCCGAAGAACCTGCTGGACGCGGCGATCGCTCTGGTGGTCGTGCTGCTGTGCCATCGGTTCCTGAAAGGGTTCGGGCGGCAGCTGGCTCTGCTGATCGGACTGGTCGCGGGTTCGCTGGCGGGATGGCCACTGGGACTGCTGGATACGGGCCCGATGCGCAATAGCGCGCTGGTCGGTTTCATACCGCCCATGCACTTCGGCGCACCGCAGTTTCAGGTCGGTGCGATCGTCTCGCTGTGCATCGTGATGCTCGTGGTGATGACCGAGTCGACCGCGACCATGATCGCGCTCGGCGAGATCGTGGACCGGCCCGCCGAGGAGCAGCACATCGCGGGTGGTCTGCGCGCGGCCGGTGTCGGCACCATGCTGGCCTCGGTCATGGGTGGATTCGCCTGTGGCGCTTTCGCGCAGAACGTCGGACTGGTGGCGCTCACCCGCATGTACAGCCGTTTCGTGGTGGCCGCCAGCGGTGCGCTGCTGGTGCTGCTGGGGTTGTTCCCGGTGGCGAGCGCGGTGGTGGAGCTGGTGCCGAAACCGGCCCTGGGCGGAACGGGTCTCGTACTGTTCGGCACGGTCGCCGCGAGCGGCATCCGCACCCTGGCCAAGGCGGATCTGCACGATCCGATCAACTCCCTGATCGTGGGCGTCGCGCTGTTCATCGGCATGACACCGACGGTCGCGCCCTCGTTCTACGCCGGTCTGCCGGGACCGGTGTCGATCATCTTGGCGTCGGGGATCAGCGCGGGCTGTCTGGCGGCCCTGGTATTGCACCAGCTGTTCAGATCCCGCACCAGCGCCGCCCTGGCGGCGGCACCGGCTGTGCGGAATACCTGACCGACGCCGGTGTGATGATCAGCGACGGAGGGTCGGCAATGGTCGGCCCTTCGTCGCTGTCCCTGTTTCAGGGTGGCCGGCAAGTACGCTTGGTTGGCACCCTGACCTGCAGTCTCTGTATATTTTCAACAAAATGTTGACGAGTTGTTGTGGCCCGTGACACTCTTCTCGAGTAGCGGAATCACCCTTCCGCTATCCGAGAGAGGTAGCGCCGATGGTGACGTTGAGCGAATTCAATTCGACTGCCGGGGAACAACTTCGGCCGGACCTGCTGACCTGCTGTGATGTGCCCGCATGGGCCGACGGTGTGCTGGCGGCCCGGCCCTACGCGGATATCGACAGCGTGCTCGCCCGGGCCGGCGAGCTGGCCGGCGCCCTGAGCGGAGCCGAGGTGGACCGCGCGCTGGCCGCGCACCCCCGCATCGGTGACCGCGTGTCGGGCGCCGACACCGGATCCGCGTGGTCGCGCCAGGAGCAGGCCGGGGTCGGCCAGGACGTGGCCATCGCCGCGCAGCTGCTGGACGGCAATCGCGCCTACGAGAAGCGTTTCGGCAGGGTCTTCCTGATCTGCGCCACCGGCCTGTCCGCCGAGCAGATTGTGGCGAGCCTGCACCAGCGCCTCGCCAACGACGACGCCGCCGAGGCGGCCGTGGTGGCCGAAGAGCTGCGCAAGATCGCGGTCCTGCGCCTGCGAAAGGTATTCGAGCAGTGAGCACCATTACGACGCACATCCTGGACTCCGCGCTGGGCAAGCCCGCGGCCGGTGTCGAGGTGCGGCTGGAACGGGTCGGCCCGGATGCCCGCGTGCTGGCCGAAGGCAAGACCGATGACGACGGCCGAGTGCGCGAACTCGGCCCCGAAGGGCTCGCGGCCGGTGTCTACCGCCTCACCTTCGACATCGAAAGCTATGCCGCCGCAACGAATCAGACCTACTTCTACCCGTCGGTCTCCATCACCTTCAAGGTCGCAGGGGAGGCGGGCGAGCACTATCACGTGCCCCTGCTCATGAGCCCCTTCGCCTATTCCACCTACCGAGGAAGCTGAACTCGCATGGCAATCAAGCTGGGACAGAACCAGTACGGCAAGGCCGAGAACCGCGTCGTCCGGGTCTACCGCGACACCCCGCGCCACCAGATCCGCGACCTGAACGTCTCCTCGGCGCTGCGCGGCGACTTCGCCGACGCCCACATCACCGGTGACCAGGGCGACGTGCTGCCCACCGACACCCAGAAGAACACCGCCTTCTCCTTCGCCAAGGAGAAGGGCGTGCACTCCATCGAGGAGTTCGGCCTCACCCTCGCCGACCACTTCATCTCCCGGGCCCCCACCGCCACCGGTGCGCGCGTCGAGATCGAGGAGTATGCCTGGGACCGCATCGAGGTCGACGGCCAGGGCCACGATCACTCGTTCGTGAAGTCGGGCCGGGGCGTGCGCACCACCGTGGTGAACGTCGACGGCGTCGGCCCGGACCGCAAGGCCCACGTGGTCTCCGGCGTGAAGGACCTGACCCTGCTGAAGACCACGGGCTCGGAGTTCCACGGCTTCTTCAAGGACAAGTACACCACCCTGCAGCCGACCAACGACCGCATCATGGCGACCTCGCTGGTGGCCCGGTGGCGCTACAACCACACCGACGTCGACTGGGACAAGACCTACGACGCCATTCTCAAGACCATCCTGCGGCAGTTCGCCGTGGTGCACTCGCTGGCGCTGCAGCAGACCCTCTATTCCATGGGCCGCGCGGTGCTCGAGCAGTTCACCGAGGTCGCCGAGATTCGTTTCTCGGCACCGAACAAGCACCACTTCCTGGTGGACCTGAGCCCCTTCAATGTGGACAACCCGGGCGAGGTCTTCATCGCCGCCGACCGTCCGTACGGCCTGATCGAGGCCACCGTCGAACGCGACGACGCCAACGAGGCCGGGAACGCCTGGCTCGCCACCCCGGGCTTTTGCTAATTGGCTCGGTGCTGATCTAGGAGGTGCGGCGATGGGTGATGACCAGAGCCGCGTGACAGAGACCATCGCCCGTCCCGAGGATGCGCGACATCCCCTGGGCCAGTTGGTGGTCTACGGAACTCAACACATCCTGACGATGTACGGCGGTGTGATCGCACCGCCGCTGATCGTCGGCGGTGCGGCCGGGCTCTCGGCGTCGGACATGGCCCTGCTGGTAACGGCGGGCCTGTTCCTCTCCGGGCTGGCCACCCTGCTACAGACCCTCGGCATCGGGCCGGTGGGCTCCAGATTGCCGATCGTGCAGGGCATTTCGTTTGCCAGTGTCTCGACGATGGTCACCATCGCGAGCGACGGCGGACTCCGGCCGGTCTTCGGTGCGATCATCGTCGCCGGCCTGATCGGCCTGGTGCTGTCCAGTTTCTTCGCCAAGCTGGTACGGCTGTTCCCGGCGGTGGTGACCGGGACGATCATCACGGTGATCGGACTCTCCTTGCTGCCCACCGCATTCCGGTGGGCGATGGGCAACAATCCCAGGGCGGCCGATTACGGCTCGATGGGCAATATCGGCTTCGCGGCGCTGACGCTGGGCATCATCCTGGTGATCAGCCGCCTGTTCCAGGGCGCGATCTCGCGATTGTCGATTCTCATCGGCTTGGCCGTCGGCACGGTGATCGCCGTGCTCACCCATCACGCCGACTTCTCCGCGGTCCGCTCGGCGAAAATCGTTGCGCTGCCGCCGATCCTGCACTTCGGCGGGCCGACCTTCGAGGTCGGGGCGATCGTGTCGATGACGATCGTAATCCTGGTGATCATGACCGAGACCACCGCCGACATCCTCGCCATCGGCGAAATCGTCGGTACCGAGGTGGATTCGGCGCGGGTGGCGGCCGGCCTGCGGGCCGACATGCTGTCCACCACGGTCGCGCCGGTGTTCGGCAGTTTCCCGTGCAGCGCCTTCGCGCAGAACGTGGGACTGGTGGCGCTCACCGGCATCAAGAGCCGATTCGTGGTCGCGACAGGCGGTTTGGTGCTCGTACTGCTGGGCCTGTTCCCGGTGGTGGGCGCGGTGGTGGCCGGGATTCCGTATCCGGTGCTGGGCGGTGCGGGCATCGTCCTGTTCGGATCCGTGGCGGCGAGCGGTATCCGCACCCTGGCGCGGGTGGACTTCACCGACAACCTCAATATGGTCATCGTCGCGGTGGCCATGGGCGTGGGCCTGATTCCGATTGCGGCGCCGACATTCTGGGACAAGTTCCCGACCTGGCTCGGGGTGATCATGCACTCCGGCATCTCTGCCACGGCGGTGGTGGCGATCGTGTTGAACCTGGTGTTCAACGAGATCAAGCGCGGAAACAAGGCGGGCGCTTCGGTGTTCGCGGCAGCCGAGGATCGCAAGGACGATCTGGGCGATCGTCTGGACGACGATATCCGCGACTGAGTCGACGGCATCCGCGACCGAATCGGCTATTTCGTATATCTCGTGCCGTACTGGCCGGTAGCTCCCGGAACTCTCTTGACGGGGTTGTTTCGGGAGCCCTAGCATTTTCATATCCCGAAAAAATATTTCCGCATTGTGGAAAATAGTGGAAACGCTGCGGGAACGAACTGGAGGGATTCCTGATGACCCACTCGCTCGACTACGCCGTGAACTGCTCGCTGCTGTTCACCGAGCTGCCCATCCTGGAGCGCCCGGAAGCCGTGCGGCAGGCCGGATTCGACGCCATCGAGTTCTGGTGGCCGTTCGCCGAGGCGGTCCCGTCGGACCAGGACGTGGACGCCTTCGTCGTCGCCGTGCAGAACGCGGGCGTACAGCTGATCGGCCTCAACTTCTTCGCCGGTGACATGGCCGGCGGCGACCGTGGCCTGGTCTCCTGGCCGTCGCGGTCCGCGGAGTTCAAGGACAATATCGACGTCACGGTCGGCATCGGAGAACGACTGGGCACCAAGGCTTTCAACGCCCTCTACGGCAACCGTGTCGACGACGCCACCCCGGAGCAGCAGGACGAGCTGGCCGTCGAGAATCTGGCGGCGGCGGCCGTGGCCGCCTCCCGGATCGGGGCCACCATCCTGGTCGAGCCCGCCTCCGGCGCGCCGCGCTACCCGCTGCTGAAGGCCGTCGACGGCCTCGCCGTGATCGACAAGGTGCAGGCCTACGCGGGCGTCAGCAATATCGGCCTGCTCGCCGACCTCTACCACCTCGCCGTGAACGGTGACGACGTGGACAAGGTGATCTCCGAGTACGCCGACCGGATCGCCCACGTGCAGATCGCCGACAACCCGGGCCGCAACGAGCCGGGCACCGGTGAGCTCCGGCTCGAGCTTCAGCTCACCGACCTCGCGTCGCGCGGCTACCACGGCTGGGTCGGCCTCGAGTACAAGCCGTCCGGCCGTTCCGAGGACGCCTTCGAATGGCTGCCGCGCGAACGACGCGCCGCGAAGTAGCCCGCCGTCCAGAGACCCAGAGAACTTGCAAGACAGAGGATTAGGGAACAGATCATGACCAGCATCGCTTTCATCGGCCTCGGCATCATGGGCAGCCCGATGGCCGTCCACCTCCAGAACGCCGGCCACGTCGTCAAGGGCTTCGACCGCAACCCGGCCCAGGCCCAGCCACTGGTCGACGCGGGCGGCCGGGCCGTCACCTCGATCGCCGACGCCGTGCGCGGCGCGGAGGTCATCGCCGTGATGGTGCCGGACTCCCCGCACGTGCAGGAGGTACTGGCCGGTGAGAAGGGTGTCTTCGAAACCGCCGAGCCCGGCGCGCTGATCATCGACTTCTCCAGCATCCGCCCGGATGTCACCCAGGAGCTGGCCGAGCAGGCCGCCGAGCGTGGCTTCCGCCTACTGGACGCCCCGGTCTCCGGCGGCGAGCCGGGTGCCGTGAACGCCACCCTGTCCATCATGGTCGGCGGCTCGGCCGAGGATTTCGCCACCGCCAAGCCGGTTTTCGACACCGTCGGCAAGACCATCGTGCACGTCGGCACCAATGGCGCGGGCCAGACCGTGAAGGCCGCCAACCAGCTCATCGTGGCCAGCAACATCCAGGCCGTGGCCGAGGCCGTGGTCTTCCTCGAGGCCTACGGCGTCGAGCTGGGCCCCGCCCTGGACGTGCTCGGCGGTGGCCTGGCCGGTTCGGCCGTGCTGAACCAGAAGCGCGACAAGATGATCAACCGCGAGTTCGCGCCGGGCTTCCGCATCGACCTGCACCACAAGGACATGGGCATCTTCACCACCGCCGCCCGGGAGGCCGGTCTGGTGACCCCGGCCGGCTCGCTCATCGCGCAGCTGGTCGCCTCGGCCCGTGCCAATGGTGACGGCCACCTGGACCACTCTGCACTGCTGCGCGGCGTCGAGCGCCTGAGCGGCAAGCTGGACAAGGAGAACTGATTATGGCGCGCATGCGCACCGTCGACGCGGCGGTCCTGATCCTGGAAAAGGAAGGGGCCACACAGGCTTTCGGCCTACCCGGCGCCGCGATCAACCCGTTCTACAGCGCCATGAAGGCCCACGGCGGCATCAAGCACGTGCTGGCCCGCCACGTCGAGGCCGCCTCGCACATGGCCGAGGGCTTCACCCGGGCCAAGCCCGGCAATATCGGCATCTGCATCGGGACTTCGGGCCCGGCGGGCACCGACATGGTGACCGGTCTGTACGCCGCCAGCGCGGATTCCATTCCGATCCTGTGCATCACGGGCCAGGCCCCGGTGTCCAAGCTGCACAAGGAGGACTTCCAGGCCGTCGACATCGCGTCCATCGCGAAGCCGCTGGCCAAGTGGGCACACACCGTGCTCGAGCCCGCTCAGGTGCCCGGCGCCTTCCAGAAGGCGTTCTGGCTCATGCGCGAAGGCCGTCCGGGCCCGGTGCTCATCGATCTGCCGATCGACGTGCAGCTGGCCGAGATCGAGTTCGACATCGACACCTACGAGCCGCTGCCGGTCGTCCGCCCGGCCGCCACTCAGGCGCAGGCCGCCAAGGTGCTGTCGATGCTGAACGCCGCCGAGCGCCCGCTGATCGTGGCCGGTGGCGGCATCATCAATGCCGACGCCGACGAGCTGCTGGTGAAGTTCGCCGAGCTGACCGGTGTTCCGGTGGTCCCGACCCTGATGGGCTGGGGCACCATTCCGGATGACCACGAGCTGAACGCGGGCATGGTGGGTCTGCAGACCTCCCACATCTACGGCAACGAGTCGATGCTGGCCGCCGACTTCGTGCTGGGTATCGGTAACCGGTGGGCCAACCGCCACACCGGTGGTCTCGATACCTACACCAAGGACCGCAGGTTCGTGCACGTCGACATCGAGCCGACCCAGATCGGCCGGGTCTTCGCGCCCGATTACGGCATCGTCTCCGACGCCGGCGCGGCCCTGGAGCAGTTCATTGCCGTCGCGGAATCCCTTGACGCCGTGGGTGGTCTGACCGACCACGGCGACTGGGCCGAGCAAGTGCGTGCCCGCCGCGCGACCGGTCAGCGCAAGACGCACTTCGAAAACGTGCCACTGAAGCCGCAGCGCGTGTACGAAGAGATGAACAAGGCGTTCGGCCGGGACACCCGCTACGTCACCACTATCGGCCTGTCGCAGATTCAGGCGTCGCAGCTGCTGCACGTGTACAAGCCGCGGCACTGGATCAACGCCGGTCAAGCCGGTCCGCTGGGCTGGACCCTGCCCGCCGCGCTGGGTGTCGCCACCGCGTGCAAGGACGACCAGGTCGTCGCGCTGTCCGGTGACTACGACTTCCAATTCCTCATCGAGGAATTGGCCGTCGGCGCACAGTTCAACATCCCGTACATCCATGTGCTGGTGAACAACTCGTACCTGGGGCTGATCCGGCAGGCGCAACGGGCGTTCGAGATGGACTACTACGTCCAGCTCGACTTCGAGAACATCAACTCGCCAGAGGTCAACGGCTACGGCGTGGACCACGTCAAGGTCGCGGAGGGTCTGGGCTGCAAGGCGATTCGCGTCTTCGAGCCGCAGGACATCGGTCCCGCCTTCGAGAAGGCCAAGTCGCTGATGGCCGAGTTCAAGGTGCCCGTCGTGGTCGAGTGCATTCTCGAGCGCGTCACCAATGTGTCCATGGGCGCGCGTGAGATCAACGAGGTGGTGGAGTTCGAGGAACTGGCCTCGGCCTTCGTCGACGCCCCGACCGCAACCGTCCCGCTGGACTAGAGGATTCTCATGGCTCGTGTGCTGATCGCCTCCGACAAATTCAAGGGTTCGCTGACCGCGGCGCAGGTCGGGGCCGCCGTGCGAGCCGGAATCCGGCGGGCGCGTCCGGACGCCTCGGTGGCAGTCGTGCCCGTGGCCGACGGCGGTGACGGCACCGTCGCCGCCGCGCTCGCAGCCGGTTTCGACGCGGTCCCGCTGACCGCGTCGGGGCCGACCGGGGAACCGGTGCTGACCGCCTACGCCCGCCGCGACGATCTCGCGGTCGTGGAGATGGCGGATGTATCGGGCCTGGTGCGGCTGCCGGAAGGCCGGCTGCGACCGATGACCGCCACCAGCCGGGGCACCGGCGAGGTGATGGCGGCCGCGGTCGCGGCCGGGTGCCGCCGCATCGTGCTCGGCATCGGCGGCAGCGCCGGAACCGACGGCGGCGCAGGTCTGTTGGAGGCGCTCGGCGCCCGGCTGCTGGACGCGGATGGGCAGCCCATCGGCGACGGCGGGGCGGCTCTCACCCGGGTGCAGTCCATCGACCTGACCGCCCTGCGCGAGCGGATGGACGGCGTCGAGGTCACGGTGGCCTGCGATGTCGACAATCCGCTCACCGGGCCCTATGGGGCCGCTGCGGTCTACGGGCCGCAGAAGGGCGCCGATCCGGCCCAGGTGGCCCAGCTGGACGCCGCGCTCGGGCAGTGGGCGCAGCGGCTGGCCGCGGAACTCGGGTCGGATCGGCGCGCCGCGGCGGGGGCCGGCGCCGCGGGGGGTGTCGGATTCGCCGCGCTCGCCGTCCTCGGCGCGACCCTGCGGCCCGGCATCGAATTGATGCTGGAGCTGGTCGGTTTCGCCGCGCAGCTGGCCGGGATGGACCTGGTCGTCACCGGCGAGGGCAAGCTCGACGAGCAGACCCTGCACGGCAAGGCGCCCGCGGGCGTCGCCGCTGCCGCGGGGGCCGCGGGTGTGCCGGTGGTCGCCGTGTGCGGCCGGAACACCTTGCCGGAGGAACGGTTGCGCGAAACCGGTTTCGCCGCTGCGTATTCGCTCATCGAGATCGAGCCGGACGAACAGCGCTGCCTGAGCGCCGGAGCAATGCTGTTGCAGCAGTTGGGTATTCGCATCGCGCACGAACACCTGCCGGTCGGCACGGGGGTGGCGGTCGTGACCGCCGAGCAATCAGGGGCCGAGAAATGAAGCAGCCGGGAGGCGACGTATGAAACTGCTGCGCGTAGGGGCCCGGGGCGCCGAGCGTCCCGTGGCCATCGACGATGAGGGCGCGCTGCGCGATCTGTCGTCCGTGACCGCCGATATCGACGGCCGGCTGCTGGGTGATCCGGTGGCGCTGAGCGCGGTGCGGTCCGCGCTCGCCGCCGGAACCCTGCCCGAGGTGGATCCGGCCGCGCGGGTCGGCGCACCGATTGCCCGGCCCGGCAAGGTGATCGGCATCGGGCTCAACTACACCGACCACGCCGCCGCCATCGGCGCGGCCATTCCCGTACGGCCCGTGGTGTTCCTGAAGCCGGGCACCACGGTGAGCGGTCCCTACGATGCCATCGAGCTGCCGCCCGGCAGCCGCGCCACCGATCACGAGGTGGAGTTGGGCGTGGTGATCGGCCGCGCGCTGCGTGACTGCCCGGACGCCGCCACCGCGCTGGGGGCGGTGGGCGGCTATGTCACCGCCAACGACGTCACCGAGCGCAATGGCATTGCGGGCGAACCGACCTGGGTGAAGGGCAAATCCTTCGACACCTTCACCCCCATCGGCCCGTGGCTGGTGACACCCGACGAGGTCGCCGAACCGCAGGCGCTGAGCCTGCAGCTGTGGGTGAACGGTGAACAGCGGCAAGCGGGTACGACCGGCAACATGGTCGCCGGAGTAGGTGAACTGTTGCGGTACCTGAGCACGCTGATGACCCTGGAACCCGGCGATCTGGTGCTGACCGGAACCCCGGCCGGCGTCGCGGTCGGCCGGCCGGAGCCGAAACCCTATCTGCGCGACGGCGATGTCGTGGTCGTGGAGGTCGCCGGACTGGGCAGGCAGCAGACCCTGGCCACCGGCGTACGCGGCTCCGTCGTCACCCGCGGCTGAGTTTCCCGCGGCGGCGTCCGAAGCGCTGCTGGGGCGCCGACCACGTCGCCGCGGGATGTTCCGAACGGCCCGGTCACTGTGGGGACCGGGCCGTTCGTCCTGTCCAGAGCCGGTATCGATCGGGTGCACGAAGCAGTGCGCCCGGTCAGGACTTGTTGCCGCCCAGGCTGAATCGCACGCCGGACGGGTCGGCCACCGCCGCCAGGCGGCCGTACGGGGTGTCCTCGGCGGGCCGCACCACGCTGCCGCCCAGCTCGGCCACCTTGCGCACGGCGGCGTCCACGTCCTCGACGCCGAAGTAGACGGTCCAGTATCCGGGCACACTCGGCGGCAGGAAGCTGGACGAGTCCATCACACCGCCCAGCATCGGCGTCACGGAATGGATGGTGGTGTACCGGAATTCGGGCGTATCGGCGATCGTGAACGGGTCCTTCCAGCCGAAGACCTCGCGATAGAACTTCAGGGCGTCGTCATAGCTGCGGGTGTGCAGTTCGAACCACGAGGGTGCGCCCACGTGCCCCTCCCAGTGCCCGCCGCCGACCACGCCGCGCTGCTCGAACCCGGCCATGGTGCCGGCTTCCCACACGCCGATCCCGACCCCGCCGTTGTCCCCGAACACCGCGAACTTGCCGAGGTCCCCGACCGCCGTCACCGGCGCCGCGATCATCCCGCCGGACGCGATCACGGCCGCCGCGGTCGCCTCGGCGTCCGGGCTGGCAAGGTACACGGTCCACTGATTGGGCCCGCTGTTCCCGTCATTACGCATCCCGCCCGCCACGGCCCGGCCGTCCTTGCGGAAGGTGATGTAGTCGCCGTACTCGGGCGCGACATCGGCGCTCCACCCGAACAGTTCGCCGTAGAAATCGATGGCGCTGTCGGTGTCGGTGGTGAAGAGATCGGTCCAGACCGGATCGCCCGGCTGCGTCACGTAGGACATGGTCAACTCCTCGAATCGGTGTTTCGGTCCCCGGGAATGGAGACGACGCCCGGCTCCGGACATCATCGTCGCTGGTCCGCCCGAAGCTGGGATGGCAGCGAACGGCGTGTCCGGAACCGGCATGACAACTGTCATGGCCGGGAGGTGATGGTTGGCAGATTCGGCGAGGTCGGCACGACCGTAGCGTCATTCCTGTAGCGCACAAACCGATTACAGGAGTTCCGACCATGGCCGACAACATCACCGCAGTGCCCGCGCCGCAGTCGCAGGACCGGCCGAACCTGCTGCGCATGCTCGCACCCACCGCCCGTGACATCGCGGTGCCGCTCGCGGCGTACTACCTCCTGCACTGGGCCGGGTACTCCGACTTCCTCGCGCTGCTGGCGGGCGCGGTGTTCTCCGGCGTCGTGGTCCTCGTCGAAGTGATCCGGGCCCGGCGCGTCGACGCCCTGGCCGCACTCATCCTGGCCGGCTTCGTCTTCGGCATCGCGAGCTCGCTGATCAGCGGCGACGCCCGGATGATGATCGTGCGGGACTCGCTCACCACCGCCGTCATCGGGCTGGCATTCGGGGTGAGCGCGCTGCTGGGCAGGCCGCTGACCTACGTGGCGGCCCGGAAGGCCTTCGCGAACTCACCGGCGAAGCTGGCGGAGATGGAGCACAAGTTCCACACCGACCCGCTGGTGCGCCGCGTGCACAACCGGATCGCCGGGATGTGGGGCGTGGGCCTGGTCGGCGAATCCGTGTTGCGGGTGGTGCTCGCCTACCGATTGCCCATCCACACCATGGCCTGGCTGTCGAGCGCGCTCATGATCGGCGTCACCGTGGTGCTGATGGCGATCACGGTTCGAACCATCAAGCGGGTCAAGCGATCTGAAGCGATCACGGAATCCGGTTACGCTTCGGTCCATGAGTGACGGATCGGTTCCGGATCGCACGCTCGCCGGAACCGCCCGGGTGGAAGCGTTCAGCGACGGGGTGATGGCGATTGCCATCACCCTGTTGATTTTGGATATCAGGGTGCCCGACCACGAGCCCGGGCGCCTGCTGCAGGCGCTGGCGCATACCTGGCCGTCGTACGTGGCCTATCTGGCGTCGTTCATGACGATCGGCGTCGTGTGGATGAACCACCACACCTTCTTCGGGCGGTTGCGGCGCATCGACCACGTACTGCGGTGGTGGAATCTGATGCTGTTGCTGGGCATTTCGCTGGTGCCGTTCCCGACCATCGTGGTGGCCGACAATGTGGTGCACGGGACACGCCGGGACGCCGTGGTGGCGGTGGCGCTGTACGGGATCGTCGGGGTGATGATGACCGTGCCGTGGGCGCCCATGTGGTGGCGGCTGGCGAAGCGGCCGGAAATGTTGAAGCCCGGTCTGGGTGCGGATTACGCGCGGCGCGAGAGTTGGCGGGCCTGGCCGGGAATCCTGGTCTACGCGGTGTGCATCGGGGTCGGATTCTTGTCACCGATCACGGCTCTGGTGCTGTATCTGCTGGTCTCGACGTTCTACGGCCTGAGCAACAAAGGGTGGACCGCGCCGTCCGATCCGGATCCCGACGAGGAGTAGCCCTTGCCAATTTAAGCGATTGTGATTAACTGCCGGGGTGGACAGCACAAGTGTGGCCCGCGGCCCGGTCACCCAGATCGCCTGGGTGGTCGAGGACATCGCGGCCGGTGAACAGTTCCTGAAGACCACCATGGGCGCCGGCGGCTGGATGCGTATGCCCGAGGTCCACTTCGGGCCCGAGAGCTGCGTCTACCGTGGCGAACCCGCCGACTTCACCGCGCACATCTCGCTGTCCTACAGCGGCGACACCCAGCTCGAACTAATTCAGCCGGTGCGCGGCCGCTCCATCTACACCGAATTCCTCGAACGCGGCGGGCCCGGCCTGCATCACATCTGCCTGGAACCCGACGACTTCGATGCCGCACTGAAAGATGCCGCGGCGCAGGGGATCCCCGTGGTGCAGCAGGGTGATATGAGCGGGCAGATGCGTTTCGCCTACCTCGACGGCGCGGCCTCGGGCGTGCCGTTCATCGAACTCGCCGAGATCGGGCCGAATATGCGGCTGTTCTTCGAGCAGATCAAGAAGGATGCGCAGTGAGCACACAGATCCCGGAAACCCTTGCGGCGGCGTCGATTACCGAATGGTCCGACGAGGTCGACGTGGTCGTCGCCGGATTCGGCATCGCGGGCGGCTGCGCAGCGGTCGAGGCGGCCGCCAACGGGGCCCGCGTGCTGGTCCTGGAGCGGGCCGGCGTCGCGGGCGGCACCACCGCGCTGGCGGGCGGGCACTTCTACCTCGGCGGCGGCACCGCCGTGCAGCAGGCCACCGGCCACGACGATTCGGCCGAGGAGATGTACAAGTACCTGCTGTCGGTGGCGCGCGATCCCGAACCGGACAAGATCCGCGCCTACTGCGACGGCAGTGTCGAGCACTTCGGCTGGCTGGAGAGCCTGGGCTTCGAATTCGAGCGCAGCTACTACCCGGAGAAGGCGGTCATCCAGCCCGGCACCCAGGGGCTGATGTACACCGGCAACGAAAAGGTCTGGCCCTACCGGGATCAGGCGACGCCCGCGCCGCGCGGGCACAAGGTTCCGGTGCCCGGCGACACCCAGGGCGCGGCCATGATCATCGAGCTGCTGGTGAAGCGGGCCGCCGCGCTCGGCGTCGAGGTGCGGTACGAGACCGGCGTGACCAATCTGATCACCGAGGCCGACGGCAGTGTGGCCGGCGTGAGCTGGAAGCACCTCGGCACCACCGGTGCGGTGCGGGCGAAGTCGGTGGTGCTCGCCGCCGGCGGCTTCGTCATGAACACCGACATGGTGGCCGAGCACGTGCCGTGGCTGACCGAGAAGCCCTTCGTGCTCGGGACGCCCTTCGACGACGGCTTGGGCATCCGGCTCGGCGTCTCGGCGGGCGGCGTGACCCGCATGATGGACCAGGCCTTCGTCACCGCGCCCGTGTATCCGCCCGCCAAGCTGCTGACCGGAATCGTGGTGAACCAGCGGGGCGAACGCTTCGTCGCCGAGGATTCCTACCACGCACGGACCTCCGCCTTCGTGCTCGATCAGCCCGGCGCGGCGGCCTACCTGATCGTGGACTCAGAGCACATGGAACGGCCCATGTTCCCGCTCGCGCCGTTCATCGACGGCTGGGAGACCGTCGAGGAGATGGCGACCGCCCTCGGAATCCCGTACGAGGCACTGCGATCCACCCTCGACCGATACAACGAGAACGCGGCCCGCGGCGAGGACCCCGATTTCCACAAGGCGGCCGAATGGCTCGAGCCGCAGGATCACGGGCCGTGGGCGGCCTTCGACCTGACCCTGGGCAAGGCGCTGTACGCGGGCTTCACCCTCGGCGGCTTGCGCACCTCCGCCGACTCGGAAGTATTGCGGGACAACGGATCAGCGATTCCGGGGCTTTACGCGGCCGGCGCGACCGCCTCCACCCTGGCCCAGGACGGCAAGGGCTATTCCAGCGGCACGCAGCTCGGCGCGGGTTCCTTTTTCGGCCGCCGCGCCGGACGTCACGCCGCCAGCCGCTCCAGCTGACGGATCAGCTCCGAGGCGGTGACGGCATCGAACGACCCGAATGTGCCGCCCCGGAGCTCTACTGCCAGCACCCGCTGGAGCTCGGGCTCGTAGCGATAGCCGCCCTCGAGCCCGGGGTCCAGCGTGACGGCCACCTCCCGGGACGGACCGAACCGGCGATACAGGAGCACTCCTGATACCTCCCAGCCCAGATGTTGCAGTCCGAACACCCGATCGGTGCGGACCTGGCGATCGGTGAAGCGGGACAGACGATCCGCTTCCGCCTCCTCCGAGGTCAGAGCGTACGTCCGCCGGTCCAGCTGCTCGAACGGCTGGCGTAACCGGTTGCCGGCGAACGAATTCCGCCATGCTTCCAGGTATTCCGCGAGGTGCAGCGGGTGGGCCACACCCACCAGCGTCTCGCGTGGGAGCTCGACGGACCCATCGTTCACGGCCCGGAGCACGCCCTCGGTATCGATCCGGAACGTGCCCGTCACGGTGCCGAGGCCGTCGAAGCTGGCCCAGACCAACCGCTGGGCCAGCGGACCGAGCGCGGGATCGTCGAGCACCAGCCGCCGGTGGGCGGCGGCCCGCCATCGCCTGCCGTCCACCATGGCCGCCTCCAGTCGCCGAATCTGGTCGGTGGTCACCGATTTCGGGTCCGGAGGGGCGTGCGGTGTGCCCGCGCCGGGAGATGGCGGTTGCGCCCCGAGCCGGGCATGCACCCGCAGACTCAACATCTCCGCGGCGGGTTCGGGCTCCTCACCGGGCGCGGTCGCCCGCAGCCACGGCGTCATCCGTCCCGCGCGCGGCTCCGGATCCTCGATCCGCAGGCCCCGCCGTGTCTCGGCAACCACGGCCGCGAACGCGTACCCGTGCTCGTTCAGCCAGCTGTCGACGAACCGGTCGATGAACTCCTGCTCCCGCTGCGCCCCGGTCCGATACGCGATCGCCGCCCGCTGCGCGATGGCGAACACCACCGCCGCGCCCTCGGGCGTGACCGACCCGGCGGGGTCGGCGGCGTATTCCGCTGCGGCATCGGCGAATTCGTCCAGCCCGTCCAGCCGGGCCGCCGTCAGCACGGTCTCCATCGCTCGACGATGCCGACGCAGGAATTTCCGCACCGCCGTGGTGGCGTGCGGATCGGCCCAGCGCCTCTCCTCGTCGGTCATGCCCGTGATCTTGCCGCCCGGCACCGACAGGTTGCCGGAGGGTGGGCATCGCAGATTGTCGGTGGGCGGCGGTAGGGTGGCTCGCTGACGCCCCGATCAGGGTCGCCTCGTGATCATGGGATGGGGGATTTCATGGTGGGGAGCAAGAGCGGAATCCGGGCCACCCTGGCGGGTCTGGTGGTGGTTCTGCTGGCCGCGTGCGGGGGATCGAGCACGGCGAGCGACCCGTATCAGTGGCTCGAAGAGCTGGACAGTCCCCGCGTGCAAGCGTGGGTGGCGGCCGAGAACACGAAGACTCTCGGTGTGCTGGAACAGGATCCGCGCTACGCCGACAATCTGGCCCAGGCGAAAGCGCTGGCGAATGCGGCCGATCGCCTGCCGGTGCCGGAGTTCCACGACGGGATGATCGGCAATTTCTGGCAGGACGCCGACCACCAGCGGGGCATCTGGCGGGAGACGACGGTCGCGGATTACGAATCGCCGCAACCACAGTGGCGCACCGTCCTGGATCTGGACGCCCTGGCCCGCGACGAGGGCAGGAACTGGGTGTGGAAGGGCATGTCCTGCGACCCGGTCACCCATCGGCGATGCCTGGTCGAGCTGTCCGAGGGTGGCGAGGACGCCGTCATACTGCGCGAATTCGATCTGGGGACAGGGACGTTCGTGGCCGGTGGATTCGTGCTCGATCGCGGCAAGCAGTACGCCGCCTGGGTGGACACCGACACGCTGCTGGTGTCGCGGGAATGGCAGCCGGGGGAGAAGACCACCTCGGGCTATCCATACGTCGTGAAGCGCCTGGGGCGCGGGCAGAGGCTCGACCAGGCGGCGGAGGTCGCCCGCGGCGGCCAGGGTGATGGGCTCGCCACCGCGGCGGTGCTGCTGGACAACGGGACCGGGCGGCGGATGAACCTGTTGGAGCGGCGGCCGTCGTTCTACGAGTCGGAGGTCAGCCTGCTCGTCGGCGCGCAGCCCGTGCGGCTGGGGCTGCCGCCGAAGTCCGGGCTCGAGGGCATGGTCGGCAATCGGGTCCTGCTTGCGCTGCAACAGGATTGGACCACCGGTGGCACTACCTTCAAGTCCGGCTCACTGGTGTCCCTCGATGCCGACGACCTGACCGCGCACCCGGATCAGCCGAAGGCCACCCTCGTCTACGACCCCGGGCCGCAGGAGACCCTCGAAGGGGTCATGACGACCCGGGACCACGTCGTGGTGACCTCGCTCTACGACGTGAAGGGCCGCGCCACCGTCTACACTCCACAGCCCGACGGCGGCTGGACGTCCGCACCGGTTCCCTTGCCGGACAATGCGACCGTCTCCGGCGTGGACGCCGATTCCCAGGGCGAGACGGCCTACCTCTCGGTCACCTCGATGCTCACCCCGGCCACCATCTGGAGCCTGGACACCGCGACCGGACGGCTGAACCAGGTGAAGACCGCACCGGCACGGTTCGATTCGTCCGGGTTCGTCGTGGAGCAACTGAAGGCCACCTCGCCCGACGGGACCAAGGTGCCCTACTTCATCGTGCATCCGGCCGCGCTGCCCTATGACGGCAGCACCCCGACGATCCTGTGGGGGTACGGCGGCTTCGCCTCCTCGTCCACGCCCGGCTACAACGGGCTGCTCGGCAAGTCGTGGCTGGAACACGGCGGCGCGTATGTCATCGCGAACATCCGCGGCGGCGGCGAATACGGGCCCGCCTGGCACGACGCGGCCCTGAAGACCCACCGGCAGAAGGCCTTCGACGACTTCGCGGCCGTGGCCGGCGATCTCGTCGCGCGCAAGATCACCTCGCCGCGGCGGCTCGGTATCCAGGGCGGGTCCAACGGCGGGCTGCTCATGGGTGTCGAATTCACGCAGCATCCGGAACTGTGGAGTGCGGTGGACATCCAGGTTCCGCTGCTGGACATGGTCCGCTACGAGCAGATCGCGGCGGGCGCGTCCTGGGTGGGGGAGTACGGATCGGTGGCCGATCCGGACGAACGTGCCTTCCTCGCGTCCATTTCGCCGTATGCACAGCTGAAGAAGGGCGTGAAGTACCCCGAGCCGCTGATCTGGACGACCACCAAGGACGACCGGGTCGGGCCCCAGCACGCGCGCAAATTCGCCGCCCGACTAGCCGAATTCGGCGATCCGTACCTGTTCTACGAGGCCACTCAGGGCGGCCACGGGGCCGGCGCGAACAACGACGAGAAGGCGCACACCAGCGCGCTGGAGTACACCTACTTCCTACGGCAGCTGATGTGACCGGCTCAGTGTGAGGTGACCGCCTAGGCCGGATCCCGCACGATGAGCGAAACCGCCATCGGGACGAGCACTTCTACCAGGTCGCTCACCGGCGGGCGCGGCTCGGACAGCAGCCACTCGTGGGCCAGGCCGTTGATCGCGCCGATCAGGGCGCTGCCCGCGAGCTCGCCCGCGCCGCGCACGCGCGCGCCCGAACCGGCCAGCGGCTCCACCGCCAGATACAGGGTGGCGACCCAGGCGTGCCGTCGATCGCGCCGGTGCTGCTCCATGCGCTCACTCACGCCGACCACCTCGACGAAGGCGACCTTGGCGCGGTGCGGGTCGGTGCCGATCGAAGCGAGGAACGCAGAGAGGGCCCGCGTCACGGTGTCGGTCGGGTCCGGGTCCGGTCCCATGGCGCTCAGGGCCGTGGCCAGCGCGGCGCCGGCCTGGTCCTGGATCTGGTCATACGCCGCGACCAGCACGTCCTCGCGGGTCTGGAACTCCTCGTAGAACTGGCGTTTGGACAGTCCGGCGGCCGCGCACACATCGGCCAGCGAACAGTTGGCGTAGCCGCGCTCACCGAAAATCTGGATGGCCGCGTCGAGGAAGCGCTGCCGGCGCTCGGCTTTTCGTTCGGTCACGGCGCGTCCGCCGTACTGCCTGCCTTCGATCGTCACTGTCGTTTCTCGATCGTCACGCCTGAAAGGTTACGGGTGCGGGCCCACGGATTCCGGTTCGCGGACCTCCGCAGCCCGGTTCGCGGACGCGGCGTCAGCGTCGCGGACGCAAACCGTTCATCATGTGGGTGACCATCTCATCGAAGAGACCGTCGGCCTCCTCGGCGTCGACCAGGCCCGAACCCATGATGGCGGCCAGCCCGTGCAGCGCGGCGACCGCCGACAGGCAGATGCGCCGCGCGTCGCCGGGCACCACCTCGCCGCTCGCCTGCGCATCGGTGACCATTTCGATGGGGACGGTGAAGGCGCGCGCGGCGGCCTCGCCGATGGCCGGAGTCGGACTGTTCTTGCGCGCGAACATGAGTGCCAGCAACGCCGGATTGTCGATGGCGAAGCGCAGGTAGGTGTGCGCCATGGCGCGCAGGCGCTCCAGGAAGGCGCCGGTGGCGGCGGCCTGTTCGAATCCGGCTCCGAGCCGCTCGAATCCGGCTACGGTCAGCGCGTCAAGCAGTGCCTGCTTGTCGCGGAAGTGCCGGCTCGGCGCGGCGTGGCTGACGCCGGTGTCACGGGCGAGCTGCCGTAGCGACAGGCCGTCGACACCCGCGCCGCGCAGGGTCTCCTCGGCGCGCCGGAGTAGTTCGGCGCGCAGGTCCCCGTGGTGGTAGGACCGCGCGCGCTCCACCACCTCGCGGGCTTTGCGCTTGGCGATGCTCATGGTGAGAGCAGGATATAGGACACATTCGGAGATGTTGACGTTGACTACTTTGTTGTCGCTGCCTACATTCGTCGCATGGCAAATGACAGTGCCCCCACCGGCCCGGAGGCCACGGTGACCCCGGCGGCGACCCCGGCCCGGCGGGCAGTGCCGCTGCGCGGCTGGATCGGCCCGATGCTGGTGCTCACGATGCTCGCGGCGCTGATCGGCACCATGTACCTCGGCTACACCTCCGACCCGGAGAAGAACCTGCACGACTTCCCGGTCGCCCTGGTCAATCAGGATGTGGGCGACGTGATGGACGGCAAGACCGTCAATGTCGGCGACCAGATCACCGGCGCGCTGACCGAGCAGATTCCGAAGGACAAGATCGATCTGCGGCTGGTCGGCATCAACGACGCCCGCCAGCAGCTGAGCAACGGCCAGATCTACGGCGCCATCATCATTCCGAGCGACTTCACCAAGCGGCTGTCCATTCTGGCGGCGGCCTCGGTGGTCCCCGGCGACGTGGAGCGCCCGGTCATCACCGTGCAGACCAATCCGCGTGCGGGCACCTACGCGTCCTCGATCATGCAGCGCATTACCGATCGTGCGATGGCACAGGTCAATACGACCGTCGGCACGCAGCTCACCGATCAGGTGAAGGCCAAGCTGGCGCCCCGGGCGGACGCTCCCGCCACCGAATTGTCCGGCGCGGCACGGCTGCAGCTGGCCAAGCCCATCGACATCGTGGTCAGCCCGTACCGGCCACTGCCCGCGGGCACCGGCCAGGGCCTGTCGGCCTTCTTCTACACCCTCGTGCTGCTGTTCGCGGGCTTCAGTGGCGCCATGATCATCCACTCCATGATCGACAACGTGCTCGGTTACGCCCCGGCCGAATTCGGCCCGTGGTTCCGTGCGCCGGAGCCGGCGTCCATCAGCCGCTGGCACACCCTGCTGGTGAAGTGGGCCATCACCGTCATCACCGCGCCGGTCCTCTCGGGCATGTTCATGGGTATCGCGAGGATCTTCGGCATGCCGATCGACCAGCCGCTGCCGCTGTTCCTCTACGGCGCGCTGGCCATCATCGCGGTGGGGGTGACCGGGCTGTCGGTGCTGGCGGCCTTCGGCACCGCGGGCCTGCTGATCAACATGATCGTCTTCGTGGTGCTGGGCCTGCCGTCCTCCTCGGGTTCGATTCCGGTGGAGGCGATTCCGCGGTGGATCGCCGCGCTGTCCAGCTTCGAGCCCATGCACCAGATCTACCTGTCGGTGCGCGCCATCTTGTTCTTCGACGGGCACCTGGAGGCGGGTCTGAGCACCGGCATCTGGATGACGGTGTTCGGCTTGACCCTGGGTCTGCTACTGGGCGCGGTCGCCACCCACACCTACGACCTGCGCGGCCTGTCCCGGCTCGGCGTGGCCCGCCAGTCCTGACGGCCGTCCGCCACAGTGACTTTCGGCCCTGTTCATTGTCGAGTTGTGACGGTGATACTGGCCCCGGGCACCGAATTACCCATCGCCGGGCGATGATTGTGGGGCGGTTCGATGGTGATGGCATCGTCGCAGTTCGATCAGCTGACGGGACAGTTCCTGCGCGCCGTGCGTGATACCGGCGGCGGGCTGGGCGCGGTGTGCACCGCCTGTGTGCGGGTGCTGCCGGTCCGGCGCGCGGCCATCGTGCTCGAGGAACGCGATGCCGGCATGCAACCCTGGTGTGCCAGTGACGGATTCGCCGAGCGGGTGGAGCAGGCGCAGGCCACCGCGGGGGAGGGGCCCGCGGTCTCGGCGGTGGCCGACGGGGTGCCGGTGGTGGTGACCGATCTGAGCGCGGACTGCGAGCACTGGCCCGGGTTCGCCGAGGCTCTCTCGGGGGAGCCGGTATCGGGTTCCCTGTTCGCAGTGCCCTTGCGGCTGGGAGCGATTCGGCTCGGCGCGGTCGATCTGTACCGCGACTCGATCGGGCGGCCGGGGCCGCGACTGCTGTCGGCGGCGCTGCACATCACGGATCTGGTCACCGCCAGTCTGGTGCTGGCCACCGGGGACGACGCCCGGCAGTGGGCACAGCCGTTGTCCAGCAGGTGGATTCACCAGGCCGCCGGAATGACCGGCGCCCGGCTCGGCATCGAGATCGCCGATGCCTATGCCCGCCTGCGCGGATATGCCTTCACCCATGGGCTTTCCCTGGTGGAGGTGGCACGGCGGGTGGTGGAGCGCGAGATTCGGATCGAAGCCGAATGAGCGCAACTGTTCCGCAGCACCCTGCCCGGCAAATACCATGAGCTGACGGCAAGAGCGGCACAGGAAGACTTTCATGGCGAGCGCCCCGGCGTTCGCCGAGGGGTGATTACGGTGTCCGACAGTGAGTTGCTGGTGGCGGTGCTGGCCAGGTTCGCGCGCCTGCTACCGGCGGCAACCGAACTGCCCCATATTCTGGACGAATTGATGCACAGTGCCATCGATGTGCTGGAACCGGGTGGTGTGACGGTGGCGCTGTCCCCGAAACTGAGGGGTGACCAGTCGGAACTCTTTGGTGGCATCCCCGAGGAACTGCTGGATCTCGAGGTCTGCCAGCGCGATCACGCTCGCGGACCCGGCGTGGTCGCCCACGTCTGCGGCGCGCCGGTGACCGTCACCGATATCGGTAGCTACGGCGACATGTGGCCGGAGTACACGAGTCTGGCCGGGCGGCACCGGATTTCCTCGGTGGCCGCCGTCCCCATGCGCCTCGACGACACCGAAGCAGGCGTGCTGAGCCTGTATTCGCGCGATCCGCGGCACTGGACCGGCAGGGACCTCTCGGTCGCCACCCTGCTGGCGGGCATGGCCACCGGCCACATCGTCACCGCCAACCTGGTGCAGCGCCATCAGCGGGTGACCGAGCAGCTACAGCACGCCCTCTCCACCCGCATCGTGGTGGAACAGGCCAAGGGCGTGATCGCGCACGCCCACCACACCACCCCCGATGCCGCCTTCGCACTCATCCGCGCCCACGCACGGCGCAATCGCGTCACCGTGCACGCGGTCGCCCAGGGCATAGTCGAACTGGGCCTGCGGATTTGATCGGCGAGGTACTCGCACACTTTGCCCGGAATTCCATCCCCGAAAATAGATCCCGGTGGGAATAGGGTGATCGTGGAGTAGCCTGGAGAGTTGGCGGAACCGAAAGCCCCTGTCCCCGGCCGGTTTCCGTTCGCGGTTCGCGACCGTCCCAGTCCTCGACGGCTCGTTCGGCAAGTCTGTACTCGCTTTCCGTCGATCTGGGGGCAATCGTGAATTCCTCACGTGCACCGCAATATTCCGCTGCCCACCCCGCAACTCATTCCAGTCCCGCCCCATCCATCCGGCCCACCGCCTCCCGATCAACGCGGCGCGGCAGTGAATTCGACCAGCTCGTGCGCCGCATCGGCGCGGGCGATCGGGATGCCTACGAGGAGCTCTACCGCCGCACCCGCGGCCTCATCTACTCGCGAGTCCTGAACATCGTGTGCGACACCGGATATGCCGAGGAAACCTGTCACGAGGTCTACCTGCAGGTCTGGCGCAGCGCCGCTGCCTTCGACCCGGCCCGCGGCAATGCCCTGACCTGGCTCACCACCCTGGCCCACCATCAGGCGGTGGACCGGGTGCGGCACGAATGCAGTGCGGCCGGGCACGAACACCGCTGGGGCCTCTGCGATTACCGGCCCGCCATCGATGTGGTGGCCGAGGAGATCCTGCGCCGCCACGACGAGCGCGCCATCCGCCGCGGCCTGGCCACACTCACCCCCTACCAGCGCGAGTCGGTGGTGCTGGCCTTCTACAACGGCCTCACCTACCCACAGGTCGCGGCGCAACTGGGCATCGGGCTGCCGGCGGTCAAGGCTCGCATCCGCTCGGCACTGGCCCAGCTCAAAGTGTCACTGGCATAACCGGATACGGCGTGCCGGTCAGTGCGCGGCGGTGGCCTTGAAGCCGCGCGGGACCAGGATCACGGTGAGCACTGCGACCGTGCCCACCATGGCGGTCGAGATCCAGGAGGTGGTGGTGAGCGCGGCGTCGTAGGCGTGCTGGGCGATGCGCAGCACCTCGTCACCGGTGGGCCCGCCGATCTTCTCCGCGATATAGGCCGCGCCGCCCACCGAGCCGCGCGCCTCGGCCAGATCGCCACCCTGCAGCGGCAATCCGGTCATGTGGCCGGTGAACAGACGACCGTGAATGCTGCCCAGCAGCGCGACGCCCAGGCCGATGCCCAGCTCGTAGTTGGTCTCCTCGACCGCGCCCGCCTGCCCGGCGCGCTCGGCCGGTACCGCGGATACCAGCACCGCGGCGGCGGTGGTGATGGCGATGCCGTCGCCGATGCCCAGGCACACCAGCACCAGCGCGACGATCGGATAGGTGGTGTCCGGCACCGCCGCCAGCACCGCGAAGCCCGCAGCCAGCGCGGCCAGCGCGACGCCCATCAGCGCGCGCACGCTCACATGCTGCATGAGCCACGGGGTGGACAGCGAGCCGAACAGGGTGGCCAGCGCCGCGGGCAGCGTGCGCATGCCCGCCTGGGAGGGCGTGTAGCCGTGAATGTACTGCAGCCACAACGAGATCAGGAACAGTGCCGCGCCGATGGCCAGCATGGCCAGCAGGGTGGCCAGCGCCGCCGCGGTGAAGGCGCGATTGCGGAACAGCCGCACATCCAGCAGCGGATCCGGCGACTTCAGCTGCCGATAGGCGAACAGCCCCAGCAGGCTCACCGAGGCGGCCAAGATCACCAGATCGATCGGGGCCGGATTGCCCTTGGCCACATGCTTGATGCCCCACGCCAGCGCCACGACGCCCAGCACCGACAGCGCCGCGCTCGCCCAGTCCAGGCTGCCGTGCTGCGGCGCCTTGTATTCCGGCAGCAACCACCGTCCGGCGGCCACCGTGGCGATCACCACCGGCACGTTCAGCCAGAAGGCCGCCGACCACCCGAACGCCTCGACCAGGTGGCCGCCGACCAGCGGGCCGATGGCCGCGCCCGCACCGGCCACCGAGGCCCAGATGCCGATGGCCAGGGTGCGTTCCCGGTCATCGGTGAAGATATTGCGGATCAGCGAGAGTGTGGACGGCATCACCATGGCCCCGCCGACGCCGAGCAGCGCGCGTCCCGCGATGAGCTGCGCGGGCGCATGCGCCGTCGCCGCCATCACCGAGGCCAGGCCGAAGAGCACGAAGCCGGACAGGAACAGCCGCTTGCGGCCGTAGCGGTCGCCGATCGCGCCGCAGGTGATGAGCAGGCCACCCAGCACCAGGCCGTACAGATCGACGATCCAGAGCTGTTCCATCGGAGTGGGCGCCATGTGATCGATGAGCGACGGCAGCGCGACATTGAGGATCGTCGCGTCCATCGCCACCAGCAGCAGGCTCGCGCACAGCACGGCGAGCATGGCCCACCTGCTCGCCGGCGCGGGCGCCACCCGGTCCGCCAGATTGTCCGGCTGTTCCCGGGGTGGGGTGCGGCCCACGTTTTCCGCCTCCTCGGCTAGGCATGGGTCAAGCTTTTGGCAACAACCTGGCTAAGCCTACCCGGGGTGCGCGGCTCACTTGTTCGCGTTCTGCTTCGCCAGCAGGTCGCGGATCTCGGTGAGGAGCTCCAGTTCGGTGGGATCGGCCTTCACCACCGCGGTGGGCTTGCCGAGCCGGTTCTTGAGGGTGTTCATCGGGAGGATGAGCACGAAGTAGAGGACCGCGGCCACGCACAGGAAGTTGATGCCGGCGCTGATGATCGGACCGAGGGCGATGAACGTGGACGGCTTGTCGGACAGGAGCTGGAAGCCCAGACCGTATTCCCGGTTGCCGCCGAGGGTGGCCAGCAGCGGCTCGATCACACCCTTGGTCACCGAGGTCACGATGGCGGTGAAGGCCGTGCCCATGACCACGGCCACCGCGAGATCGATGACATTGCCCCTCATCAGGAAGTCTTTGAAGCCCTTGAGCATGATGCGCGCAGATCCAATCCGAGACGTTTTCGTTATCTTTCGAATGGGAGTTTAAGGGCTGGTCGCGGAGTGGTGGGTCCATGGCACACCCCCCTTGACGTGCATCACTCCGGACGGCCGGTCGGGTCTGGCACACAATTGGCAAATCTGTGGGCCGGGTCAGCTCCCGCGCTCGGCCCGGAAGGTCGTCAGGAGCGCCAATGCCACCGCGCCCTGCTCGCAGGTCCAGAAGGCGCGGCTCCGGGCGTTCCGGATTGCCCCCCCGGGGACAGCATGTTCATCCGGCGCTGCGGGGTGCGCCCACGGGAGGTACCCCTCTGTGGTGTCGTCTGGAACGAACGAAGCCGGCGGCCAGAAGCGGACAGCCCGGGTTCCGGGCCGTGTGGCCCGGAACCGGGGCTGGGAGGACTACTTTCCGCCGGCCCTGTTCTTGAGGGCGGTGACGATCTCGTTGACCGCGGCGAGCACGTCCTGGGCGGCGTGGTCGAGGTTGGCGCGCACCGTTTCCAGGGTGCTCTGGAGATCCTCGGGAGTGATCTTGTCGGCGAAGGCCTTCGCCATATCGGCGAGATCGGCGGCCGCGCTCTGTGCCCGGTCGGCCAGTTCGGCGGCGGCTCCGCTGGCCCGCTCGGCCAGCGCTCCCGCCGCTGATTCGGCTCGCTCTCGCAGGTCGGAGGCGGTGACCCCGAGGTCTGTGGTCAGATCGTCGGCGGTGGTGCGCAGGTCATCGGCAAGGCGTTCGACCTTGTCATCGGAGTCGTCATCATTGGTGGGCATTGTCGTGGTCCTCTACTTCGATCCGCCGCTCAGTTTCTCCTTCATCCTGCCCATGAACCCGCCGACCTTGTCCTTCACGTCGTCGGTGGCGTGCTCGAGCCGCTCTTCCATCCGCTCGGTCATGTGTTCGGCATTGCCGGTCATGTCCTCGGCCCTGTGACGGGCCTTGCCGGACATGTCCGACGTCGCCTCGTTCATCCCGTCGCCGAAAGAAGACATCGGAACCTCCCTACGTTGGTCACGCTCGGGCAGTTACAGCGATCTTTCAGCAACCGATAGTAGTCCTCTTTCGGTGCGCCATCGGCACTCATTTCAGTGCACGGTAGCCAGCACTTTCAGTGCACGGGACCCAGGACGCGCTCGATGTACTCGTTCGTGAAGCGCCCCTTCGGGTCGAAGCGGCGGCGGACCTCGGCGAACTTCTCCCAGTCCGGGTAGCGCTCGCGCAGGGTCTCGGCGGTCTGGAAGTGCCGCTTGCCCCAGTGCGGGCGGCCGTTGTAGCGGTCGAAGACGCGTTCGCAGGCGCGGAAATACGGCTCGTAGTTCATGCCCTGGTACTGGTGCACGGCGATGTAGCAGGTCTCGCGGCCGCCGGCGGGGGAGAGGAAGGCGTCGTCGGGGGCGACCCAGCGCACCTCGATCGGCATCGGGGTGTCGAAATGCTTGGCCACGTCCTTGATCTCGCGGATGGCGTCGGCCGAATGCTCGCGTGGCAGTGCGTATTCCATCTCGGTGAAGCGGAACAGCCGGGGGCTGGCGAAGACCCGATAGGAGCGCTCGACCTGGCGGCGGTAGCTGCCCGCGTAGGCGGCGCTGCGCTGGACCAGCGGGATCAGGTTCGGGCGGCGGCGGGTGAGGCGGCACAGCGCGTCGAAGGTGTAGTTGGTCATGAGGATGTCGGAGAACCAGTCCACGGCTTTGCCGCGCGGTTGCTCGGGCAGCTCAACCCTGTTGTTGCGCTTGGTCATTGCCAGCGGGCTGTGCGCGAACATGTAGAACTCGAAGTGCTCGTTGCCCTCGACGTAGCTGTCGAGATCGGCCAGCACCTCCTCGACCGGGACCGGCCGTTCGACGCCCTCGAGGACGAAGGAAGGCACCATCTGCAGGGTTACGGCGGTGACCACGCCCAGTGCGCCCACGTTCACGCGGGCGGCGCGCCAGCCGTCGGGGTCGGTCTGCTCGTTGAGTTCGACCCGGCTGCCGTCGGCGAGCATGAGCTCGACGGAATGCAGTGCGGCCGAGAGGTTCTGCAGCTTGGATCCGGTTCCGTGGGTGCCGGTCGCGGTGGCGCCGGCGATGGACTGCACGTCGATGTCGCCGAGGTTGGGGAAGGCCAGGCCCAGCGGATGCAGCGCATTGCTGGCGGCATTGAGCGTGATGCCGGCTTCCGCCCGGACCAGCCCGGATTCGCGGTCCACGTTCAGGATCCGGTCCAGCTTGTTCAGGCGCAGGAGCGTGCCGTCGGTGAGCACGGCCTCGGTGAAGGAGTGTCCAGATCCGGCGACCCGAACGGTGTGCCCGTTCGCTTCGGCCTGTGCGAGTACTGCCGCGACGTCCTCGGGCGAGCTCGGTTCGGCGATGGCCGCAGGGGTACAGCCCTGATCCCCGGCCCAGTTCACCCAAGAGTTGGTCATGCGACCAACTTTAAACCGCGAGTGTGATGCGCGCTACCGTTTGCGCGGGGTGTATGCCGCGGCTTTGGCCCGCTCCACCTCGTCCTCGGTGAGCGGCGGCTGGGTCAGCGCCAGGCGGGGCACGCCGTCGCCACGCACGCCATTGAGAATCAGCGCCATATAGCGCTCCCAGACCTGGGGATTGACCGGCCGGGCGAATCCGGCAATGCCGTCGACCATGTTCACCAAGGCGAAGAAGTCGCCCGCCTCGATGTCGGGCTGCAGCGCGCCCGCGTCCTTGGCGCGCTGGATGACCGCCTGCATGCCGGGCCGGATGTGATCCTTCATGGCGCAGAAGCGATCCATGCTGTCGTGTAATTCGAGGATGACCTCGCCGAAGCCGCGGTTGACCGCGACGTGCCGGCACGAGTACTCGAACAGGTCGACCAGGCCCTCCCAGGGGTCCGGATGGTGTAGTGCCACATCCACGGCCCCGGCGAGTTCGGTGACCATCTGGTCGAAGACCTCGGAGATGAGCTCCTGCTTGTTGGCGAAGCGGCGGTAGACGGTGCCGACGCCGACGCCGGCGCGTTCCGCCACGTCGTCGAGAGTGACCTCCAGCCCGCGATCGGCGAACAACTCGCGGGCGGCCGCGATGATGCGCTGCTGATTGCGGGCGGCGTCCGCGCGCAGACGCCGAGGTGGAGGCGCGGTGGTGACGTGATTCACACCCTGATCCTAGCAGCAATCGGGATTATCTGGAGGACCTGTCTCCGTTTTGCTGGTAGCTTTTACCGGTAAGCGGAGACGGGTTCTCCACTAATCCTAGGGGACGAGGAAAACCACCATGACAACAGCTCTCGAGAAAGAGGTCGCGGCACCGGCCGCCGCGTCGCGGCGCGGATCGCACGCGCTGCGCTGGTGGGTGCTCGCCGTACTCGGCGTCGCCCAGCTGATGGTCGTGCTGGACGCGACCGTCGTGAACATCGCGCTGCCGCACGCGCAGGCCGACCTGGGCTTCTCCAATGGCGATCGGCAGTGGGTCATCACCGGCTACGCGCTCGCCTTCGGCAGCCTGCTGCTGCTGGGTGGACGGCTCTCCGATCTGTTCGGGCGGCGCACCACATTCATCACCGGCCTGGTCGGCTTCGCGGTCGCCTCGGCCGTCGGCGGCGCGGCCGGCAACTTCGAGGTGCTGGTCGGCTCCCGCGTCGCGCAGGGTGTGTTCGCCGCGCTGCTCGCGCCCGCCGCGCTCTCGCTGCTGACCGTCACCTTCACCGAACCCGCCGAGCGCGCAAAGGCTTTCGGCATCTTCGGCGCCATCGCCGGCGCCGGCGGCGCACTGGGCCTGCTGCTGGGCGGCGCGCTCACCGAGTGGGCCTCGTGGCGCTGGGTGATGTACGTGAACTTGGTCTTCGCGGCCATCGCGCTGGTCGGCGCGGTGCTGCTGCTGGCCAAGCACACCGCCACCGAGCGACCCAAGCTGGATCTGCCCGGCACCCTGGCGGTGACCGCCGCGCTGTTCGCCATCGTCTATGGCTTCTCGCACGCCGAGTCGGACGGCTGGACCAACGGCCTGACGCTGTCCTTCCTGATCGGCGGCGTGGTGCTGCTCGGCGCGTTCGCCTGGCTGGAACAGCGGGTCGCGCATCCGCTGCTGCCGCTGCGCGTGGTGCTGGACAAGACACGCGGCGCGTCCTACGCCACGGTGTTCACCATCGGCATCGGCATGTTCGCCATGTTCCTGTTCCTCACCTACTACATGCAGCAGCAGCTGGGGTACTCGCCGATCCGCACCGGCGTGGCGTTCCTGCCCATGGTCGCCGGCATGGTGGCGGCCTCCACCACCGTGCCCGCCCTGCTGATTCCCCGGGTGGGCCCGAAGGTGACCGTGGTGAGCGGATTCCTGCTCGCCACAGTGGGAATGGTGCTGCTGACCCGCATCGGCGTGGACACCGGCTACGCGAGCCACATCCTGCCCAGCCTGGTCCTGATGGGCCTGGGTCTCGGTATGGCGATGTCGACGGCCTTCAGCGGTGCGACCTCGGGCGTGCACCACAGTGACGCCGGTGTCGCCTCGGCCATGGTGAACACCAGCCAGCAGGTCGGCGGTTCCATCGGCACCGCGCTGCTGAGCACGCTGGCCGCGACGGCCTTCGACAACTACGCGTCGAGCCATGTGCCGCCGTCGGCGGCGGTGCTGGCCGAGGCCGCCGTGAAGAGCTACACCACCACCTTCTGGTGGGCCGCCGCGATCTTCGTGGTCGGCGCGGTGATCACCGGTCTGATCATGCCCAACCAGGTGCCGGTCCCGGCCGAGGGCGAACCCGTTCTGGCGCACTGAGTTCCGGAGATGGAAGCGGCCCGGCTCACGAAAGTGAGTGGGGCCGCTTTTTTTCGGCTTACCGCGATCAGCGGCAGTCGGAGGGCGGGGCCAGGCCCGCGAATCGGTCGGACAGGTAGTTCATGGCGATGGCGGCGCCCGGGAGGATGGCGGTGTCGTGGTCGGCGCCGGGGATGATGCCGAACTGGACCGGGGTGCCCGCGGCACAGTAGCGGCCGGCGGTATCGAGGGCGAGGTCCAGGGGGACCTGGTTCGCGCCGACCGAAATGATGTCGTCCACACAGGAATTGGCGATGCGATTGCGCCCTTGGATGGCCATTTTGCCCGGATTCGCCGGTGCGCCGCCCTCCGCGACGCCGACGATCGGCAGCTCGGGCGCGCAGGCGGGGGCGATGGAGTGGAGCAGCAGTTGCCACACCGTCGCTCCTGGCCAGGGATGGTAGGGCACCAGACGGGCATTGGGGGCATCACCGTTCTGGGCGGCGTCGAGATTCCCTGCGGCGTAGTAGAACCCGTCCGGGTCGGAAACCGGGTAAATCGCCCCGGCCTGGGCGGCGGGGGCGGCAGCCATGGCGGCCACCGGTACCGTGGCGATTCCGAACCCTTGGACCAGCAGCTTTCTGATCGACTGCCGCACCGCCAACTTGGCTCCTCGAGGCCGGTGGGACAACTCCTGGCAAGCGGCACTATCCTCGCAGTTCCGGGCTGCTGTTCGGCTTCAGCAACACACCGAACAGCAACGATTTGGCTAATTGGAGAGGAGGGGCGGTGGCAGCGAGAGTCGCAGGCGTGGACACCGCCCTGCTCGGTGTCATCGCCCTCGGCGGCGCGGTCGGTGCGGAAGCGCGCTACGCCGCGAGCCTGTGGGTGCCGCACCGCGGCTCGATTCCGTGGCAGACCTTGGCGGTCAACGTGATCGGTTGCTTCCTCATCGGGGTACTGATGGTGTGTATCACCGAGATCTGGGTGGCGCACCGGCTGCTGCGGCCCTTTCTCGGGGTCGGCATTCTCGGCGGATTCACCACCATGTCCACCTACGCGGTGGAAGTTCGTACACTGCTCGAATCGGGCCGGGTCGGCGCCGGACTGGCCTACCTCGGGGGAACGGTGGTGACAGGGCTGATTTCGGTCGTGCTGGGCGTGAGTGCGACACGATGGGTATCGGAGACAGCACGACGATTGGGGGCAGACGATGAGTGACATGGTTCGGCAGTGGGTACCCGCGTCTCGGCTGACGGTGCTGCTCGGCGAGGACGACACCTATCGGCATCGGCCCCGTTACCACGAGATCGTGCGGCGTGCCCGGGATGCTGGATTGGCCGGGGCCAGTGTTTGGCGCGGCGTCGAGGGCTACGGGGTGTCCTCCCATATCCACACCGCCCGGCTGCTCGATCTGGCCGAGCGGTTGCCGGTGATGGTGATGATCATCGACGACACCGCGCGGCTGCGGGCCTTCGTGGAAAGCAATGCGGACCTGCTGGATTCGGTGACGGTGGCGCTCTCTCCGGTCGAAGTCTTCGCCGGAGTGCGGCGGTGACAGGGCTGCTGGTGATCCTCGGCGCGCTCTTCGGGGCGCCCACCCGGTATCTGGTGGATCGCGCGCTGGCCCATCGATTCGATAGTGTTCTCCCCCTGGGCACACTGGCGGTGAACATGGGCGGTTCGGCCGTGCTGGGCGCGTTGATCGGTGCGGGAGCAAATCATTGGCTCCTGGCTGCCGTGGGAACGGGGTTCTGCGGCGCGCTGACCACGTTCAGTACGTTCGGTTACGAAACGGTTCGATTGGCCGAGGAGGGCGCTTACAGCTATGCGGTGGCGAACGTCGTGATCGGCGTCGGCGCAAGCCTGGCCGCGGCCTACCTCGGTGCCTTCCTCGGGCAGTGGGTGTGGCCGTGATTCTCATGACGAGCCGGGCGCAGGCGATACGGAAGGGAGGTGCGAGCATGGCCCACGATCGAGCCGGACGACCGGCTAGGGCCACGGACCTCGAGGACATCGCGCACTTGGTGACGGCCTACTACAGCCGGATTCCGGATCCGTCGGATCCCGCGCAGCTGGTGTCCTTCGGTACCTCCGGTCATCGCGGGTCGAGCCTGGACTGTGCCTTCAACGAGGCGCACATCCTGGCCATCACCCAGGCGATCGTGGAATACCGTGCGTCGCGCGGCATCACCGGGCCGGTGTATCTGGCGCGGGATACGCACGCGCTGTCCGAGCCCGCCTGGACCACCGCGCTGGAGGTGCTGGCCGCCAATGACGTCACCGCCGTCATCGACTCGCGCGACAGGTACACGCCCACACCGGCTTTGAGCCACGCCGTGCTGCGGCACAACCGGGGCGGGACCCGGTATCAGGCCGACGGCATCGTGGTGACGCCCTCGCACAATCCGCCGCGCGACGGCGGGTTCAAATACAACCCGCCGCACGGCGGTCCCGCCGACACCATCGCCACCGACGCCATTGCCGCGCGCGCCAACGAGCTGCTGCGCACCGGGCTCGCCGACGTCAAGCGCACCTCGCTGGCGCAGGCGCTGGCCGGCAATGTGGAGCGTTACGACTACCTGGACCGCTACATCTCGGACCTACCCAATGTGCTGAACCTGGACGCCATTCGGGGCGCCGGGATTCGGCTGGGCGCGGACCCCATGGGCGGGGCCTCGGTGGACTACTGGGAGGAGATCGGGCAGCGGTACGACCTCGAGCTCGAGGTGGTGAATCCGTTCGTCGATCCGACCTGGCGGTTCATGACGCTGGACTCCGACGGGCGGATCCGGATGGATCCCTCGTCGCGGTACGCCATGGCCTCGCTCGTGGCGATTCGCGACGATTACGACATTTCCACCGGCAACGACGCGGACGCGGACCGGCACGGAATCGTGACTCCCGATGCGGGACTGATGAATCCGAACCACTACCTGGCGGTGGCGATCGAGTACATGATCGCCAACCGGATGGGATGGGACGCGCTCACCAAGATCGGCAAGACGGTGGTGACGTCGTCCATGATCGACCGGGTGGTCGGCGTGTTCGGTCGCGACGTGTACGAGGTGCCGGTCGGGTTCAAGTGGTTCGTGCCCGGATTGTTCAGCGGCAGCCTGGCTTTCGGTGGTGAGGAATCCGCGGGCGCGTCGTTCCTGCGCATGGACGGCACCGTGTGGACCACCGACAAGGACGGTATCCTGCTCGCGCTGCTGGCCGCGGAGATCACCGCCGTCACCGGGCAGAGCCCGTCCTCCCGCTACACCGAACTCGAAAAACGCTACGGCTCACCCGCCTACGCCCGCGTCGATGCCACCGCCACCCCGGAACAGAAGACCCGCCTGGCGGCGTTGACGACGGACATGATCACCGCGACCGAAATCGCCGGCGAGCCCATCACCGGCATACAGACCCGAGCCCGGGGCAATGGAGCGGCCCTCGGCGGCGTCAAGGTCACCACCGAGAACGCCTGGTTCGCCGCCCGCCCGTCCGGCACCGAGGACAAGTACAAGATCTACGCCGAATCCTTCCAGGGCCCGGAGCACCTCGTGCAGGTCCAGGCCGCGGCCGAGGAGATCGTCGGGCACGCCCTCACGGGTGAATAGCGCGGCCTTCGGTCAGGTGTGGCGAATGGATGGATCGGTGTGTGCGCCAGTCGGTTCGGGGTGGGCGGTACGTTGTGGTGAGTGAGGTCCAGGGGCCTGTGGGCGGGCGGCATCGGCTGCCGGTGGAGATCTGGGTGCTGGTGGGGTCGGCGTTCACGATCGCCATCGGGTTCGGGTTGGTGGCGCCGGCGTTGCCGCAGTTCGCGCGGAGTTTCGATGTGGGAGTGGCGGCGGCCTCGTTCATCGTGAGCGCGTTCGCGTTGATGCGGTTGATCTTCGCACCGCTGGCGGGTCGGTTGTTGCAGCAGCTGGGGGAGCGGCCGGTCTATCTGACCGGGCTGTTGATCGTGGCGGTGTCGACCGGTGCGTGCGCGCTGGCCCAGAGTTATTGGCAGCTGCTGGTATTGCGGTCACTGGGCGGGATCGGGTCGACGATGTTCACGGTGTCCTCGCTGGGGCTGGTCATCCGCATGTCGCCGCCCGCCGAACGCGGGCGGGTCTCGGGGGTGTACTCGACGAGCTTCCTGATCGGGTCCATCAGCGGGCCGCTGGTCGGCGGTGCGCTGTCCTTCCTGGGCCTGCGCGCGCCGTTCCTCATCTATTGCGTGGCGCTACTGATCGCCAGCCTCATCGTGTATGTGGCGCTGCGCGATTCCCCGCTGGCGCTGCCGGAGAAATCGAACGGCGCGCCCGTGATGACCTTCCGCGAGGGGCTGGCCCGGCCCGCGTACCGGGCCGCGCTGTGGGCCAATTTCGGCAATGGCGCAGCCGTTTTCGGTGTGCGCATGGCGCTGGTGCCGCTCATCGTGGTGGAGGTGCTGAAGCAGGATGCCGCGCTCGCGGGTGTGGCCCTGACCGCCTTCGCGCTCGGCAATGCCTCGGTCCTGTTCCTGTCCGGGCGGTGGTCGGACACGGTGGGCCGCAAGCCCTTCCTCATCGCGGGAACCCTGGTCTGCGCGGTCGGCACCGCGGGCATCGGCCTCGCCCCCACGCTCGTCTGGCTCTTGGCCGCCTCCTGCGTGGCGGGCATCGGCTCCGGCATGTTCACCCCCGCCCTGCAGGCGGCGGTCGCGGACATCATCGGCCCCGGCACCCGCGGCGGGCCGGTCCTGGCGGGCTACCAGATGTCCGCCGACCTGGGCACCTTCCTGGGCCCATACGCCATCGGCATGCTCGCCGACCGCGTCTCCTACGGCGTGGCCCTCGGAGTGACCGGCGCTCTACTGGCCTCGGCGTCGGCGGTGTGGCTGGTGGTGCCGGAAACCCTCCGCCGGAGGGAACCAGCCGCGTCCACCCCCGCCTAGCGGGTCGGCAACAGATTTTGGTGGGGCGGGGTGGGTGTTGCTCGGGTGGGGGCGTCGGGCAGAGTGTTGCGGGTGAGCAAACCGACTTCGAAGCACACACCGCGGCCGGTCTCGAGCAAGACCACCTACGCGCTGGCCGGGCTGGCCGTTGTCGTGGTCGCGGTGATCGTGGCGGCCCTCTACCTGTGGAATCGCGGCGGCGGGGACGAGGTGCGCAACGACGGGTACGGTCCGGTGCACGATCCTGCGGTGTCGGTGGCGCTGGATTCCGATGGGGCCATTGTGCTGGGCAAGCCCAATGCGAAAACCATTGACATCTACGAGGATCCGCTGTGCCCGGCGTGCGGTCAGCTGGAGAAGATCTACGGCCAGGAGATTGCCCAGCAGGTCGACCTCGGCAAGATCGCGGTGCGGTACCGCCTGGTGAACTTCCTCGACTCGCGGTCGGCCAGCAAGGACTACTCCACCCGCGCGGTGGCCGCCAACGAATGCGTCGCCCAGGCCGGTGATGGTCCGGCCTACTCGAAGTTCCACTCGCTGCTCTTCACCACCAAGCAACCCGCCGAGGGCGGTTCCGACCACGACAACAAGGAACTGGCCGCCATCGCCAAGGAGGCGGGCGCCGGTGACGACGTCGCCAAATGCATCACCTCCGGCGACCGCGCCGACACCGGCCGCGCCCACGCCGAAGCCGCGCTGAAGGCCCTCAACGACGCCCTCAACAATCGCGCCGCCACCCCGTCGGTGTTCATCGACGGCAAGAAGGTCGACGTGAACAATAAGAACTGGGTCCTCGACGCCGCGAAATAGGCTGGGCGGTAAGGCTTCAGACGTCGAGGACGGGCCGGCGCAGACGACCTGTGTAGGTGGCTGCCCGACCCAGCGCGTCCTCGGCGGCGTCGAGTTCGATGAGGGCCTCGTCGAACACCTCGGCGGCGCCGGCGACGCAGTAGGCCGGGGTGGTGAGTGCGCCGGTGCCCGGCGTATCGAGCAGCAGGCCCGAGTCTGGGAGGTGGCGGTAGGCGGCGGTCAGGTCCGCCAGGTCCGCGCGGAGGGTCCGCAGGCGATCCTGCAGGAGCTGCCGTCGCTGCTCCAACAGCAACGGGTCCCGCAGGTCGGCGTCCGCGCTCGGTTCATGGTCGTTCATGCGACCAGCATGCAGTGGCGCGCGCGAACATGCAGTGGAGCGCGCGGACATGCGGTGGTGCACAGGAAGTCGGATGCTCTTGTGCGCCACCGCATGCCGGGCGGAATGGGTGGGGTGCGGCCCTCGGGGGAACGGAGAAGTGAGCCGCACCCCGGGTAGGGAGCCGGGCTGGGGGCTCGGCTCCTTGGTCGGGGGAGGGGAACTTACGGGTCAGCGGGATGCGGCTCGGGTGGGGGTTTCGGGGATGTCGTTGTCCGGGGTGGCGCGGGACAGCTGGGGGTGGATGAGGACGTGGGATTCCATCGGGTAGGCCAGGTCCTGGGTGAAAGGCGCTCCAGTCGTGGCGGTTTCGATGAAGTCGGGAACGACGCGCAAGGGGTGTGGCCTGGCGGGCGCGTCGATATCGGTGTGGGGGAACAGGTAGCGCGCACCCTCGCGGACGGTCTCGTGCGATTCGCCACTGGGGTCGATCCAGCGCATGCGATCGGTATCCGCGAGATAGACGCGCCAGGGGTGTTTTCCCCTGTCGGCCAGTAACTTCAGCCGATGGTGATGGGTGCACAGGACGGCGCGGTAGGCGGGATTCGGGCCCGTGGCGCCGCGGGAGGGATGCGGCTCGAACTGGACCAGAGTGGTTTCCGCCGCGGGCATGGTGCAGCCGGGGAAGCGGCACAGGCCATCGACGGCGCGGACCTCACGGGGTGGCGCGCTCGAAAAAGCGCGTACCGCAACGGGTTTCGACTCCACAGCGGTCATGGCGCGTTCCCAGGGAGCCTGCCGAACCGGGATGGTCCGTGACTCCGGCCTGCGCGAGGTGCGAAGGCCCGGCGCGTCGGCCGGCTCGGGGCGCTGGGTGGCCGCCCCGTCCGTTGCGTTCGTCTCCTGGGTGGCCTCATTCGGGAAGTACTCCGGAATCACCTGGAAACGCGCGTGTTCGGCAAGGGTGCGGGCGAGGGCGCCGTCGATGGGGCCGTAGCCGGCGAGGAAGGCCGGATCGTCGCGCAGACCCAGCAGGGTTTCGGCGGAGACCCCGACCTGGATGAGCGGACGGCGGGGCGTGGTGGGGGCATCGGCCTTCGGGCAGTCGAGATCCCGGCCGCAGCCGCAGCGTAGGCGACCGGAACCGTCGGCGAGCGCGACCAGCGCGTCGGTGCGGCGCTGGGACATGGTGCGCGGATCGGCCTCACAGACCTGGAGGCTCATTTCGCGCAGCCGCATGGCGAGCGCCTGGGCTCCGGCGGCCGGCAGCAGGCCGTCGAATACGGCCATACCGTCCTGCACCGCGCGAATGCGGACATCGCGGTCCTGCTCGCGTTCCTCGCGGCGGCGGGTCTCACCCTCGGGATCCAGGCGGGTGACCCAGCGCTGGGCGGTCTGACGTAATCGGGCCGGATCCGAGCGCAGTGCCGCCTCGATCAACTTGGGCTCCAGCACTTCTCGCACCTCGTGCGGCAGGCCGCGCAGACTGTCCGCGATCACCTGCACCCGCGACAGGTCGATCCGCCCGGCCGCGAAGGCGTGTTTGGTCTGCGGTAGGGAATCCAGCGCCAACCCGATATCGATGAGGGCCGCCGCCACCGCCTCCGACACGTGCACCGCCACCGCGATCTCCGCTGCGGCGAACTCCCCGGCACGCACCCCGCCCGTCCCCGGCGCGGCATTCCCGGCCCGATGCCGGCGATACACCTCCCGCACCGCTGTGATTTCCGCCGCCTGTGCAAACGCCGCCGCCCCGTGTGCCCGCCGCAGCGCGTCGATCAGCTCTTCCTCGCCCATCGCCTCCACCTCTCGGCTATCGAACATGCGTTCGAGACTACATCGAGAAGATCGCCGCCGCCAGCCTCTGTACAGGCGATTTGGTTTGTTCGACATCAGTCGTGTAACTTCGTTCAAGCAAGCAGGGCAACGCCCCGCTGGCAAAGAAGTGAACACGGGGCTATGGCGCAGCTGGTAGCGCACCACACTGGCAGTGTGGGGGTCAGGGGTTCGAGTCCCCTTAGCTCCACCAATCGTGTCATTGCACGAACCGACTCCATTGGGGCTGGTACCGCAGAAGCGGTACCAGCCCCAATGTCGTTTCCGGGTTGGGGGATGCGGAAGGTGGGGACCAAGCGGTCGGGGCCGGTGATGGCGACCTGGGCGACGAGGGTCTCGATCAGCGCCTTGGCCTGGTTACGGGAGCCATTGGTGATGATGTGGGCAATATGGTCGGCAATGCCGTCGAGCGTTGCGGGTTTCGGCGCGGTGGGTTCGTTCGCCGGCGCGGCGGTGAGTTCGTCGCGCCGGGTGATGAGTTGGCCTGTCTTGGCGCGCAATTCGCTGAGCCTTCCGGCGAGGAGCTCGGGGTCGAGGGTGCCGTTTTCGAAGGCGTTCAGGTACCGGTCGATCGCCTGCTGAGCTTTGGCGAGCTCGGCGGTGACGGCGTCCAGTTCGATGCGGGTGTCACTACTGGAATCGCGGTGGCATCGCTGCTGGGCGGTGATGGCTTGGCTGATCAGATCGTGCCGGGTGCGGTAGAACTTGCCCAGGGCTTCCAGAACGGCCGCGTCGACTGAGTCGGCGTCGAGTCGGGTGAAGTCGCACTTGTCGGCGTCGTAGCGGGCGCGGTTGAAGCAGGTGTAGTAGCGGTAGGTGCGCGAGCGGCCGGTCGCTCGGGTGCCGATCATGGCGCGCCCGCAGCGTGGGCAGCGCAAGCGGCCGGTCAGCAAGTAGTCCGAGGAGTTCGCGGCGCGGTGGGCGTGGGATTCTCCGCGCGCTTCGAGGACCGCCTGGGCGCGGTCGAAGGTGTCGGTTTCGGTGATGGCGGGGTGAGCGTCGGTGACGGTGGTGTCGCGGAAGGTCAACTCGCCGAGATAAATCCGGCTGTTGAGGATCCGCAGTACATGGTGGCCGGACCATTCACGGCCGGTGCTGGCGCGATGCCCGCGCGCATTCAGCTCCGCGGCGACGGCACGGGCACCGAGACGGCGGCAGGCGTAGAGGTCGAAGATCATTCGCACGACCACGGCTTCGGCCTCGTCAACGACGAGGGTTTGGGTCGCTCTGTCGACCCGGTATCCGTAGGGCCGTTTGCCGCCCTTCCATTTGCCTTTGGCGGCTTTGCGTTCCATGCCCGCGATGACGCGGTCGATGATGGTGTCGCGTTCGAATTGGGCGAACATGCCCAGCATCTGCACCAGCATTCGGCCCATGGGGGTGGAGGTGTCGAATGGTTCTGTGGCGGAGCGGAACACGACTCTGGCCCGGTCCAGCTCGTCTAGGAGGGTGACCAGGTCACGCAGGCTGCGGGAGAACCGGTCGACCCGGTAGACCACGAGCACATCGATGAGTCCGGCACGCGCGGCGTGCAAGGCGCGTTGCAGGCCGGGCCGTTCGGTGCTCGCGCCGGAAGCGTCGTCGGTGAACGACGTCGTGTGTCGCCAGCCGGGTTGGGAATCGATGTAGGAGGCCAGCCGGGCGTCTTGGGCTTCGATGGAGTAGGGCTGGTTGTCTTCGGTCGTGGAGCGGCGGGTGTAGGTCCCTACCCGCACGTCGTGCCCCCATTCGGCCGTGTCAGTGGCGATACGCGAGGTTGAGGATTTCTTACTGCCTGCCATGCTGCCGGTCCTTCCCATCGATACACGCTTCTCGCAAAGGTGGATATCCGAAACAACCTGTGACGGCACGGAATTCGGGTGCGGGATTCGATCCGGTATGTCACCGGTCCTATTGTCCCTCGATCGGTTTTCGAATGCATTGGTGTGGCGGCTATTTCGGTCGCGGCGTTTCATGCGGCATTCCGTTCGCCGTTGTCGGGGTGGTGACGGTGGATCCATGCGGTGAGAAGGTCAGCGAGGAGGGTGACGGCATGGTCGTGTTGGGTGGCGGTGAGCGCTTCGGTGTCGACTCGGTCGATGTGCCAGCGTTGGCGGGCGCGGTCACGAGCAGGCGGCTTGGCGGGTTCTGTACCGGTCGGGGCGTGTTTTCCGGTTTCGGGACGTTCCATCGGGGCTCCTGTGGGATGTTCGGCGTTTGGAGTGGCGTCACCCTGTACTGGCAGGAGAACCCGCGTTTATCCGCGTATGAGGCCGGAATTGATGCAATTCCGTGTTCCGTGGTCAAAGTTCGGCATCAATCACGGGATCCGCTGGGTTCCGGCATATAGGGGTGTCGCGCCTGTTAACTGCCAAGAAGGGGCCCGATTTCGACATTTCAGTGCGAAACGGTTCAATAACGATCGGTGTCGCCGCAGGAGAGCGCCCCAGGGGCGATTGTCTTGTCCCTGGGGCGCTTTGGATGTGGTCACGGCGGTGGGTGACACGCCTATCGCCGGTTGACCAGCCCGGTCTGGTCCTGTCCGTCGTTACTGGCGGTGGTGTATTTGGTATCGGTGTCTGTGCAGATCACGTCGGTGATCTTGACGAGTGCTGGGATGTCGTCGGGTTCGAAATGGTCTGCGCTCGGCGCGATCACGCCGTTGGCGTGCTCGCTGTAGGCGAGGTTCATCAGGCGGTTGATCACCGCGCCGCCGGGTCGGTCCGGGTCGCCGTAGTACACCAGGATCACCGACCACCCGCGCTCCGCGGCAAGCGCGTGGATCCGCGCCTCGTCTTCACCCCATCCGTCGCCGGACACGGCCGGTCGTAGGAATCCGATCACGTAGTTGCTCATGGTCGGATCCCTGCGTAGTCGCGGTACACCGGCCGGGTGATCGCGAGACGTCCACGGTCCGTGCAGCGCCACTGTGCTGGGCCTTGCAGGGTGCTCATCGCCAGCCCGGTGCGCGCCAGTCGCAGCAGCGCCCGGTGGACCGAGGTCTCCGGCAGTAGGGTCGCGCGGCAGAGTTGCCGCACGGTCAGCGTGTGCGGCGGGTCGAGGTTCGACAGTGCGCCAAGGACTTTCGCCTCGGGTTCGGTGAACGCCATCGCTCACCACCCCCTGCTGATCGGTAGATATGGGCGTGGTGGTTCGGCCGCCAGGCGCGCTTGAATGTCGGCGACGGTCAGCCGCTTCGGCCGCTGCGTGCGTTCGAAGTCCGGCAGCGCGTGGGCGGCGAGGAAAAACAGCACTAGCGCGATGATGGTGGCGGCAACGATGATTTCCATGTCGGGTGTTCTCCATGTCCCTGGAACGGTGTTGGAGTGCACCCGGCGCCGGGGACTGGTGATCGAACCGACGTCGGGGCAATGTGGAACGTATGCCCGGCCGACGCCGTGAACGGGTACGAACGTACCCCCAATGCCGTTACGCTGGCGATTGTCGTCACAGTGCGACCAGGAGGTGGTCCCCGTGAGTGGTTCCGAAGGTCCCTCGCAGATCGGTGCGCGGGTTCGACTGCACCGTGAACGTGTCGGAATGGCGCGGCCGGTACTGGCCGCGCAGATCGGCCGGTCTGCCGAATGGCTGAAGGCCTTGGAGAACGGCAGGATTCAGCGGACGCCGAGCCTCGAATTATTGTTGCGCATAGCTCGTGTCCTGGATTTGGACGACCTGGCCACGCTCACCGGAGACGATCACGCTGTCCCGGTGACGGTGTTCGCGGGTGAGCGGCACGCGGCCCTCTCCGAGGTACAGGCCGCGCTGACCGACTACCGCATAACCCCCAGCGCCCGACCGGTCAGTGTCGATCATCTTGACGAGCGGCTGCGCAAGGCGTGGCGGATCCGCCATTCCAGCCCGGACCACCGCTCACAGCTCGGCGCACTGCTGCCGGGGCTGATCCGCGACGCCCAAACTGCCGCACGTACTGCCGAAGATCGCCGCGCTGCACGCCGGACCCTGGCCGGTGTCTACCAGCTGGCCGATTTCTATGTCGCGTACCAGCCCGCGCCCGAGCTGGTGTGGATGGTGGCCGACCGCGCGGTGAACGAAGGCTACGAGGCCGACGACCCGTACGTGATCGCGTGCAGCGCCTGGGCGATGGTGCAAGCCTTACGCGACTCCGGGCGGTGGGAGGAAGCAATCGCGCTGGCCCGCAACGCGATCGACCAAATCACCCCCTACCTCGACCGCACAGAAACCCCAGACGATTGGCACGGCATCGCCGGAGCCCTGGAATTCGAGATCGCCTACGTCCATGGCCGGCGCGGCCGCTCTGGCGACGCCTGGCACGGCCTCGAACAGGCCGACCGCATCGCCCAACAACTCGGCCCGACCTATCGGCACGTGCAGACCAGCTTCTCCCAGCCGGTGATGGCCGCGCACGCGACAACTCTTGGCGTGGAACTGCGCCAGTCCGGGGAAGCTTTGCGTGCCGCCCGCTCCATCGACGCCGACCACATCGTGTCCGTGCCTCGCCGCGGCCGTCACCTCATCGAAGTTGCCCGCGCCTACATGCAACGCGACGAGGACACCGCAGCACTCGCGATACTGGCGAAGTCGGAACAGACTGCGCCCGAAACGATCCGCTACAACGGATTCGCCCGAGACATGCTCCGCGACTTACTGAAGAAGCCACCGACGGGCATGCGCACCGACGTCCGCGAACTGAGTCAGCGAGTGGGTATCAGTGGTCTGGCTGGCTGACGGTAGCCGCGTGCCTGCGGCGCGTCGGTGTAGTCGGTCCCCGGGAGGTGCCCGCCACGACAATTGGTAGCTGCTAGTGAATCTCTCCTGGCAGCCAGAGGTCGTCCCCGATGCGGCGAAGCCGTTGCCGAAGGTCCTGGTGGCAAGGAATAGCCTGTTCAACGATGTGCCAGAACTTCGCACTGTGGTCTGGACGCTTGAGGTGGGCCAGCTCATGGACGAGCACATAGTCAACCAGACTCGGTGGGAGTTGCATGGTTGCCCAGTGAATGTTGACTTGGCCGCCATTTGAGCATGAGCCCCATCGGTAGCCAAGCTGACGCACACGAAGCCCAGATACTTCGACCCCCATCTGAACCTCCCACCGCCTGACCCGATGGGTAAGCCATGGGTCGCCGACCCGGCGATACCAGTTAACGAGCTCTTTGGCGCCACTGCCTTCAGGTAGCTCGAACCGGCCCCGGATCAAGCGGACCTCCCCCTCTGGCACGAAACGAAGCCGGTAGGAGCGCCCCAGATAATGGAAGCCTTCGCCAGAGACGAACTTCTTCTCTGGCGGGGCTTCGCCCAACTCTCGCTTCTCAGCAAGTTTCCGGTACAACCAGGACCGTTTGGCCTCCACCAGCTTGGTTAGTTCTGCGGTAGAGATCTGCGGTGGTATGACGGCGCTGACCGAGCTGTCCCGTTCGACGGTGAGGCGAATGTTCTTGCGATTGTTGCTCACAGAGACAGAGACCTCCAGGTCGCCGACCTGCAGGACTTCGGGGCAGAAACTCGCGATCACCATGCCGGATCAGAACTTGGGGATCGCTGCGTGATTGTTCTTGATGGCGTCACTCACCTTCGCTGCTAGTTGCTCTAATTGTTTGAGATCGCCGACATCGTTCATAGCCAGAATTTCAAAAATCTCGCTACGGAAATCGGCGATATCGGAACGCTTATCCCAGAAGTCCCGGCGATGGATGGTACGGCTAGCCAGGGCCACGATTTCGCGGGTGGCATTTACGAAACGCTTTTCGTAAATTTCGTCAGGCGAGGTAGCCAGTTCCTGGACAAGAAGACCATAGATGGCGAACTGGGCCGGGCTGAGATTGTGAGGATTGTCCCTCCGATCTTCCACCACATCCGCCATCAAGACTTTGAAGGCCGACAGCTGAGCGTCCCAGTCGTCCTTCAGCTCGGTCAGGATCTGGTCTAGTCGCTCGCTGAGGAGCTGATAGCGGGCTGGATCCTGGTTGGCATGGACGGTGATGTGGTATCGGAGTGCGTGCTCCATCTCAGAGGCCTTCGCTCGTGAGCCACCGGTCATCGCCTCTACCTTGGTGGCGAAGTTGGCCGCAGTCAGCGCTATCGGAGGAAGCTGCTGTTCTATTCCGAGCGAAATGACGTGCTCGTCGATGAGGAGCTTAATCTTCTGGCCATAGTCACCTGGATCGGCCTCACCACCATCGACCCTATACCGTCGGTTTGCGGTCTGCCGGATCACCGAAAATCGTTTGGCGTCCTCCAAGTAAGGAGTGACCGCCGAGTCCGGCAGAACGGCGTTGATGGTCCGCGCGAACCTGGCGAGCTCGACGTTGAACTGGTCCCGCAGCTGCGGGTCATCAAGTTCCTGAACGCATCTTTCGATGTCGGTATGGTCCTGAAACATCATGCGCAATCGCTGCTGCTGCGGATCGAGTTTGGCGATCTCAGTGTTGAGCCCGCGGAGCGCACCAGTCACGTCCTCTCTCTCATCGACCTCGAAGCCCTCGTCGGCATAGACCCTGAGCGCGTCCACTAGATTTTGCGCCAAACCCCGATAGTCGACAACGTACCCGCAGGTCTTGCCATCGGCGGTCCGGTTTACCCGTGCGACAGCCTGAAGTAGATCGTGCATCTCCAATCGGCGATCGAGGTACATTACCTGTTCGATCGGCGCGTCGAAGCCGGTTAGGAGCATCGACTGAACGATGACGAAGGCAATGTCATTTTCGCCAAAGCATTGGGTGAAGCCATCGATTCGGAGCTTTTGCTTTGCGTCATCGGTCCATTCAGCATAGCGGTCCTCATGTTCAGAGTTCCCCTTGGAGATCACCGGTACAAAGTCCATACGCTCGATAAGGTCGAGGTGCCTGTGGGCGTTGACCAGCTGCGCCTGTCGCGGCTTGAGCTCATCTATGCTTCGAGCGAGTAGGTGTGGCGGCAACATCTCAATATCGCGTACCAACTCGTCCCGAGCCTGTATCAGCGCTTCGCGGTAGCGGACCGTAGTCTCTCGATCATGGGCGACAACCTGCGCCTTGAAGCCCTCAGGTAGCACCTTGTCCACATAGTGCCGAAGCATGTGCTTGGCCTTGGTGTCGACTAGCTTCTGGGCCGCCGAGACCCGCCCCTTCGTCGCCCATCGAGCCTGAAGCTGCTGCCGCTCCTCGTCTGTCAACTCTTCGAACTCCTCCTCGAAGAGCTCGTCCATGTCCTGCTCGTCCCGGAGCGCACCCTTGACTTTGAATCCTTCGTAAATGATTGGGACGATCACGCCGTCCTCCTCGGCGTCTCGCAGGCGATAGGTGTCGATAAAGGAACCGAACAGCTCGACGCTTGTCTTCCGCCGACCCTTCTTGGTCATGATTGGTGTACCGGTAAAGCCAACGCGAGCCGCATTCGGCAATGCTTGACGAAGGTTTGCGCCCAGCGTAGAGGCGTGCGAACGGTGCACTTCGTCTATCAGCACCACGATCGATTCGTCAGCGTTGACCTCACCCATGTGGTATTGATCCACCGGCTCGCCATTCTTATTCTTCTGGACCATTACGAAGACCAGACCGGGACCTTCGCGACCGAGCAGTGTTCTTGCACGAGCGCTGTTCTTCGCAATATCAAGCTTCTCGTTGCTGAGCTGCATCGTTTCACTGAGCTGGGTCTGCAGCTGGGTTCGATCAGTGATTACAACCACTTTGTAGTGGGCCAACTCGGGGATCGAGCGCAGCCGCCGAACCAGAAAGGTCATGGTCAGGCTTTTGCCAGAACCTTGAGTGTGCCAGATGATCCCGCCCTTGCGGCCAGGTTCGCCGTTCAGCAGCCGGTCCACTGTTCGCTCTACCGCCCGAAACTGCTGGTAACGTGGCGCTACCTTTACAGTAACGCCCTCGTCGGTAGTCATGAAGGTAACGAAATTGTGAACGATATTTAGCAGGTTGGCTGGCTCAAGCGCACCCGCGACGAGGATCTCCTGCCTGCTTAGTTGTTCCTCGCCTTTATCCAGATGCTCGGCGAGCTGCGCCTTAGTCAGCGGGTAGGGGTCACGCCATGGGACATAGTGCTCCATTTTGGCCGTGAAGCTGCCGATCTTCGCGTCTTCGCCGCTGGTTACCGCAGTGAGCTGGACCGAGTGAAAAAGCTTCGAGTTTCCGGCAATGCCATCGGAGTATCGGCGGATTTGATTGACCGCCACGTTCAAGTTGCTCTCAGTGGTTTTCTTGCACTCGATGACGACCAGCGGAATACCATTTACGAAAAGCGCGATGTCGGGAATGATTTGCCGTCTACCGCTGGTGCCGGGGATATCTACTCGAAATTGGTTGATCGCGATATAGTCGTTATTTCCGCTCTGCCAGTCGATGTAGTGGACAATCCGCGACTTGCCGCTCGCCGAATCCTCGAGAGAAATGCCGTTTATCAGTAGCTCGGTGGTCTGCTTATTGGCTTCCATCAGGTTGTTCGCCGATACGCGGGTCAGAGCATTGAGCGCTTGGTCGATTTTCTGGTCGTCCAGCCAATCTCCATTAATCCGCTTAATCGCCTTCTTGAGTTCACTCTCAAGGATCACTTCGTCGAAGGAATGTCGTGCCGACATGGAGGGGACGGTAGGCAAAACTTCCCCTTCTTTAAGGCCCTCCAAGTGCCGCCAGCCCATTCCCTTGAGTTGTTCGACCAATGGTCGCTCAACCAATGTGTACTCGTAATCGGTCACAGACCGACTCCCCTCGGCGAATTGTCGAACAAGTTCGACTACTAGAAACAATTTAGTTCCGGCTTCGTACCCCCGGAATGGCCTGAGTATCTTCGAAGGCATGTAAAGCCTCCAAAGAACGCACCCTTCCGGTTAGCAAGTCCTCCATGAGGCCCTGCTTGAGCATGACTAGATGTCGATGCTCCTGATTTCTGACCTCTTCCTGAAAATTCAGATCGGAGACGAGGCTCACAATCTTTTCCTGCGCGTTCCGATCGGCCTCAGGTACAGGACAAGAACCCACATCGAGCTGATTAATGCTCGCTTGAGCAATTGCGCTCTTTGCGCAACTCCGAAAATAACGCATCGCCCTGGCGGTTCCCAGCCATAGTGCGACGAATTTCGCAGATGTGATCTCTTGATCGATGCGACAACGCATCATATTCGATTCGAAAGTTACCGGCTCGGAGTATCTGGGCACAATGGCAGACTTGCCGACATAGTCAATACTGTTGACTCGATTGACGACGATATCATCTGTTTCAACCCGATACTCATTGACCTCTTGAGCTGATAGGCGCAATCGGAGAAGTGACGAAAGTGGCTTAATCTTTCCCTGGTGAAAGCTATCGATCCGAATGATCGGAGCTCCACTGTCGCCATAGTACGATGAGGGTTTGTAAATCCCATTCTTTGGAGTGCCAATGATTAGCTGGCCAAGCCTAAGGCTCAGGGGAAGTTCCGCGAAGGCGTGCTCAGTAATACCCAACTTGAGCATGGCCAGCTTGCGTGTAGCTTTGGATATTTCGTCAATCTGAGAATCGAGGGTTTCGATAATCTCAACGATTCTCCGCTGTTCCGCTGGTGGCGGAATGAAAACTTCCAGATTGGAGATCAAATCGGTCGGTAGTCGACCAGTTCCATGGCCCGCCTCGTCGACCATGCTCAGAATTTCGCTGCCGCGTGCCTTTAATGCCAACGCAAGAAAAGTTCCGTCGATGCCGTGGCTTGGGATGATTGCCTTACAATCTTGCCCAAAGGTCAATTCTCGCTGGGCCACACCGACGCGGAACTCCTTTTTCAGACTCATGCCTCGAACGACGAACAGCACTGTACCCTTGTCAATAATCTGGGTACCTGCAGTCGCTCCACTCTTGGTGAGCTTCCGGTCAGAGTCGCGGATTAAGAAGTCTTTCATACTGGAGGCACTGATCCACGGCATCTCCCCGCCCCAAAATCGTGGCTCGTCAGTCGTGGGCGTTCCTCCGGAAAGCCAGGTGCCAGCATCCGAAAGTCGAATCGGCTTCCACCCTGTAGGCAGATCAGGCATAGCCGAGCTCCTCAAGGTAGACGTTCATCCGGGTGGCGATGCTCTCGCGCTGAACCTCAAGGTCCCGCAACGTAACCGCATACTTCTCGACCCACATAAGGAAAGCGGACTCGAAGAGTCGGCGGGCGGCAAGCGTACGAGATTCGAGACGCGATGCGATCTGCGAGCGGAGAACTTCTAGGACGAGGTCACGGCATGAGTCATCGTCGAGAGCAACAACTGCTAGACGGAGACGCGGGAGGAAGTCGTACTCCAGTGCATTGACTTTCCTCCGGGCGTCAGTCATGCGGGCTTTCAACGCCTTTAGTTCAATCTCGGTAGGTCGGTCCTCTTCGAAGTCATCGCTCTCATCGCCGTCTTCGGAAGACCTTGTCGTTGCCGCTTTGTATTTGGCATTCAGCTCGGCGTACGCGGACTCAGCTTCCTCTAGTTCCATTACGTAATCGGGGATGAGTGCCGGGACGACTCGGTGGTCGCGGGCCTTGCGCTTCTCCGCGGCGATCTTCTGTTTATCCCAGTACTCGACCTCTTCTTCGTTCAGTTCGAACGCTGACTCGATAGTGGTCAACCAGCCCTCGACGGCACCTCGAAAGTTATTGAGGCCGAGAGACTTTATGTCGAACTGGGCTTCACCCCACCATGCCGCGACTACACCCGCAAGGTCGAATCGGTCAAGGACACCGAGCGGCTGAAGCTCGTTGACGAAGGAGTCGAGAAGTTCGGCTCGAACCTCCATGACTTTGTGGGTGTCGGGCAGCTCGATCAGCCGCTTGCTGTGGCGCATCCACCAGTCGGAGAACGTGCCATGCAAGCGCGCCTCTGCCGGTGCGGCAAGAGACGGGAGACGCTCGACCGTCGCGCTCCACCCGTCGGGAAGGAAGTCGTAGTACTCTGTGTCCCGCTCTACGAAAAGTGCCGCCGGGTCGATGCCAAACACCTGGAAAAGGCGAGCCTTCGCTGCGACCTCGGATTTCGGTACACCGCCATGAAGGTGGGCACGGACGTCATGGGGCTCGGGCTCGGGTGTGTTGTCGACATAGCGTCGGATATTGAGATTGAAGTCGTTTGCGCGCAGGTCCTTCAAGTCGACAACCCTGGCAAAGCCGGGAATACCACGGAAGTGCTCATCGGAGCAGTACTCCTCGTATGCCTCGACGATCTTCTCGGCGTGCTGCGGGTCAAGATAGTTCTGTGCTCGGCCGGGAGTGAACTCTCGATCGGCGTTGATGAACAGCACCCTGTGTCGCCGATTCACTGGGCGGACGGTGGTGCCACGCAACAGAAGGATGCAAGCTGGAATACCAGTCCCGTAGAACAGGTTGGGCGCCAGGCTAATTATTGCTTCCAAACGGTCGTCCTCAACGATGCCTTTCCGGATCTCCTTCTCCTTGCCACCGCGAAAAAGCACGCCGTGCGGCAGAACCGTGGCGCCGATCCCGTCCGGGGTAAGCACGGCGAGCACATGCTGGGCGAACATGAGATCCGCCTTCTTGCCTGTCTCAGGAGCGAAACCGTACTTGAAGCGCTCTCTGTGCTTCATATCTGCTGCGGAATAGTTCAGCGAGAATGGCGGATTGGTAAGGATCCGGTCGAACCGTTCGAGCTCGCCGTTCTTGATGTGCTTCGGCTCCGTTAGTGTGTCGTCATTCTCCAACTTCGCGTTGAGTACGCCATGGAGGATCATGTTCATCTTCGACATAGCCCAGGTTCCACCGTTGTACTCCTGCCCTGCCAGGGTCAAGTCGCTGGGATCCAGGCCGTGCTCGTCGATGTACTCTTTCGCGTGGATGAGCATGCCGCCCGAACCTGAACACGGATCGTAAATGGCTTGGCCCGATTCCGGTTTCACGAGTCGGACCATCATCCGGACCACGCCTCGGGGGGTGTAGAACTCTCCCCCTTTCTTGCCCGCCGAGTCGGCGAACTCGGCGATCAGGTATTCGTAGGCCGCCCCAAGCAGGTCGGGGAACTCGAAGTCTTCGTTACGCAGCCGTACTTGAGAGAAGTGGTCGATGAGCTGTTGTAGCCGTTTATCAGGGATAGTTGATTGACCGACTTTGCGAGTGAAATCGATGTGCTCAAGCACACCTTCTAATGCCTCGATGTTCTGCTGCTCCAGCGCGGCCAGAGCCGTGTTGAGCCTTTGTCCGACGTTCTTTTGACGTGAGTCTTTCCTGATCTGCCGCCAACGGGCTTCCATCGGCACGAAGAATTTGTCGCCCCGATAGAAGTTGGGCATGTCCGCCATGCCCTCGGCTTCTTGCTGGGTTCTGCCTTGCGCCACCCACGTCTCGATGGACTCTTCACGGGCCGCGTCGAACTGGTCAGAGGCGCGCTTCAGGAACAGCATCCCGAAGATGTACTCCTTGAACTCCGAGGCATCCATCTTGCCGCGGAGGATGTCAGCGGCCCCGAACAAATGCCGCTCAAGCTGCGGCAAGGTGAGCTTCGCCAAGGAAGAGCCTCTCGTTCTCATCGTGTGGTAGACACCAGTCGCCAGCACCGCGCGGTTCGTGTCCTGCATGTTCCGGCCTGGTCTCTCCCAGAGCCTACTGTTCTCTTCCGACAACAACTGGCGCGGACGTGGGCAGAAGCGCCGCCACGTGGCGTGCCACTCGAATCAACTGCACGACACTAGGTTTCGTCTTCGTCTCGGTTAGACAGGTTCCCGAGGTGTCTCCAAATGACGTCATCGAGCCGGTCTGCGAGGCGGACGATCCACTCACACCACAAACGGACACCCTTGACGTCCAAGTCGCCCGGAGCGTGGCCTTTGTGAACGATTTCCCCACGAATTTGGGTGAACTCGTCGAGGTAGTCGGCGAGCTTCTCAGCTGACATGTTGGCCCAGGCGCACTGACCGAGAGCTCCCTGAATTCCGGTGGACAGGCAGACCAGCTCGTCGACCTTCGAACTGTTGGGGGTGTTGAGGCTAGCGACTTCTCGCGATACTTCGTTGCGCGCGGCCTCCCGCCACGCATGTCCGGCTAAGGCCCAAGGGTTCTTGTGGGCCTTAGCCACCTTCGCTCGGAGTTCGTGAGGCAGATTGGTCGGATCTCGAACCGACGACATCATATGGTCGAAAGCCTCCAGGCAGACATCCTCGATGTACGTCTCCCAGGCTGTCATCAACACGATCAATGCAGCACGAAGTGCTACGCCGTTAGGCGAGCCTTTGCCAGTCTCTCCAAGAGATCGCGCATCATCGATGAGCCTCGTCATGTTCGCCCGCGCTACAGACGACATCGCATCTCCAATGCTGCCTTCCCAATCTGTCCGGTGTCGTCCGAGGCTATCAAATATGTTGGGGCAGAACGATGTTAGAAGCTGATACAACCGGGTCTGATTCTAAAGTGGCATGGTCTGTCTTCCCTGCCGAAGTCATTATTACTGGCCTGAACTGCGGGGACGTGGAGATGCGCGTACCCGAAGAGTGGGCCGTCCGCATCGGCATGGCGCTGCCGTGTCCGGTTCGGTTCCACCTTGAGGGTTTGTAGTGCTTGGCGTGTCCACGGGCGGTCCGTACGCGCTCGCGAGTGCGTGCCGGTTGCGCGCGTCGTGAGCTCAATCTGGACTCGAATCGATTCTGTGGACACGAAATTCTCAGGAATCGGTCTGGAAGATGATCGGCTCTGAAGGATCGGAGCCCGCGGTCAAATCCGTCATGCCAGCTCTCGCCCGGTTCGAGTCGAGAATGGCGCGGACGTCCGGTGTGTCGACGTCGAAGGCCGCTTCATTGTAGGGCTGACCGGTACTGGTGTGATGGGCGATGCGGGGGCCACGTTCTGGTAAGTCGGCCAAATGGAGCCGCTGGGTGGCATTGTCGTTCTCGGGCGTCCACAGTGCCCAGACCGGGCCCGCAGGGCCGTCGGAATGGGGCTGGTCGCGGGCGATGGTGGCGATCACGACTCCAGGGCTGTAGCTGGACACCCGGCGCAGCGCTGCCCGTAACGTCGTCTCGCGGCGGGACGAGTGCAGCGAGAACAGCAGGATGCCGAACTCGTCGGTGGGGAAGCGTCGGTAGACAGCGAGTTTGCCGACCAGGGTGGTCAATGACTCTGTGCCGGTGTCGTATTCGAGGAAGAACCGCACCGTGCGGTCGTGCTGTTCCCAGCAGCCGTACCCATCGGGGCGTAACCCGACGGTTTCCCCGGAATACAGGTCGAGGCGGAAGCAGTCGGTGCACTGGCGCTCCGACCACCATTGGGTCAATCCGGTCACCGGATCCGGGTGGGCGTTGTCGCGGTGGCCGGCAGGGTTGCGGTGCGCGGCCAGCGCCGCGAAGAACCCGTTGGCACCCAAGCGATGCTTGAGGGTCGGGGAGCAGGCCAGCCGTTCGAGCGATAGTGCGTGCGCGGCTGGGGTCGGTGGCTTCTCGGCGCGCGCGGCAGCGATCAGGCGTGCGCCGGAGTAGCCGAGGGCATGGCGTGTTTGGCTGGTGCCGCCGCCGTAGAGCGACTCGCGGAACGCGAACAGCATGCCCATCTCACGCAACTTGCGCGTTCGGTCTTGGGCGCGGCGGATCGAGGTGAACTCCAGCGCCGCGATCTGGTCGGTGGTCAATACCTTGTGCTCGTTCAGCAGGTAGAGAAGACGACGGTCACGATCGAGCAGTCGGAACCAGGGACCAGCGTCGGGATGCCCGCCGCAGTGCACGCTGCGGCCGTGCCGCCGTCCCCCACGTGATGAACCCTCAGTATTGATACTGAGTCGGGATTTCGACCCCACCCTCGGATTGTGGTGTTGAGCAGCGCGGATGCCGACACCGTGTTCGGCGTTTGGGGCGGCGGTTATAGGACGCCGAGCAGACGCTGACCCATCCGCACTGCCATCCGCCGACCCAACCGCAGCCCGGTGTTCGTCGTGGCCGGTCATCGGGCACCACCGCCAGTGACCGGTCGGGTACCCACGGCCCGGATGATCACGTCCGGCCCGTCCACCAGCACCGCGCGGTTCGTATGCTGGTCCGTCAGGTCCACTTCATCGCAGAGCCGCAGGTCATTGACCTGTGGCTCTGTTGTATTTCTGGCACTGCGCGAACCCGATGAGTGCCCTACGCGGTACCCTACGTTCATGAAGGCCAAAACGAGCGTGTACCTGAATCCGGAGCAGGCTGCCCGTCTCAAGGAGGCTGCCGAGGCCACGGGGCGATCGGAAGCCGATTTGATCCGCGAGGGGATCGACTTGGTGCTGCTGCGGTCGCACCGGGTCCGTCGCACTCGCCCGTGGCCGTCGTTCGATTCCGGTGATCCTGGGTTTGCCGCTAACAGTGAGGATTTGCTGGGCGAGGCATACGGCGAGTGAGCTTCTTCATCGCCGACACTTCGGCCATCATCGCTGCTTATGATCGCGCCGCGGAACTGCATGAGCGGGCTCGTGAATTTCTCGCCACCTCTGTCGCCGTCGTCTCGCCGCTCGTGCTCGACGAGGTCGATCATCTGCTCGTTGCGCGGTTCGGAAAAGACCGCCGCACAGCCGATCTCGTCCTCGACGATCTGCTCACCTCCGCCGAGGAAGGTGCGGTGCTCGTGCCGCAGGTTGACCGCGATGACCTCCGGGTCGCTCAGAAGATCATCGAACAGTACCGCGGTCTCCGGCTCGACCTGGCTGATGCGGTCACTGTCGTGCTCGCCGAGCGCTACCTCACGAACGACATACTGACCTTGGATGAGAAGGACTTTCGTGCCGTTCGGCCCCTGACGCCTGCTCATCGGTCGTTCCGGCTCCTGCTGCAGGGCGACTGAACCGCCGACAGTCCCGAACCGTGTGGGCCCGGCGATCACGCCGGGCCCACATTTGTTCGTGGGTATTACCCGCGGACGAGGGCGGGTTCCGGGTGCCGCCGGCCCGGAGCCCACCAGTTGAGGCGGCCCATGGTCTGCATGAGCGCCGGGACCAGGATGGTGCGGATGATCGTTGCGTCGACCAGCACGGCCAGGGTGAGTCCGAGACCGAAGAGCTGGACGAACGATACCCCGGAGAACACCATGCCGACGAAGGCGATGGCCAGCAAGGCCGCCGCAGCCGTGAATATCCTTGCGGTGCGGGCGATCCCGACGGCGACGGCGCGACCGGTTGCGCCGGAGGCGAGATACTCCTCTCGAATGCGTGACAGCAGGAACACCTCGTAGTCCATGGATACGCCGAAGGACAGGCAGAACATCAGGATCGGCATGGTCGGGACCAGATAGCCGGTCGAGGTGAATCCCAGTGCGCCCGAGAGGTGCCCGTCCTGGAAGATCCACACCATCGCGCCGAAGGTGGCCGCCAGCGACAGCACCGTCAGCGCCAATGCCTTGATCGGCAGCATCACACTGCGGGTGAAGATCAGCAGCACCAGGAACATCGATACCGCGATCATGCTCAGCGCCAGGGGAACTCGCCGGGCCAGTGTGGACACCGAGTCGGCATTGCGGGCCGCCGGTCCGCCGAAGAGCACCCGGCCCGGGGCGGGGACCGCGCGCAGGCGGTCGAGTTGAGTGGTCGCCGCCGTCGCGTACGGGTCGAGGCGGGTGCCGATCCGCAGATACGTGCCCGCGTCCCCGGCCAGCGCGGATTGTGGTCCGGCCACCTGGAATCCGCCGGCGTAGGCCCCGGCACTGGACAGCACCGAAGTGACATCGGGAATCCGGGACAGCGTTTTCGCGTAGTCGCCGACCGCCGCGATGTCGCCGTGATCATCGGGCAGGATCGCCAGGATGCCCGCGGTCAGGTTCTCGGAGAAGTCCGATCGGGAAGCGTCGCCGACATCGCGGCTGGAACCGGAGGCGAGCACCCGATCGTCGGCCCAGCCGAAACGCACGGTGAGGAACGGCGATCCGAGCAGCAACAGGACCGCCACGACGGCGGTGATCCACAGCACGGGGCGGCGCATCACAGCCATGGCGAAGCGGTACCAGCGATCGCCTTCGAGGGGAACGGGTACGGGGTCGGGGCGTCCGAGACGGCGGCGCAGGAACCGCCGCACATCCCAGGCGTCGACCCGGGAACCCATGACTGCCAGGGCCGCCGGGAGCACCAGCAGTGTGGTGAACACCGCCGCCGCGAGCACGGCCAGCCCCGCGTAGGCGAACGAGCGCAGGAAGTACAGCGGGAACACCAGCAGCGCAGACAGCGACAGGGCCACGGTCAGACCGGAATACAACACGGTGCGCCCGGCTGTGCGCACCGTGCGAACCACGGCCTCGACGGTGTCCGCGCCCGCCGCGATCTCCTCCCGGAACCGGCTCACCATGAACAGGCTGGAGTCGAGCGCCACTGCGAACCCGAGCGCGGTGGTCATGTTCAACGCGAAGATCGAGACATGCCCAACGGCGGCCAGCCCGCGCAGGACCGCCAGTGCCGCACCGATTGTCACTACACCCACCAGCAGCGGCAGCATGGAGGCGATCAGGCTGCCGAACACCAGCACCAGGGCGATACCGGCCAGTGGGACGGCAATCGATTCGATGAGCACCAGATCGAGGGTCACCTGGCGGCTCATCTGGGCGAGCGCGACCGCCTCACCGCCCGCCCGGATCTCGACCCCTTCGCGGGTTCCGTCGTACTTCTTGGCGATGGCGTCGGCCACCTTGGGTGCGGCGGTGTCATCGCCGCGCGCGAAGGCCACGATGACGGCGCTGTGCTGATCCTTGCTGCGCAGGGCGGGCCGCGTCTCGGTAGCGACGCTCCAATACGACTGCACGCCTTGTAGATCCGAATCGGCGCGCAGTTCATCGGTGAGCTGCTGTCCCACCGTGGTGGCGGCCGGACCGTCGATGCCGTCGGGCGCGGTGAGCAGCAGCACGACGTTCGGTGCGGCACCCGGGAAATGCTGTTCGAGATAGTGGTCCACCCACGTGGATTCGGAGTTGGGCGCTTGAAAGCCACCGGACTGCAGGTGCATCGGCGCGGACCAGCCGACGGCGTAGCAGAGCACGGCGGCCAGCCCCGCCATCGCCAGGACGGCCCGCGCGCGGCGCGAGGCGAAGAGCGCGATTCGAGTCAGCATGGGGCTCACGGCCGTTCGGCCGGCGGCACGTGTCGTGAGGTCCGGACCAGATCTTCGGAGACACGCCAGAGTTCGGCGGCTCGCTCCTCGTCGTAGGATTCCGGTGCGCTGGGCACCTCCGCCGCCCCCGTGAAGTATTTGCCGGTGGTGTCGGCGAGTTCGGGTGCGGTGACCAGCCGGGCAAGGTCTGCTGCCGACCGGGTGACGGTGCGGGCGATGGGCATGACCTGAATGAGAACGGGTGCGAGGAAACGGAATCCGATGCGCGCCACAGCCGGGTAGCCGCGCGACAGCCCGGTCTGCGGCATCAGCCCGGGATCGAAGGCATTGGCGGTGATACCCCGGTCGTGCCAACGCCGCGCGAGCTCATAGGTGAAGTAGACATTGGCGAGTTTGCTGGTGGCATAACGGATTCGGCCGTCCGCGCCGGAGTCCCGCTGGTCGTCCGGGTCGGCGAGCTCTCGAGGGTGACGCCATTGCGGCGCGGGGAATCCCATGGACTTGCGGGGCCCCTGGTGCACATCGCTGGACACCACGACGACCCGCGCGCCCGGCGCGAGTAGATCGGCACACCCGGTGACGAGCGCGAAATGCCCGAGGTGATTGACCGCGAATGTGAGTTCATGGCCGTCCTGGGAGGTCCGCACGCGGTCCACGATCTGGAGGCCGGCATTGCACACCACCGCGCCCAGTCGCGGATTCTTCCGGCGGCGCAGTTCTTCCACGGCGGCGTCGACCGAATCGAGCGAGGCCAGCTCGAGTTCGACCGATTCGATCCTGGCTTCGGGCGCGTGCGCGCGGATCCGCTGAACTGCCGTCTCGGCCCGCTGCGGGTCGCGGCATCCGAGGGTCAACGGAATACCCTTTGCGGCAAGGCATTTCGCCGTCTCCAGACCGAGGCCCGAGGTCGCCCCGGTAATCAGCACCGGATCGTTCATTCCGCGTTCTCCAGCCACTTCATCGTGAATTCGTCGATGGCTGCGGCGGTGCTGGCGAACGTCTTGCTCATATCGGCCTCGATCAGCCTGCCGATCAAGGGAACTCGCGCCTCGATCGAGCCCGACATGGTGAACTCGCACCCGATCTCGATGCGGCGCACCACCAGATCGGCGTAGAGCGAAATGGTCATGCCTTCCACCTGCCCCTGCATCCGTCCCCGGGCCACGCCGTCCTCGGGTTCGTTCCACGACTCGCTGTAGTGGTAGCGCACCCCATGGGGTCGGAAGGCCGCGGCCGGACCGGGCAGCGCCGAGGCCGGGATGACGGTGTTCACGGTGACCAGTGCCAGGCCGTCCGTGGCATCGAAGGCGGCCAATTCCGCGTCGGGGCCGTCGATTTCGCGAATGCGCTGCTCCCAATAGTCGCGGGAGCCGAGGACGCGATGGAACAGGGTGTCCGGGTAGGGGTAGGGGGTGGTGTGTTGCACGGAACGCGACATGGTCAGTCTCCGAGGTTCTTGGCGTAGATGCGGTGGATGTCGAGCATTCGGTAGCGGGTGCGGTCGGCATCGTCGCGACCGACCTCGGACAGCAGGTAGGCGTCGACGAGACGGTCCAGGGCGTCCTCCACCTGATCGACGCGCAGATCGGCCGATGCCGGTGCGGTGAACTCGGTGCCGGCCGGTATCCGGCGACCGAGTTCCCGGAACAATCCGGCGGCGGTGGGGTCGAGCCGGTCGAAGGTGAGATCGAGGCTCGCGCGCATGTCCAGCGCCTGATACGACACCACTTCGAGGCGGCGCTGTTCATCGCTGATCCGGGCGAGCATGTGGGCGAAGGTCCAATGGGGCCGCGTCGTCATGCGGCAGGCGACGGCGCGCAAGGCCAGCGGAATGCCGGAGCAGTGGTCGGCGACCGTCCCGGCGTCCTCCCATTCGGGCAGCACGCGGGCGCGCCCGACGGTGGCGACCAGCATCTGCAGTCCCTGGGTGCGGGACAGCTCGTGCAGGACGAAGGTGCGAACGGTGGTGAGCCCCAGGGCGAATCGGCTGGTGATCAGGGCGGTGCCGACGCCGCCCGGGGGCAGCAGCGGGATGACCTGGGATTCGGTGGCGGCATTGTCCAGAACGACGAGCACCCGCCGATGCGCCAGCCGTGCCCGGTACAGATTGACCCGCTCGGCCAAGGACTTCGGCATGGCTGCGGCCGGTATGCCCAGCGCCGTGAGCAGCCGTCCGAGCACCGTCTCCGGGGTGGTGCACGGACCCTCGGCGAGGTCGGCGTAGAGCAGTCCTTCGGGAAAGCGGTCGCGCAGGCAGTCCGCCGCTTGCAGGACCAGCGCCGTTTTGCCGACCCCCGCGCCGCCGGTCACCAGCACCGGCCGCGGTGCGGGATCGTCGGTCAGCATGCCGGTGAGCGTCGCCAGTTCGGTGTCCCGGCCACTGAATCCGAGCGGAGGCAGCGGCAGCGTGTCGGGCGCGACGGCCGGCGCGTGCGGCCGGAGCCCGCCGGATTCGGCGCGGACGGTGAGCGGCGGGTAGGCCGGTGCGTCCAGCTCGGGCAGGTCGCCGCGCAGGATGCGGCTGTGCAGATCCCGCATGCCCGGACTCGGGTCCGCGCCCAGTTCGTTGGCGATGAGCCGCCGCGCCAGCTCGTACTGCCGCAGCGCCTGGGTGGTCTCGCCATTGAGGAAGTAGGCGCGAATCAGCCGCTCCTGCAACCCTTCCGCCAGCGGCTCCTCGAGCAGCGCGGTGTGCAGCCGGTTGATGACCAGCGAATGATTGCCGCGCCTGATCTCCGCGTCGGCCCAGTCCGCGGTCACCTCGTGCTTGAGCCGGTGCAGGGATTCGCTGAGCCGCCGGGCCCATTCGCTGTCCAGACCCGTCATGGCACTGCCGTTCCACAGGTTCAGCCCGGCCGACAGCCGCTCGACCCGATCGGGATCGTCGATGTCGGTCGCGCGGGCCCGGTCGACCAGATCCATGAAGTGCCACAGGTCAACCGACTCCGGCGGGGTGGAGAGCATGTAGCCGCCGGGGCCGCGGTTCACCTGGACCGGTTCCGCGCCGGTGCCGGAGGTGGCCTCGGTGAGCAGGCCGCGCAGCCGGGCGACGTAGGTGTAGACGGCGTCGCGCGCTGCGGCCGGCGGGGAGTCGCCCCAGACCCGGTCGATCAGGGTGTCGATCGACAGCGGCCGACCCGAATCCACCAGCAGCGCGGCCATCAGGCTGCACTGCCGGGGCGGGCCCAGGTCCACGACCTTGCCGTGCACGTGCAGCTGCACGGGCCCCAGGAGTTTGAACTGAATCATAAGCCACGCCTTCATTTCCCGCCGTCACGCGCGAAAGCGTCGGAGGGTTTCGGTGCGGCGCACCGGATTACACCGAGAGCGCCGCGAGAAATAGTGCGACCAGGGCGATTCCCTGCAGGATTGCGCGGACCACGATGACGCTGTCCCAGGTGCGTTGCATGTCCCGGACGTCGACCGGCACCCGGTCGGCCAACACCGCGGCGGTGAGTTCCTTGTTGACCGGCGCGCTGACCCGCGCGTAGATGCCGAGCCAGATGGCCAGGGCCACCACGGCCGCCGCGGCGAGAATGCCGGCGGCCGCCTTTCCGTCCAGGAAGGCGGCCCCGGCGGCGACGACCGCCGCGACCACGCCGATGGCGCCGGGAATCGGCATGCGCTTGTCGGCGACTTCGTGAATGCGTCCGGTGGCGGCGGTCAGCGCGCGATCGTCGATGCGGGCCAATGCCGTGCGCAGCACCAGGGCACAGAAAAAATCCGTCCCGTAGACAACCGCTGTCGTCATGATTGAAATTCCGATGGCGGACAGTAAGAAATAATTCATGGGAAGAATCCTCGGCGTAGTTATCGTCGCAAGGTGTCGTAAATAGTATGTTGCACCTTGCGGCACAACAGGTTTCACCGAACTGTGATTGTCACGATGACCAGTTCCCGCCCGGTGTGGGCTGTGATCGGATATAAGCGGAGTTGGTCAGGTATTACTCGCGCAAGGCCGCGGCTACCATAATTCCGCCCGCCAATCCGGCCGCGGTGAGCAACTCCCAGGTGTCCGGTGGCCCGGTGCGGCCGAGGCGTGCGCGCTTGTTGAGCGTCACTGTCGCATCCACCAGTTCGAGCGCGACGCCCAGGACGAACCAGTGCCGCACCGGATGTCCGCGCCGCAGCGACCACAGCGTGCCGAGCCCGATCACCACGTCCCGGGTGCCGAACGCGCGGGTCGGCAGCGAGGACGCGTCCTCGTCGTACTCGCCGGACCAGGACTTCGCGACGGCCCCGGGTGCGGTGAGCATGCCGGTGCCGATCGCGACGCGGGCCAGCGCCTGGGACCACGCCGCCTGCCGCACCAGCGCCCGGGTGCGGCGGGCAAGCATCGAATTACCGTTCATCGTAAGGTCTTTCCTCCGCACAGGCGGCCACGTCCACCGCGACCACCACCTTTCCGCGGGCATGCCCGCCCTGACTGAGCAAGTGCGCCTGCGCGGCGTCGCACAGCGGGTAGACCGCGCCGACCGGCACCCGGAACACGCCCTTGCCCGCGAGCGCGGCCACCACCGGCAGATCCCCGGTGTCGGGTCGCGTGAAGACGTAGGCGCCGCCGAGTTCGCGGGCCTTGGGATCGACCACCGAGGCGAACCGGCCGTGCGGCGCGAGCAGCGGCAGCACTGTGCGCTGAATGCGCTTGCCGACCGCGTCGAGCAGCACGTCGACCCCGTCCGGGGCGAGCGTGCGTACCGAATCAGACAGTCCCACAGCATAATTCACCGGCTCCGCGCCCAGTTCGCGCAGGAAGGCGTGATTGCGGTCGCTGGCCGTGCCGATCACGCGTGCGCCCAGGTGCACCGCCAGCTGCACCGCGACGCTGCCGACGCCGCCCGCCGCGCCGTGCACCAGCACCGTCTCGCCGCGTCGCACATCCAGTACCCGCACCAGTGCCTGGTAGGAGGTGAGCGCGGCCAGCGGCATGGCGGCGGCCTCGGCCCAGCCCAGCTTCGCCGGCTTGAGCGCGAGCGCTCGCACCGGGGCGGGCATGACCTCGGCGAAGGCACCCCGGCTCAGATAGTCCTCGCGGACACAGCCGACGACCTCGTCGCCCACGGCGAATTCGGTGACGCCGATGCCGATTTCGCGCACCACCCCGGATACGTCGGCGCCGGGAACGATGGGGAACACGGTGTCGGCGAAGGGATCCAGATAGCCCTCGCGCGCCTTCCAGTCGATCGGGTTGACCGAGGCCGCCTTGACGTCGAGCAGCACCCCGTCGAGCGCCATCTTGGGCACCGGCAGTTCGCCGTATTCGAGGACCGACGCGTCGCCGTAGCGCCGGTAGAAGACCGCCTTCACGACCGCACCGCCGCGCCGATGTAGGTGGCGGACAGGTCCGGGGTGGTGAACATGAGCAGGTTGCCGTCGCGCCGTTTGCCGAGAATCGTCAGCCCGCGCTGCTTCGCCAGCGGTGTCAGGCCCGCCGCGTCGAGGTGGCGGCGCAGCTCCGCGGGCTTGATGAACTGGTGGTGATGGTGGGTGCCGCGGGCCACCATGCCGGTGAGGTACTCGGGGATCCAGATCATGACGATCCGGGCCATGAGCGTGCGATTGATGGTGTCGTAGCAGAAGATTCCGCCGGAGCGCAGCACCCGGGCGATCTCACGGACCGCCAGCGCCGGATCGTCGACGTGCTCGAGCACGTCCACGCAGGTGACGACGTCGAAGGTGGCGTCGGGGTACGGCAGCGCCTCGGCCCGCCCGACCGCGTACTCGATGGCCTTGCCGGTCGCCTCGGCGTGCGTGCGGCCGGCGGCGACCAGGCGGGCGGACGGGTCCATCCCACTGACCACGGCCCCGCGCCCGGCCAGGTACTCGGTGGTGAAGCCACCGCCGCAGCCGACGTCGAGAACCTTCTTGCCCGACCAGTCCTTCACGAATCGGTCGAAGTACTCGAAGCGCGGACGCTGGAAGGAGGTGAGCCCCTTCATGGCGGAATCGTCGTCCCACCAGGATTCGGCGAAGTCGCCGAAGAAGTCGCTCTCCGTTTGGGATTGCTTCATGTCATGCTCCGTCTGTCTGAAAACTTCTGTCCGGCAGTGGTTTTGCCGGCGTGCGCCAGCGGGTGGCATAGGCGATCTGGTCGCGCTCGGCGATCCGGAACACCAGCCGCGGCCACACCGCGCGCATGCCGAGTTCCCGCAGCCGGATGAGCAGGGGGTGCTCCAGCGCGCCCAGTCGGCCGATGCGGTGGGCGACCTGCTGCAAACCGGCCGTGCGGGCGCGGCGCTGTTTCTCGTAGCGGCACAACGCGTTCACGGGATCGGTGGTGTCCAGTTCCTCGGCGAGCACCAGCGCGTCCTCGAGCGCCTGGCACGCACCCTGGCCGATATTGAAGGTGATCGGGTGGGCGGCGTCGCCGAGCAGGCTGACCCGGCCGGACCCCCAGCGCCGGTCCGGCGGCCGGTCCAGGACATCGCTGCGGATGATGGCCTCCGGCGGCGTGGCTTCCAGGATGTCCGCGATCGGCGGCATCCAGTCGCGATGGCGCTCGAGCAGCATCGCCCGGACGTCGCCCGTATCGCGGCCGCCGGGTGCGCCGTTGGCGACGCTCATCCAGTGCACGACGCCGGGTGCGACGTCGTAGAAGGTGAAGCGGGTACCGGGACCGAAGAGGGCGTAGAAGGTGCCCGGCGGGATCTTCTCGTGTCGCAGTTCGGCTTTGCCGCGCCAGGCGATGTAGCCGGTGTAGCGCGGCGGGTGCTCGCCGAGCAGTCCGGGGCGCACCGCGCCATTGATGCCGTCCGCGCCGATGAGAATGTCGCCGCGCACCCGCTCGCCGTCGGACAGTTCCACCGTGACGCCGGCGTCGTCCTGTTCGAAGCCGACAACTCCAGCGCCCGTGCGGATCTCGGTATCCGTCGGATACGCCGCCACCGCCGCGCTGAGCACCCGGTGCAGCACCGAGCGTTCGACCGCGATGGTCGGAGCGCCGTACCGGTCGATGAAGTCGCCGACCGGCCACGCGCCGAAAAGGCCACCGCGCCAGGTGCCGAAGTGGGTGATGTGCTGGATCGGCGCGGTTTCCAGCACCTCGTCGAGTACGCCCAGCCGTTGGAGCGCGATGGTGCCATTGGTCCAGATGTGCAGTCCGGCACCGCCGTCGCGCAGTTCCGTGGCCCGCTCGAACACCCGCACGCCCATGCCGCGTTCCCGCAGGGCGAGTGCGGCGGCCAGGCCGCCGATGCCGCCGCCGGAGATCAGGACGGTGAATGGCCGGTCCATCACGGCTGTTCCGTCGCGGTCAGCGCGGCCGCCGCCAGATCCGCGAGATCCATCCCGCCGCCGCGGCGTCGGCCCTTGCGGGCCAACGCGCCGGACATCAGCCAGCCCAGGCCCAGCGCCTCCAGCATGGAGGACTCGACGCCGATGCCCCAGCGCTCGGCGATCAGGCCGTTCGCGAGCCGCCACACCACGACACCGTGGAATTCGATCCGTTCCCCGGTGGGGTCCATTGCCAGGAACTCACCGGTGAAGGTGCCGCGCCAGGTGTTGTGGATGACCACGTAGTCGGCGTGCGCGCTGAGCGCTTCGATGGTGACATGCAGGTCCGGAAAACCCTGGCGCAGACCGGCGATGGTGTGCTTGACGCCCTCGGTCCCCTCCGGCGCGCCGGGCAGGGGCTGGTGATCGACCATGTCCGGCGCGTAGATCTCGTCGACCACGGAGAAGTCGCCCTCGTTGACGAACTCGTCGAACACGCGCCGGATGATGCGGGCATTGTCCTCGGGGGTGAAAACCGGCTCAGGCGTGGACATTCGCGGTCTCCTCACCCGGCACGGGCGCTTCCCAGCGCAGCGACAGACCGGCGTACAGGTAGCGGCTGGCCTCCACGGCCAGCAGCAGCACCCGGTCGCCCGGCCGGACGCGGCCCTGTATCCAGCCCTCGTCGAGGGCCAGCGGCACGGCGGCGGAGCCGGTCGCGCCGACGGTCGCGAGGTTCTCCACGATGTTCTCGGCCAGCACCGCCTGGTCCTCGGGAGAGACTCCGGCGGCATCGAATTCGGCGGTGAAGTAGTCGGCATTGCCCTCGGGCAGCACACAGGCGTCGATCTCGGCCACCGTGAGCCCGGTGCGGGTCAGCATGTCGCGCATGCCCGCCACGAAGACCTTCGGCCCGAAGGTGGCGGTCCCGGAGACATCGAGCTTCATCTCCACCAGGCGCTTGCGTTTGGCCTGATCGGCCACGGGCTCGTGGGTGCCGCCGCCCACGATCTGCATGCCTGGCTTGCGGTCACCGCCCAAACAGGCGGTGGCGAACTGGAATTCGCCGTTCGGGTCCGCGCTGCCCGGTTCCCCGGCGCGCAGCACGACTGCCCCGGCCCCGTCGCCGAAGGAGTTGATGACCAGCCGGTCACGCATGCGCACCGACTCCGGGTCCATGCCCAGGTACATCGGGGCCAGCAGCGGGGAGATCGCCTCCGCGCCGATCACCACGGCGGTGCGGTAGGTGCCGTCCGCGAGCATGCGCCGCGCGTAGTCCAGTCCCTGCACGAAACCCGTACAGGCGGCGCGGAATTCGATGGAAGCGCAGTGCGCCAGGCCCAATTGCTCCTGCACGTAGGTGACCACCGCCGGCAGCTGGTATTCGGGGCTGGCCGAGGACACCACCAGCAGATCCACCTCCGCCGGATCGATGTCCGCGCGGGCGAGGGCGCGTCGTGCGGCGGTGGCGGCCATGGCGTTGGTGCCGGTGCCGTGCTTGCCGGTGGCGGGATCGATCATCCAATGCCGTTGGCGTACTTGGATATTGTCGAGCACCTCGGCGGGCAGTGTGCCGCACAGGCGCTCCAGGGTGGCATTGTCGATCGGGTCGCCGGGCAGGAACGATCCCGTGGCCAGGATCGAGACGTGACGTGGTTCGAGATTCGGCATGTGGTGTCTCCGTTCACGAGTGGATGACCGCGGCGGGATGCCGCAGCACGAAGCTGGTGTGGGTGCCGCCCAACGAGGAACCGTTGACCAGCACCGGGCCCCGGTCGCCGCCGCGCTGCCAGGCGGTGATGGCCAGCGCGGCGGCCAGTTGCGCGCCCGCGCCGATGGGATCGCCCAGAACCCGCTTCGGCTCGGGCCGGGCGCAATTCGCGCCGAGACCGAGCCGGTCGATCGCACGTCGCTCCGGGCCGTCCACCACGGGCAGGCCCGCCGCGGCGGTCCAGACGGCGGAGAGGTCGACGGGGGATACCCCGGCCTCGGCCAGGGCGTCGCGCATGGCCCGTTCCACCCCGCGGCCGCGCGGATCCCACCGGGCGATGCCCAGGGCATCGGAGGTGGTGGCGTATCCGGCGAGCACCGCGATCGGGGTGACGCCCCGCTGCCGCGCCACCGAGGCCCGCTCCAGCAGCAGGGTGACGCTGCCCTCGGCCAGCCGGAAGCCCCGGCCGTGGCGGCCGGTGAAAAGCCCCGCGCCCCGGTACGCGTCGAGGGCGTAGGGGGACAGTTCGTCCGCGCCCGTGCACAGCACGGCGTCCGCGCGTCCGGCGCGCAGCAGGTCGAACGCGGTCCCGAGGGCGGCGGCCCCGGCGGCGTGGCCGGAGGTCAGGGTGGAGGTCGGGCCCTTGGCCCCCAAGGCCATGGCCACCTGTCCGGCGGCGGCATTGAAGACGGTGTTGGGGAAGATGGCGGGGCTGCCCTGGGCGGGTCCACCGAGCACGGTCGGTTCGAAGAATCGGGAAATGCTGCTCATCGGCCCGATACCGGTGCCGACGACCACACCCACGCCCTCGTGGGCGGTGAGTCCGGCCGCGGCGAGCGCCTGCCGACTGGTCGTGACCGCCAGCTGCCCGAGGCGGTCCATGCGCCGGCGGGCCTTGGCCGGAATATCGGCGCCCGGGTCGGCGCTGACGCGGGCGAGCCGTAATCCCTTGTGCGGCACCGTCGTCATGGTTCCGCAGGTCCAGGCGTCCCAGAGTTGATCGGCATCGGATGCCCCGCCGATCAGCACCCCGATTCCGGTGACGACGACTTCGTCGGCGGCGACGGGATCGACCTCGGTGCGGGCGGTACCGGGCCGGCCGTACACGACACAGGCATTGGCTCCGGCGAACGCGAAGTTGTTCGACGCCGCGACGCGCATGGGCAGCGCCCGCGCCGCGGGTGCGGGGTCCAGGCCACAGGCCGGGTCGGTCTCGGTGAAACCGGCTGTCGGCGGCACCATTTCATCGCGCAGTGCGAGGATGGTCACGATGGCCTCGACCGCCCCGGCCGCACCCAGCAGGTGACCGATCATGGACTTGGTGCTGCTGAGCACCACCGCCGCCGCGGCCTCGCCCAGTGCGGCTCGCACCGCATTGCTCTCCGCCGCATCGTTCTTCGGGGTGCCGGTGCCGTGGCCGTTGATGTAGGGCACGTCCTCGGGCGCGAGACCGGCGGTGTCGATGGCCTGGCGAATCGCCCGGGCCGCGCCCGCGCCCTGCGGATGCGGTGCCGTGGCGTGGTAGCCGTCGGCCGACATGCCGTAGCCGAGCACCTCGGCGATGATCGGCGCACCGGCGGCCAGCGCTACCTCGGCGGCCGCCAGCACCATCATGCCCGCGCCCGCGCCGAGCGAGAGCCCGTCGCGGTCACGGGAATACGGCCGCGCCGGACGCGCGGACAGCGATTCGACGCTGGTGAATCCGTAGTAGGCCATCTCGGTGAGCGCGTCGCTGCCGCCCACCAGCATGGCGTCGGCCCGGCCCGCGCGGATCTGTTCGACCGCGTGCGCCAGCGCGTGAGCGCTGGATGCGCACGCGGTATTCACCGACAGCACAGGACCTTTCAGCCCGAACGCCGCGCTGAGCGCCTCCGCGCAGAACTGGGGCGGCACCAGCAGCAGATGCCGGTCGTCGCCGAGACCCAGCCCGTCCGCGTCGACGGACCGGCCGGCGGCGACCGCGCGGCGCACCGCCTTCTCGGCACTGCGGATTCCGCTGTTGCAGCTGCCGAACGCCACTCCCCACCGGTGTGCGGGCAGGGCGTCCGGTCGTGGTGGAGCGCCGTCCTCGAGTACGCCCAGACCCGCGCCCGCCATGGCCTCCTCGGCCGCGATGAGTGCGTAGTCGACGGCGGGTTCCGGGTCGGTGAGACCCAGCGGCGCGAGGTAGTCGTATTTGGGGCGCGGCGGGTCGAGGATCTCGCCGCCGATGGCTCCGGCGAGTCCGGGCACCGCGAGCTCGCGCAGCGGCCGAATGGCCACCTCGCCGCCGCGCACCCGCTGCCATAGTTCCGCCGCGCCGACGCCGTGCGCGGTGATCGCGCCGAGCGAGGTGATCACGATGCGCCGCTGCGGCGCGGGATGGGGGGTTTCGTGCATGGCCGAAGTTCCTGTCGGTCAGTTCGATGCGGTGAGGGTGAGCGCCACGGCCTGGCCTTCGAGGCCGCGGGCCAGGGCGAGCGCGACCCGCGGATTCGCCTGGCGCGCGGCGCCGGACACGATGTCGAGATCGCAGCCGGGCGCGGGTGTTTCGTGGTTGCCGGTGGCGGGCACGACCCCGGAGTACAGGGACAGTCCCGCGAGCGCGGCATTGAGCGCACCGGCTCCGCCCACCAAGTGACCGGTCTGTGGTTTGACGCTGGTTACCGCGGCCTTGTGGGCTTCGGGACCGAGGGCGGTGCGCAGGGCACGCACCTCGCCGGCATCGCCGAGCGCCGTGGCGCAGCCGTGGGAGAACACGGCGTCCACCGCCGACGCTCCAGCGTCGGACAAGGCCGTCGAGACGGCGCGGGCCAGTCCTTGTCCGTCCCGATCGGAGGCGGGTACGCGCACACAGTCATTGCCCATGCCGTAGCCCGAGAGCTCGGCATAACAGCGCGCGCCGCGTCGCAGCGCCCGATCACGCTCTTCGAGGATCAGGATCGCCGCGCCGTCACCGATGACCGAACCGCTGTGCTCCTTGTCGAAGGGGCGAAAAGCACTGCCGCCCAGGTCGTTGCGCGGCGAGAGCACCCCGAGCCCGTCCAGTTTGGCCATGGCCCACCAATTGGTGGCGTCGTCGTACCCGCCCGCCACCGCGATATCGGCCTCGCCCCGGCGGATCGCCCGCATGGCCCGCCCGATCGCGGTCGCCCCGGAATCCGCCGCGCCCGCGTAGAAGGCATTGGGTCCGCGCAGGCCGAACAGCGAGGAGATGTGGTAGGTCCCGCCGTTCTGCAAACCCTCCACGTATGCCAGCGGCGGCACGATCGAGCGGGCCAGCTCCCCGAGCCGCCGCATGTCCGGTCCGCCGTCCGCGCCGCGGATGGCCTCCATATCGGCGATCGAGTCGTCGCGCTGGCAGATGTCCTTGTTCCCACCGAGATACAGGCCGGTGCGGTGGCCGAGGTCGCGTTCCTCCAGTCCCGCGTCCCGCAGCGCGAGGGTGGCCGCCGCGACGCCGTACTGGTCGCCGCGGGTGGAGGTCCGCATGGAGCGCAGCGACAGGAACCGGCTGGGATCGAAGTCGGGGATCTCCGCGCCGAGCCGGGTGCGCAGCGGCGACGGATCGTAGGCGCGCAGCGGGCCGATGGCGGTGCGCCCGGCCACGATCGCCGACCAGGTGTCGTCCGCACCCTCGCCGAGCGCCGTGACCAGACCGATCCCGGTGATCACGACGCGCCGCGCGTTCACGACTTCGCCTCGGCGGTGCGCCCATTCGCCTTCGCGGTGCTCCCATACGCTTCCGCGGTGCTCTCATACGCTTCCGCAGTGCTCCCATTCGCTTCCGCGACGGGCCCGCGGACCAGGCGCAGGGTGCGGACGGCTGCGACGGTGGCCTCGCCGACCCGAGCGGTGGCCTTCCACCGGGATTCGGCGGGATCCGCGCCGGCACCGGCCGTTTCGACGGTGATGCGCACCTGGTCACCGGGCGTCACGAAGCGCCGGAAGCGCAGCCCCTCGGCGGCCCGCAGCCGCAGCAGCGGATCACCGGCCGCGAGCACGGCCAGCGCGATCATGCTCTCGGTCAGCAGCACGCCGGGCAGGATGGGGCGGCGCGGGAAATGGGTGTCGAAGAACGGCAGGGTGCCGGTCACGTTCAGCAGGGCGTCGGCGCGAATTCCGGGACGCACCTCCAGGATTCGGTCGAATCCCGGTGTGCCGATACCCGCGGTCGGGACTTCGGCGGGCGTCGGGAGTGCGGTGGGCACGGTGTCGGACGCGGTCATGGCAGCTCCTGGGGTGTGCCCACCACGAGGCAGGTATTGGAACCGCCGAACGCGAGGGCATTGATCATGGCCGCGCGCACCGGCATGGCGCGCGCGCGATGGGGGACGTAGTCGAGATCCAGTGCCCGGTCCGGGGTGTCGAGATTCAGGGTGGGTGGCACCACCGCATCCCGGAGCGCGCCCAGTGCCGCCAGCAGATTGAGCGCCGCCGCGGCGGCGGTGAGATGCCCGGTCATGGATTTGGGGGAGGACACCACCAGCCGGTACGCGTCGTCGCCGAAGACCTTCTTGATCGCCCGGGTCTCGGAGATGTCATTGCCCGGCGTGCTGGTGCCGTGCGCCGCGATGTAGTCGATATCGGCGGTGCCCAAGCCGGATTCGCCGAGCGCGGACTCCATGGCCTCGATCGCGCCCGAGCCATCCGGTGGCGAGTCGGTGATGCGCCAGGCGTTCATGGTGGACCCGTACCCGAGCAACTCGCCCAGGATCGGCGCACCGCGATCCAGCGCGGACTCGAGGTCCTCCAGCACGAAGGCCACCGCGCCCTCGCCGATGACGAATCCGCTGCGGTCGGCGTCGAAGGGCCGCGACGCCTCGGCGGGATTGTCGTTGTAGCGGTCGGTCATCGCGCCCAGCAGGCCGAAGCCGAGGATATCCGCCCAGGTGGTGAGCGAGTCGTAGCCGCCCGCCACCATCATGCGGGCGTCGCCCTCCTGGATCAGGCGGAACGCCTCGCCGAGGGCGTGTCCGGATCCCGCGCAGGCGGTGTGGATGCCCACCATGGGCCCGGTCGCGCCGATCAGCCGCACCATGGCATTGAGCGCCATGTTCTGGTTCCCCGTCAGGGTCGCCGACGGTGCGGGCCGCACGAAGGCATCGGGTTTGCCGGTGCGAGAGCGTAATTCGGAAATCTTCAACACGAGATTCAGATCCGGGCGGCCCACGCTCGCGCCCATGGCGACACCGCGGTCCGAGCCGGGATACCGGTCCTCGGTGAGCGGGTCGAGGTGCGCGGACCGCAGCGCCTCGCCGACCGCGGCCAGCCCGAACAGCCCCGGGCGGGACACCCAGCGGCGATCGGCGGCGGACGGGACGGCGGTGGCCGGATCGAACGAGTCGGGGACCAGTCCGGCGATCCGGACCGGGAAGGTGGTGCAGTCGAAGGTGGTCAGCTTCCCGATGGCATTGCGGCCCGCCCGCATTCCGGCCCAGGTGGTCGGTGCGTCCACGCCCAGCGGGGTGACCGCGCCGACGCCGGTCACCGCCACCCGCCGCAGTCCGGCCGCATTGGTGGTACGCATCAGACCAGCTCCTCGCCGAGCAGCTGGCGCGCCATCCGCTCGGTGTCGACCGGATCGTCGAGCCGATCGGCCTGGATGAGGGCGCACATGATGTTGCGGGCGAACAGGATTCGCTCGCCATCCACCTCGATCCAGCCGTCCACCACCGCAGCCTCCGGCGTCGCGTGCACCACCTGTGCGGTCATGCGCAGCACGTCACCGGGCACCGCGTCGCGGTACACGGTCACCTCACCCACGGTGAGCAGCGCGGCCCGGCGGGTGTGCGCCGAACTCAGCAGCACCAGCCAGGCCCCGGCCTGGCACAGCGCCTCCAGCGCCAGGCCGAAGGGCAGCACCGGGCCGGCGGCGGAGGGCTGCCAGACGTTCTCGTAGACCGAGGTGAGTTTGCGAGCGGTGATGTGCTGCAACGGTTCCCAGGACTCGATGCGGTCGATGAGATGAAATCGCATGGCAGTCACTCCTTTTCCGATTCAGCGGGAGACCAGGCGGCCATTGCTGAGCTGCACCGCCAGTCCGCCGTCCACGCGCAGCAACTCGCCGGTCACGTAGTCGGCGGCCGGACCGGCCAGGTAGGCCACCGCCTCGGCGACCTGCTGGACGGTCCCGTAGCGGCGCATGGGGACATGGGTGCGCCCGCGCCCGCCGTCACGCTGCAGCAGGTCACCGATCAGATCGGTCGGGATCACCCCGCCCAGAACGGCATTCACACGGACCCCGAACCGGGCCATCTCCACCGCGCAGGCCAGTGTGAAGGCGTTCATCGCGCCCTTGGAGGTGGAGTAGTTGGACTGCCCGGTGAGCCCCTTCTCGCCCATGATCGACGACACGTTCACGATCGAGCCCTCGCCCTGGGCCATGAGGTGCCCGGCCGCGGCATGGGTGCAGTTGAATGCGCCACCCAGGTTCACCCGGATGACCTCCCACCACACGGCGGGATCCATGTCGTGCAGCAGGCCGTCGCGGGTGATGCCCGCGTTGTTGACCAGAATGTGCAAGCCGCCCAATTGTTCTCGCGTCTGCTCCACCAGATCGCGGGCCGCGCCGCCGTCGGCGACATCGGCCCCGATGGCGACCGCACGCCCGCCGGAGCGCTCGATCTCGGCGACCACCTCGAGGGCCTCGTCCTTGTGGGAGCGGTAATTGACGGCCACGGCCGCGCCGCGACCGGCCAGGGTCAGGGCAACGGCCCGCCCGATGCCCCGGGACGCGCCGGTGACCAGCGCGACCCGGTCGGCGAAGTCGCCGGACATCAGGCGACTGCTTCGGCGTCGGCCGGACCGGCGGCGGCGCGCTGGGCGACCAGGTCCACCAGATTACGCACGGTGACCAGGCCGAGCACCTGCTCACCGCGCAGCGGGCCGGTCAGCTTGGTCCGATCGAACTGCGGCAGCACCTTTTCCAGGTGTGCGAGGCCGATGTCGGAGACGATCTCGTTCTCGTCGCCGAACTCGTCGTCGGGGATGCCGCCCTGCAGCAGCTCCTGGACATCGGCGACGGCGATCTTCACGCCGGTGTCGCGGTGGATGCGGAACAGGATGTCGAGCAGGTCGATGGATTCCGCACCGAGCTCGTCGATGAGGGTGGCGTCGAGGGTCACCTCGGACTGGTCGATGCCCAGGGCGTCGGCGATCGCGTCGATGACGGCGGGAACGAAATCGGTGCTGGTTTCGGGCATGGCTATCTCTTCCTTCGTGGTGGGGACACCGTTGGGTCCCCTGGGGCGCGGGACGCCACAGGGGTGTGGATCGGCTGGGAAATCAGTCGGATTCGGCGGAATCAGGCGTAGGCGGCGATAGCCGCGGCGATGCGGCGGGTGTCCTGGGTACTGCGCACGGTGGCCGCCTCCAGCATGCGGTTGGCGAGCCCGGACAGGACGCGTCCGGGACCGATCTCGAGGTAGTCGGTGCAGCCGAGATCGGCGGCGGCGCCGATCGCCTCGATCCAGCGGACGGGGGCGGTGAGCTGTCGGCGCAGTAGGTCGCGGGCGTCATTTCCACTCGAAATCTTCTGCGCGGTAACGGAACTGATGACATCGATGACGGGGTCGCGGAATTCGGCGCGGTCCAGGTCGGCCGCGAACCGCTCCTCCAGCGAGGCCATGAGCGAGCAATGGAACGGCGCTCCGACCCGCAGCGCGACCAAGGAGCCCGCGCCTTCCTCGCGCAGTAGTTCCACGGCGGCGTCCACCGCCTCCGCCGTGCCGGAGATGACCGACTGATCAGGGGCGTTGTAGTTCGCGAGTTCGACCACGCCGTCCACTCCGGCGCAGATCTCCTCGATCCGCGCTGCGGGCACCCCGGACACGGCCGTCATGGCGCCCGGTATCGCCGCGGCGATACCGGCCATCAGCTCGCCCCGGCGTCGCACCAGGGTCAGCGCGTCGGCGAGATCCAGCACGCCGGCCGCGACCAGCGCGGTGAACTCGCCGAGGCTGTGCCCGGTCACCAGGTCGGGGGAGAAGCCCTCGGCGCGCAGCACCTCGAAGATTGCGAAGGAGGTGGCCAGGATCGCGGGTTGCGCGATCTCGGTGGCCCGCAACTGTTCCGCGTCGCCCTCGGTGCACAGCTTGCCCAGGGGCAGGCCCAGCACCTCGTCGGCGTGCTCGAATACCACCCCCGCCGTGCCGGGATGTGCTCGGATCAGGTGGGCGGCCATGCCCTCGCGCTGGGAACCCTGGCCGGGAAACATGGCGATCACACTGGCGTTCATGATGTCTTCCGAATCCTGCTGGTAGCCACGGCTACTGCGAGACAAATCCCGAACGTCGCTGTTCTCGCCCCGAGTATGTGAATCCCGGCTCGAGCAGTCCTCGAGGAAAACCAAACACGCAGTAACTATCGGAGCGAAGCCTGTTTCTCGGCTGGACGCTGCTCGTGCGATAACTGGACATGGCGCGACGCTAGCCAGGGGCGGTTAGCACCGGGTTAGGGTCAGCGGGCGCGATCGGACCTCAGTCGCAACGGCTTTCGAGATAGAGCCGCAGCACCAGCCGACCCTGACTGACCACCCACTCGTTGCGGGGGGCGTCCCGGTAGGCGTGTTCGATGGTGCCCTCGGCGATCGCGATCGCGACCCCGAACACCCGGGGATCGGTGTGCGCGGGCATCACCCCGGATTTCAGCAGCAGGTGGCCGAACGAGTGCGCGCAGCGGCGCTGATGGAGGGAGACCACGTCGCTGTCGCCGTAGGCGAAGTAGAGCCCGACGAATTCGAGATGCCGCAGGAAGTGGGTGCGATGCACGGCGGCGAACAGGTCGATCGCGTGCAGGATGCTGTCTGCGCGAAGCGTCTCGATCTCCGCCGCGACCCGCTGGTCGATCCGGTGCATGTCGCGGTCGAGTAGCTGGCGGAACACCGCCTCCCGATTGGCGAAGAACTGGTAGAGCGTCGCGATCGGCACGGCGGCGCGCTCGGCGATCGCGCGGGTCGTCACGGCGTCCATGCCGTGCTCGTCCACCAGTTCCCGGGCCGCGTCCAGGATGCGCTCGACACGTTCCCGGCTGCGCGACTGCACAGGTGCGCGTCGGAGGCGCCCTAGCTCAGACACGGGATCATGATCGCAGACGACTCGGCGTGGCGGCAAAACATGAGCGGAACATGACTTTTCGTCGAATCGGCCAGGTAGCGGCGTGAAGCGAACATTACTGTTTCGTGGGTTGCGCGAAGAAGTCTCCCGGCCGAAATAAATTCGCGAAACATCCACTTGCGCAGGCAAGTTGGCCGTGCGAACATAGCCGCCAGCCGGAAATGGGATACGAGATGGATTGTGGCGAAATACATTTGAACATTTCTGCGGTTCGCCCATGACGCAAGGAGTTTCATTGAGAGCATCTGGTGAACGGGCGATCCATGTCAAACTGATGGGCGAGTTCGCCATTTCGGTCTCCGGTGCGGATTGTGTCCGGTGGCGTGCGAGCAAGGCTCGATCACTGTTCGGAGTGCTGCTCGTGAACCGCAACAGCGTCGTGGGCAAGGAGCGGCTACGAGAGTTGTTGTGGCCGGACATCGATGGGCCCAGTACCTCGTTGAAGGTTACGGTGCACGCCCTGCGCAGAACGTTGGATACTCACTTCGGAACCGAACGGCGAGACCTGCACATCGAGTTCCGGGATTTCGGTTACATCATGGACGCGAGTGACGATGTGACCGTCGATTGCCAAGAATTCGAGCGGTATACCGCGGCCGCACGTGAGGCCGCCGCGCGGGGCCTGCGGGAGGACGCGCTGGGCCTGTATCGACGGGCCGCCGCACTGTACTCGGGCGAGTTTCTCGACGGCGAATCCGACAGCTGGGTGATCGAACACCGGCACTGGCTGCGTTCGATGATCCTGGGCGCTTTGAACACGCTGGCCGAATACGCGCTCGAGGCGGGAGAACTCGCCGACGCGGCCGACGCGTGCCGCCGCACGTTGGCCATCGATACCGCGAACGAGGCCGCTTTTCGTCGACTGATGACCATCCACGCCCGGCGCGGGGAGCTGCAGCAGGCGGAACAGTGGTACGCGCTGTGCGCGCAACGTCTGCGGGAGCAGTTCGAAATCGATCCCAACCAGGACACGCGGTCGCTGCGGCATCGCCTGCTCGGCAGCGAATTCCTGGAGGGTCCCCGCCCGGTCCGTGCGGGCCACCGGGTTCGCGACGGCGTCTCGAATCGCATGGGCTCGATCGCCTGACCGCGGATCATCTGGTCGGGGTGGTTCAGGCGGTGGGCGTGCTCAACAGCCGGGCCCGCCGGGTGAGGGTGACGCCGATTCCCTCGGCGGCCGCGCGGACCGATGCCGCGTGGGCCTCCGGATGGAACCGGTGGGACGGGCCCGCCACACTGATCGCCGCCACCACTCGGTCCGCGTCGCGGATCGGGGCGGACACGCACACGAGGCCGGGGGCCGACTCCTCGAATTCGAAGGCCACGCCGTCGGCTGCGATCCGATCGAGCTGTTTGCGTAGCGTGCCCGGCTGGACCATCGTCCGGGGGGTGTAGCGACGAAGCGGCCCCGCCAGTACCTGATCTCGGAGCGCCGCATCGGCGTTGGCCAGCAGCACCTTGCCGATGGCCGTGCAGTGCACCGGCATGCGGCCCCCGATTCGTGACGGAGCGCTGGCCTGCCGGCGCCCGCCGATCTTCGTCAGGTACACGACATCCGTGCCGTCGAGGACGCCCAGATGCACGGTCTCGTGAATACGCGCGTTCAGCTCCTCGAGGAAGGGAATGGCCACCTCGAGCAAACTCCGCTCGACCGACGCGCGCATTCCCAGTTCGAACAGATGCCCGCCGAGCCGATATCCGGTCTTGGTCCGGTCCAGGAGCCGCACCGCCACCATGTCCGACAGGACCCGGTGCAAGGTGCCCTTCGGAATGCGGGTCCTCCGCGCGAGTTCGGCGAGGCTCAACGGGGTGTCGTCGATCGAGAACGCCTCGAGCACCGCCATGGTCTTGCCCAGAACGGTCGAACCGTCCACCACTCGACCGGCAACCGCAGCTGACACCGTCGACCTCCAACCTTCCGGGCCCAGCTCACTCTATCCGGCGGGCGTTCGGCTCAGTGGAACGGATTGCTGGCGGGTGCGTCCTGCCTGCGGCGACAGTGAGATCGCTGTTCCAGCCTTCCTCACGAATCCAGGGTTTCCGATGCCAATACTTCCAAGTCTCGACCGACACTCCGCGGCCGCGGACACCGCCGCGATCGCCGCCGACATGCTCGGCGCGGCTGCCCGCTCCGGCACCCCGTGCGGGCCGGTACGCGATCTGATCGGTGCCGACGACGTGGTCGCGGCATATGCGGTGCAGGAAATGCTGACCGCCGAGCGCATTGCAGCGGGCGCCGAGGTCGTCGGCCGCAAGATCGGCCTGACCTCTCCGGCGGTGCAACGGCAGCTAGGCGTCGATCAACCGGATTTCGGAGTGTTGTTCGACGACATGCACTACCGGCAGGACACGCCCGTGCCGCTGAGCCGGTTGCTCCAACCGAAGGTCGAAGCCGAGGTCGCGTTCGTGCTCTCAGAGGACCTGGTGGACGGCCCGCTCGACGACGAGCAGGTTCGCAGCGCGGTCGGCTACGCGGTAGCCGCGCTCGAGATCGTCGACAGCCGCATCGCGGGCTGGGACATCACGTTCGGCGACACCGTCGCCGACAACGCCTCCAGCGGCCTGTTCGTCCTCGGCTCCGAACGCCGCACTCTCGATACCTTCGACCCCGTTTCGGTGCAGATGCGGATGGCGATCGACGGTGTCCACGTGTCGACCGGAACCGGCGCCGCCTGCCTCGGCGACCCGCTGCACGCTCTGGCCTGGCTGGCACGCACCACCCGCGAGTTCGGTCGGCCACTGCGTGCCGGGCAGATCGTGCTCTCCGGAGCGCTCGGACCGATGGCCCCGATCCAGGGCCCTGCCACCGTCATCGCGCACATCACCGGACTCGGATCGGTGACCGCGAACTTCGTCCAGGAGTGAGAATCATGAACGACAAACCCACCGAGCTGACGGTCGCGGTGATCGGGTCGGGCAACATCGGCACCGATCTCATGATCAAGGTGATCCGGCACTCGGACGTGCTGACGATGGGTGCGATGGTCGGCATCGACCCGGAATCCGACGGACTCGCCCGTGCCCGCCGGTTCGGCGTCCCGACCACGGCCGACGGCGTCGAGGGTCTGCTGAAGCTGCCGAACTTCGACGAGATCGACGTGGTCTTCGACGCGACCTCCGCCAAAGCCCACGCCGCCCACGCCGCGGTGCTCGAACCGCTCGGCAAACGCCTGATCGATCTGACGCCGGCCGCACTCGGCCCGTTCGTCGTACCGGCGGTGAACCTCGACGAACATCGCCACGCGCCCAACGTCAACATGGTCACCTGCGGCGGGCAAGCCACCATCCCGATCGTCGCCGCCGTCTCCCGCGTCGCACCGGTCGCCTACGCCGAGATCGTCGCGTCCATCGCCTCGAAGTCCGCGGGGCCGGGTACCCGCGCCAACATCGACGAGTTCACCGAGACCACCGCCCACGCGATCGAAACTGTCGGTGGCGCCCAGCGTGGCAAGGCCATCATCATCCTCAATCCCGCGGAACCGCCGCTGATCATGCGCGATACGGTGCTGTGCCTGATCACAGCGCCCGATTCCGCCACGCACCGGGCGATTCGCGAATCGGTGGAACAGATGGTCGCGCAAGTGGCGACCTACGTGCCCGGCTACCGCCTCAAGCAACGAGTTCAGATCAGCGCCGTGCCGCAGGATCAACCGGTGCGCACCCTGCTCGGCCCTGACACGGCGGTCGCACCCACCCATCAGGTGACGGTCTTCCTGGAAGTCGAAGGAGCCGCCCACTATCTCCCGGCCTACGCGGGCAACCTCGACATCATGACCTCGGCGGCGGTGCGCTACGCCGAATCCATCGCCGACACGATCGCCGCCGCCCCGGCAGGACAGGAAGCGCTCCGATGACCACCCAGCTGTTCATCCAAGACGTCACACTCCGCGATGGCATGCACGCGGTGCGCCATCGCATCACACCCGACGACGTCGGCCGGATCGTGGCCGCGCTCGACGCGGCGGGTGTCGACGGCATCGAAGTCGCCCACGGCGACGGTCTCGCCGGAGGCAGCTTGAACTACGGGCCCGGGAGCAACACCGACTGGGAATGGATCGAAGCTGCCGCCGCCAATCTCACGAACGCTCGGCTGACGACGCTGCTGCTGCCCGGCATCGGCACCATCGAAGAACTGAAGCACGCCTACCGTCTGGGCGTCCGGTCGGTGCGGGTGGCCACCCACTGCACCGAAGCCGATGTGTCGGCCCAGCACATCGGCACCGCACGGGAACTCGGCATGGACGTCTCCGGATTCCTGATGATGTCGCACATGGTCGAACCGGCTCGCCTCGCCGAACAAGCGAAACTGATGGAATCGTATGGGGCACAGTGCGTTTACGTCACCGACTCCGGTGGCCGACTGACCATGAACGGTGTCCGTGAGCGCGTTCGCGCCTACCGTCAGGCGCTCGATCCGGGCACGGAGATCGGCATCCACGCGCACGAGAACCTGTCCCTGTCGGTGGCCAATTCTGTTGTGGCGGTAGAAGAAGGCGTCACGCGGGTCGATGCCTCGCTCGCCGGACACGGCGCGGGAGCGGGCAACTGCCCGATCGAACCTTTCGTCGCTGTCGCCGACTTGTCCGGCTGGAAGCACAACTGCGATGTGTTCGCTCTGCAGGACGCCGCTGACGACCTGGTGCGGCCGCTGCAGGATCGTCCGGTGCGGGTGGACCGCGAAACCCTCACCCTCGGGTACGCCGGGGTCTACTCGTCCTTCCTGCGCCATGCCGAAACGGCGTCGCGGCGCTATGGCATCGACGTGCGCACGATCCTGCTCGAGGTGGGACGCCGCGGGCTGGTCGGTGGACAAGAGGACCTCATCGTCGACATAGCCCTGGACTTGCTCGCCGCCTCCGACAGGGCGACGGCCTGACGGAGGGGCTGCGCCCTGGCGCAGCGCCATGACCAGGTCTTGCTGGGTGCCCGTTCCGGCTGGTGGTTGCAATTTCACGGTATGCTGAAATATGTTCGAGCAGGTGCTGAAACGGCATCGGCGGGCAATCATGCGCACCCGGAACGGGCAAAAAGGGGGACAGCGGGACATGGCGGCACGAGCGGGAAGAGGTCCGCGTGGCGAACGTGGCGCGCAGGCGGACCGCATCCTGACGGCGGCTCGCAAGTCCTTCGCCGAGCGGGGCTACAACGGGACCTCATTGCGGTCGGTGGCTCAGGCCGCCGATGTCGATCCCACCCTGGTGAACTACTACTTCTCGAACAAGCCGGGACTGCTGAAAGCGGCGCTGGAGCCGCCGGCCGCCTTCGGCGAGCGCATCGCCGAGGCCGCCCAGGTGCCGTTGGAGGAGCGTGGGCGAGCCTTCGTGGAGGCGGCGGTGCGCATGTGGGACGACCCGGCCACCGCGGAGGTCCTGCGCTCGATCGTCCTCGCGGCAAGTCACGAGCCCTTCGCCATGGAGCGCCTCCGCTCCGTCTTCTCCGCGCTCGTCCTGCAGGTCGTGTCGGCGAGTCTTCCCCGCGACGAGGCCGAGGTGCGCGCAAGCCTGGTATCGACGCAGATCGTGGGCTTGGCAATGACACGTTACGTCTGGGGGATCGACCGCATCGCCGACATCCCCACCGAGCAGGTCATCCGCCTGATCGCGCCGACTGTGCAGCACTACCTCACGGGCGCTCTGGGCGAGGACATCCCGGGGAACGCCTGACCACAAGTGGCTGTCCGGGCCGACATCGCCCGTCAGCGCATCGGTTTCCAGCGCACGCCGCCGGTCGTCGGTACTTCGATCCGTCCAGCCCGCTTCGTTGGGTGGACCTGCGAGGACGATGCAGCGGTCCCGGTCCTCGGACTCGGGCTCCCTCGGGCCATTCGCGGAAACGACGCGTACGACAGGTCGCCGCGCTCGGACCTACCATATTTTCACGACATATGGAAATTATGCTTGCCGCTGGCGAGTCGGTGCGCGTACGGTGAGGACAGTTAATTTCAGTACACGTGGAAATGAAGGTGACATGGCTCGATTCAAGGCCGCTGGAGTGGAGCCCGGTCAGCGTCAGCTCAACGGACCACAGACGACCGGTCGTCGGTACCGGAACCTGTCCACGGCCCGCCACGGGACGACCCGCGAGAACAATGTGCCCGTCCCCGTCCGTGACGGCACCCAGCTCCTGGCCGACATTCGCCGGCCCGACGCGGAGGGCAGGTTCCCCGCCCTGATCGCGGCGGCCCCCTATCCCCGCCAGCTCCAGGACCTGGGCGCCCCCGCAGCCATCATCGAGGCCGGTAACAGCGACTTCTGGGTGCCACGCGGGTACGCCCATGTCATCGCCAACCTCCGCGGCACGGTCGGCTCCGGCGGCGTCTACACCTTTTTCGACGAGCAGGAGCGCAAGGATCTGTTCGACCTGGTCGAGTGGGTCGCCGGGCAGCCCTGGTGCGACGGGAACGTAGGCATGATCGGCATCAGCTACTACGCCATGAGCCAGTTGGAGGCGGCCACCCAGCGGCCGCCGCACCTCGAGGCCCTGTTCTCCTTCAATGTCACAGTCCAGGTCCGGGAAGCCGCTTACCACAACGGCCTGTTGAGTGCGGCCTTCTTCACTCCCTGGATCCATGCGCTGGGCGTCCTGTCCGCCCACGGCGACCGCCTCTACCGCAAGGGACTGTCCCGTCTCCTGCGCCGGTTGCTCGCCATCCCTGCCGTTCACCGGCGGTTCAGCCGGAGCGACGCCGTCCAGGTACACCGCCGCCTGGAACAGGTCAGCCGCTTCCGCCACGCCGGCTACCCATGGAACGACCTGCTCGAGGCAGTGGTCACCGATCACCCCACCCGCGATGCGTGGTGGGACGAGCGTGACCTGACCGGATTGCTCGCCAATGTCGACATACCCGTCTACCTCGGCGGCGAGTGGTCCAACGTCCCCCTCCACCTGCCCGGCCTCTTCGAAGCCTGGGACGCCCTCGCCCACAACCCGCACGTGCGCATGGCCATGCTCGGGGCCTACGGCCTGCCCTGGCCGTGGGAAAGCATGCACGTCGAGGCTCTCGCCTGGTTCGACCATTGGCTCAAGGGGGTAGACACCGGCATTCTCGAAGGCCCCGCGATCCGCTACTGGCTGCCCGGGGCCGAAGAGTGGCGCACCGCAGACTCCTGGCCCCCGCCGGCTACCCACACCGCCCTGGCCCTCAATGCCGACGGCTCCCTTACGGCCGGCGAGCGGCCGGGCGCGCTCAGCTACGCCACCGACGGCGCGGAGGCGATGCCCGCACAGCTGAGTTGGACCAGCGACCCTCTTCCCGAAGACATCGAGATGGTCGGCCACCCCGAACTACGGCTCACCGCCACCAGCAGCGCGACGGACACGGCATGGATCCTGCTCCTGCAAGACGTCGGCCCGGACGGCAAGGCCACCGACGTCACCCAGGGCTGGCTGCGGGCCGGCATGCGCCACGTCGACGAGGGCGCGAGTGAGGCGGGGCGGCCCGTCCTCCCGGCGCGCGCGTGGATCCCCGTCCCTGTGGGCGAGCCGGTCGACTACCGCATCCCGCTGGTCGCCAACGCCCGCCTGTTCCAGCGCGGGCACCGCATCCGTCTGATCCTCACCAGCGACGACAACCGCAAGGACTTCCAGCCCATGCTGCTGTTCAGCCACGCACCCGTCGGCATCGAGGGCGTCAACACGGTCCACTCCAGCTCACGCCTGCTCCTTCCGATCCTGGAGGGCGAATGAACGGAATGCCCAGCGCTCCCACCTCGGCAAGACCGTCCCAACCTCTGATCGGGGTGCCCTGATGACCACCCGCCAGGCCGGCCCGAGTCTCCTGCGCTTGGCATCCGCGATCGGCGGCGCTGTCCTGGTCGCAGCCCTGCTGTGGGCCGCAGCCCATAGCCTCGGCGTCGAACTTCGCGTCGACGCCCGCAACGGGCAGCCGGCCCAGGTCGTCGGCCTGCCCCTCGTCGCCGGCAGCACGCTCGTGGTCTCTCTGCTCGCGGCAGCGACACGGAAGTATATGGACCGGTTCACCGACCGGGCCCCGACCGTCTGGATCCGACTGGCCGTCACCGTGTTGCTGGTGTCGCTCGCGCCCATGGCGTACGTCCAGGCATCCGGCAGCGCCAAAGCCACGCTCGCTCTGATGCACCTGGCGGTCGCCGCCGTACTCGTTCCGCTCCTGGCCCGCGGAAGCGGCGATCGGTCCGGAACGCCGAAGGAGCCACCGGCGTAATGCAATGCCATATCACTGTCCACTTCCCGGGTTGGCCGCCGTTGCACTATCGGGCCGACTCCGTGGCAGCGCTCGCTTTTGCGCGGGCAGTGTACGAAATGGGACTGGCGGCAATTCAAATCGATCAGGATATGCGAGAAGCATTGCAGCCCATGCCTTGTCAGCGGCTCTGGCGATGAACGGGCTGTATGCCCGACTCGCTCACTGCCATTCGTACGTACCGCGACCGAGTGACAGGCGCATCGAGACGCTGCCCTCGTTGAGGCGCCACCTATGCACAACGAAGGTTCGCAGACCCGCCGTGACGAAGGGATCCGCTGACGCAATGTCGGTTGCCTCGTCCTCGTCGGAGGCGCGCAAGACCGTGACGCCCGATCCCGGACCGGCGCCGGGACCGCTGACGAGGGGGCCCGACAGGAAGACGAGGTGGCGTTCCTCGAGGTCCAGCAGCCAGGCGATGTGCGCCGCGGCGAGGGCGGCGATGTCCTCGGTGGTCGTCCCGTCCACGGGGGTCGAAGTCACCATCCAGTAGTCCCGGCCCAGCAGCCGTGTGAGATCCGGGGCGTCCGGATCGGAGGCGGGAGGCAAGGAGTTCATCCGAGAACTGTATGCAATTTGAGCCCAGTGTCAACATCCGGAGAAGCCTTGACAGCAAAAGTGCATACACATTACGGTCAGAAATGGCGAACAGGAGTGGCGCCACCTGCGGACTCCTCGGCCGAGCCATTCGAGGCCCAATTCATCGACCACCACATGACCGGCCACCACCCACGGAAAGGAAGGTTCACCATGCCGATCGCTGAACTCGGTCATTTCGGAGTTTTCTGCAATGACCTGGAGACCAGTACCGCGTTCTACCGCGATGTCCTCGGACTGACCGTCACCGACGAGGATCTGAATCTGGGCATGCGGTTCTTCAGTGCCCGACCGAATTTCGAGCACCACGAATTCCAGCTCGTCGAAGGCCGGACCGTGGGGCGTGCCGACGAGGACACCAAGCTCATTCAGCAGGTCTCGTTCCGGGTCAATCATCTGACCGAGCTGCTCGAGATGCACCGCAGATTCATCGAGCACAATGTCGACTTCGACATGATCGTGACGCACGGCAACGCGTTCGGAATCTACTTCTTCGATCCCGAGGGCAACCGGTGCGAGGTGTACTGGCAGACCGGGCTGCCCGCCCGCCAGCCATTCCTGGCGGCGATCGACCTCACCGAACCGATCGAAAAGCTGCTGGCCGACAACGCGTCGCTGGTCGCTCGGTACGGGGAGACCGGCTACTTGCAGCCGGGGCTGGTGAAGAACCTCATCCCGGACGCGATCGACTCCTGACAGCCCACGTTCGGCAAGGTCCACAGGAGAGGAAACCCATGATCACGCTGACTGACATCGCCTACGTGCGGTCAGGAGTCGCGGATCTCAGGACCGCCGTCGACTTCGCGACTCGCATCGTCGGTCTCGAGCTCGCCGGCGAGACCGAACCGGGCGTCGCGCACCTGCGCGCCGACTCCCGCCACCACTGTCTCGCTCTGGTCGAGGGAGTATCGGGGGTCCTGGCCTCCGGGTTCACCGTCGCCGACTCGGATGCGTTGCAGGCGGCCGAGGGCGAGCTCGAGCGGGCCGGTTTCGCTGTGCGGCGAGGGTCGAAGCAAGAGGCTCGTTCGCGGCGCGTGGCCGAGTTCATCGGCTTCGACGACCCTTTCGGCAATCGCATCGAGCTGGTCAGTCAGCAGGAGACGATCACCCGCCCGGTTGCTTTCACTCGGCCGGCCGGCATCACGGAGTTCGGGCATCTCTGCCTCGACGCCCCGGATGTGCACGAGGCGTACCGGTTCTGGAACGGGCATTTCAACGCCCGCGTATCGGATTGGATCGGCAACGCCGCGTGCCTGATGCGGATCGATCCCGTGCACCACAAGCTCGCCGTATTCCAGGGTGAGAGCGCTGGCCTGTGCCACATGAACTTCCAGGTCGAGTCCATCGACGACGTGTTCCGCTCCTGGCACTTCCTGCAGGAGCACGACGTCCAGATCGAAATGGGTCCTGGTCGCCACCCGCAGTCGACAGCCGTGTTCCTTTACTTTCTCGGCCCCGAGGGTTTCACCTACGAGTACTCGTACGGGGTGCGTCGCATCGAGGATGACGCGGCCTGGCGACCACGCACGTTCGATCCGGACGAACCGGGTTCGATCGATATGTGGCTGGGCCCCGTCAAGCGGGTCTCGACGCAGCGTCCGGCCTCGATGACCGGAACCGATTCCACCCCGACGAGGAGCTAGCAAGTGACTGTCACCAGCGTTCAGCCGACCCCATCGATCCGCGAGATCGATGGGGTACACACCGCCGTCATCGACACCGGGGAACCCCGCGGCGAGAGCGTTCAGCCGCCATTGCTACTCCTGCATGGATCCGGTCCTGGTGTCAGCGCCGCGGCAAACTGGCGTCCCGTGCTGCCGTCCCTGTCGCAGACCCGGCGAGTCATCGCCCCCGACCAGTTGGGCTTCGGTGACACAGCCACCGGTGAGCCGCGAACGTGGGGTCGGCAGGCGTGGACCCGGCACGCGCTCGCGCTGATGGACGAGCTCGGCATCGAGACCTTCGACATCATCGGCAACTCGATGGGCGGGGCAATCGCCCTTTCGCTCGCGGCCGAGCGCCCTCGAGCCGTTCGTCGCCTCGTCCTCATGGGCTCGATGGGTGTCGCGATGGCGCTACCGCAAGGGTTGGACACGGTGTGGAGTTATCGGCCGGGAATGGAGAACATGCGCGAGATCATCGGGCTGTTCGCCTATGACCGGGGGCTGATCACCGATCAGCTGGTCGAGATGCGGTACGGGGCAAGTGCCGCGCCCGCCGTCGCGAAATCCTGGGAAGCGATGTTCCCCGAACCGCGTCAACGCTGGGTCGATGACCTGGCCCTGTCCGGTGCCGAGTTGACCCGGGTGGCGCAGCCGACCCTCATGATCCACGGGCGGGACGATCGGGTCGTGCCTTGGAAGGAATCGTCCGGGGCGTTGCTGGAAATCCTTCCGGACGTCCGGCTGCACGTACTGGGCAACTGCGGCCACTGGACCATGATCGAGAAGACCGCCGAGTTCCTCGGCGTCGTGGAACCGTTCCTATCCGAGGCCTGACCTGGCGCAGACCCCCGTGAAACGCGGGGTCTCGGCCGCCCACAGTCAGTTCGGAATGCCGACCATCTCCAGTGCCAACGGCACGGCGGTCGGCTGGTAGTCGGGCGAGGTGTCGCTCAATACTTTGAGGGCGGTGTGGGCCAGGTGACTGGCCATGCGGGTCTGGGCCGCGGCCTTGGTTCCCGCCTCGAGTGCAGACAGGATCTGCGCGTGCTCGCGATCACCGGCCTCGTGCCAGCTGTTCGGCTCGCCACCCTGGTAGATCCGGATGTATCGGACGCACCGGTCGGCCAGCTGACGCAACTGCTTCTGCATGGTGTCGCTGGCGCCGCAGGTGATGGTGCGATGGAACGCCGAGTGGATGACGAACCAGCGCTCGGTCTCGCCGGCCTCCGCAGCCGCTCGCATGGCCACCAGCTGCTCAGCCGCCTGCTGCCGGGCGTCGGCGTCGAAGTTGCCCACGGTCATGGCCACGGCCAGCGACTCGAGCACGACTCGGCTCGCATAGATTTCGTCGAGCTCGCGGGGGTCGAGTATGGAGACGCGGGTGCGCTGGTTCGGTTCGATCTGGACCAGGCCCTCCTCCTGCAGCATCCGCAGCACCTCGCGCAACGGCGTGCGGCTGATGCCGAGCTGCTCGGCCAGCGACACTTGCGAGAGCTTCGTCCCGGGTCGCAGCGTGCCGTCGAGAATCCGCTCGCGCAGGTAGGCGTGCACATGCGGGATTGCCTGGCGTGCCTCGGGCAGCTCCACCTTCGTGATGTGAGGGACAAGCACTTTGCGACTCATGGTCCCAGCCTAAGCGATGTGTATACATATTCCTTCTCTTTCGCGAGTCGGTCGAGTAAAGTGCATACAGTATTGGGGGCGGCCATGTCTGCGAAGCCGCCCCATCTCCCGCACGAAAACCCATGAGGACGTGACGAATGTGAGAACTATCGGGGTGATCGGCCTGGGCAAGATGGGCCTGCCGATCGCTGAGAACCTGCTGGGCCGCGGCTTCGATGTCGTCGGGTACCGGCGCAGCACCGAATGTCCCGAGCTCGAGGCCGCGGGTGGCGCTGTCGCGGCGTCGCCGGCGGAACTGGCCGCCTCATGTGAGGTCATTGTGTCGATCCTGCCGACCGCGGACGACGTCGAGCACGTCATCTGCGGGCCCGAGGGAACGCTGTCGACGCTGCGCCCCGGGGCGGTCCACCTCGAGATGAGCACGATCCCGGTCCTGAGAAAACTCGGACTGATGCGTCAGCTCGAGCGAGCCGGGGCCACCATGCTCGACTGCCCGATCAGTGGTAGTCCCGGAATGGTCGGCCCGCGTCTGGCCACCGTCTTCGCCTCCGGAGCAGCCGAGGCGATCGATCGAGTGGCGGATGTCCTGGACGCCATCTCGGGGCCCTGGGTCAGAACCGGTGACTTCGGCACCGGCACTCACCTGAAGTACATCTCCTCGATGCTCGTCGCAACCCATACGGTCGCGGCGGCGGAAGCGATCGTGCTGGCCCGCCGCGACAACTTGGACCTGGACATGGTCCAGCACACCCTGGAGACGTCCATCGCGGGCTCGGCGCTGCTCGAGCGGCGAGGTCCCCTCATGGCACACCGCTCATGGCTGCCGGCCCCCGGGCCCGTCGCGACATTGCACGAGATCCTCGACCAGGTCGAGGTGCACCTGCGCGATCTCGGCGAGCGCCGGCCGGTGTTCGAGGCGGCCAAAGCGGTGTTCGACCAGGCCATGGCCGATGGCTGGGGTGAGCTCGATATAGCCAGCGTGCACGACCAAATCTCCACCGAAGACGCTCTCGCACAAGGAGTCACCGAATGATCTACGTCACCCACCGCCTCCCGGTCAACGAGCCGGGCGAGCCCACTCTCGATCGGACTGCCGTGTGGCAGGGACTGGTCATGAAGGCCAACAACGCGCTGCCCTTCGTGCCCATCATGACGCACTGCGAGGTCACCGCTCGCTTCGACGACGAGACCTTCGAGCGTGAGATCGAGGCGTTCGGTGACCGCTACATCGAGCGGATCGCCCTGCAGCCCCAGCGACGGGTGGTGTTCACACGCCTCGCGGGTCCGGTCCTCGGCACGATCACCAATGACATCGAGGAGGACGGGGGAGACCTGTTTCTCCGGTTCAGCTTCGCACTGGTGCTCGACGGCGCCCAGAGCGGTTCTCTCGAGGAGTCGGCGTATGCCGACGAGACCACGGCCCATTACGTAGCGGCCGTCGGCGCCACGCTCAACGCCATGCGTCGCGTAGCACGCGGAGAGGCGCCGGCCGTGTTGCCCGCGACCTGACGTCCCCTCGACCGACTCGTCCCCGACCGGTGGGCCCGGGCTCAGCGAGCCGGGCCCACCGCTGCCGTTTTGCGCAGCAGGTGCGCGCCCAGCCGGGGCAGCAACTCCGGCTTGACGGCCTGCCAAGAGCGGATTTCCTCTGCCGACAGGGGCGCGGCGGGTTCGCCCCTCGTCTGGAGCCAGACGGTGCATGCTGCCGCCAGCACCGACATGGTGGCCACCGCCGTGGCCGGGTCGCTGCCCATCGCGATCGCACCGTTGCCACGCAGAATCATCGCGTCCGCCGACCCCATCGCCTCGGCGAGGCTGCGGCCGCGGTCGGCGTCGCGGACCAGCAGGGCGGACGGATACACCGGAATGGAGTCGCCGAGCCAGCACGCCTGACCATGTGTCGGGGCGACACGGTCGGTGCGCATGCCGACGGCCAGCGACGCTGCGGGCTGTGCGCGAGCGATCGCTCCGGTCGCCGGGTAACGCCGGTAGAGGGCCAGATGGGCCCATGCTTCGGCCGGGCAGCCGGATGGCAGCGCCGTGGCGGTCAACGGGACGCGGAGGCAGTCCGAAGTCGCGACGGTCGCCAAATCGGCCGCAGGGGTGATGACCATGTGGTCGACGTCCCTGGCTGACACGTGCCCGAACGCGTCGACGAGCCCCAACGCGGCCAAGGCTCGCGCGGCGTCGACAACGTGGATATCGAGGGACCGGGTGGTGGGGGAGCGCATAGGAGGTAACTGTATGCACTCGGAGGTGGCGGCACCACGCTGGAAGCGAATGTCGATGGCCCTGCCGACGACTCGTTCCGCTAGGTGAAATCCGCGAACATCCAACGTGACCGGCGTCACTATCGAGAGTCAATGTGTATGCACTTCTACTGGAAGGATCCACCATGACCAGCGCTTTGACTGCCGCAGCATTACAGGCGGTCGACACTCTCGACGCCGAGGGCTTTGCCGAGTTCTTCGCACCCGACGGCAGGCTCACCTTCGGCAATATCCCCGCTCTGGAGGGCCGCAATGCGGTCGCGGCGGGCTGTGCCGGCTTCTTCGGCACGATCGCTGGGATGCATCACGACATCGTCAACGAGTGGGTCGTGGGCAACGACACGATCGTCGAACTCACGGTCACGTACACGCGTAAGGATGGCCGGAAGGTCTCGATCCCGGTGGTGTCGATCTGGACCGTCGGCGAGGGCGGCCTGATCGACGAATACCGGGTCTTGTTCGACTTGGCGCCGGTGTTCGCATGACCGCGCGCAACGTGAAGGGACGCGTCGCGGTCGTCACCGGGGGCGCTGCCGGCATCGGGCAGGCGTTCGCCGAGCGACTGGCGCAGGACGGACATATGGTTGCCGTCGCCGACGTCGGACCTGCGGACGAGACCGTGCGCCTGATCGAGAAGGCCGGCGGCCGGGGGTTCGCTGCCCGTTGCGACGTATCGTCGCCCGAGTCCGTGCACGCGTTCGCCGCCGAGGTCGAGGTCGAGCTCGGGCCGGTGGACGTCCTGGTGAACAATGCGGGTATCTACCCGGCCACCGCTTTCATCGGGATGAGCTGGGCGGAATGGCAGCGGGTGCTGGGCGTGAACCTCAACTCGTTGTTCCTGCTGGGGCAGGCTTTCGTTCCTTGTATGGTCCAGCGGGGCTGGGGTCGCGTCATCAGCGTCTCCTCGACCACCTTCCATTCCGGGATCGGACTCAACACGCACTACACCGCGAGCAAGGGTGGGGTGATCGGGTTCTCCCGGTCCCTCGCGGCCGAGGTCGGAGCGCACGGGGTCACGGTGAACACGATCGCCCCGGGTCTGGTGCGAACGGCCACCACCGAGAGCGGCCCGCAAGCGGCATGGTTCGATGCGCTCGCCCAGCAGCAGGCGATCAAACGCACCCAGGAGCCCCATGACCTGGTCGGGGCACTGTCGTTTCTGGCTTCGGACGACGCGGCCTTCGTTACCGGCCAGACCTTGGTTGTCGACGGCGGATGGATGCGGGCATGAAGCACGTGTGAGGCCCGGCCGTCCCGTCTCGGTACGGCCTGCTTTCGGGCCCGCCCATCGCGGAGATGGGTGGGCCACGAGGGATCAGATGAGGTTCTCCGCGATCGCGGTCGCGGTTGCCATGGCGTCGGGCACGAGATCGACGAGGTGCCGGCGGCTCGAGCTCGCCGACGGGCACGCCAGCACGACCGCGGCGATGACCTTGCCCGACCGGGTGGTGACCGGGACGCCGACGGCGTTCACACACTGCTCGCTTTCCTCGAGGCTGAGGGCATAACCCTTCCGGCGGACGACACCGAGCTCACGACGTAGCGTGACAAGATCGCGCATCGAGCCATCGCGCATCCGGACATAGCGGTTGGGGTAGAGCGCGACCAGTTCGATGTCCGGAAGCTGGGCCAGGAGTACCTTGCCACCCGATGTGGTGTGCGCGGGGAGTAGGAGTCCGACGCGACTGCCGACTCGGAGCGCGCGGTTGCTCTCCACGCCATCGATGAAGCGGCAGCCGTTGCCCTGCAACGTCACCAGAAAAGTTGTGTTGCCTACCTTGCGCGATAGCGCCGCCAGATAGGGGCGGGCCAGGACGCCCACGTCGTGCGGCGGCTCGGCGCCCGACGGTAACTGCGCCAGCCGAGGTCCGGGCAGGTAGGCGCGTTTCCGGTCCTGTTCAGCGAACTCATGTCGCTTGAGGGTGGATAACAGCCGGTGTGCGGTAGGGGGCGTCACCGACAACAGCTGGGCGGCGTCGGCCACTCGCAACCGGCCGTGTTCGCGGAGCGCGATGAGGAGTGTGAGGACGTTCTCGGCCGAGGAGACCGACTCGTGCGACGACGTTGTCGCCGTGGTCATGACGCGACCATTTTGTTCTCCAGCCGGCCGATACCGTCGATCTCGGTGACGACCAGGTCGCCGACGTGCAGGAAGGTCTTGTGTGGCATGCCCACCCCGGCCGGCGTTCCGGTCAGGATGACGTCACCCGGCTCGAGTGTCAGAACGCGGCTTGCGGCGGCGATCAGCCGTGGCACCGTGATCACCATGTCGGCGGTGGATGCTTCCTGTTTGATCTCCCCGTTGACGGTCAGTCGAATTGTGAGGTCGTGCGGGTCGCCGATCTGCCAGCTGGGGACGATTCCGGGCCCCAGCGGGCACGATCCGTCGAATGCCTTGTGCTGGAACCAGTCCCAGCCGAATGGCGGGAGGACCGCATCCTTCCTCGGGAACCGTCCGCGTGCGGACAGGTCGTTGGCGATGGTGTAGCCCGCGACGTGCTCGAGGGCTGTTCGCTCGTCGATATCGCGCCCGCCCGTGCCGATGACGACGGCCAACTCGGCCTCCCAGTCGACGTCGGCGCTGTCCGGCAGCCGGACGTCGTCGTGCGCACTCACCACCGTCGTTGTCGGTGGCTTGAGGAAGAAGAACGGCTCGCCGTCGGGGTCCGGGCGCTGGGTGCCCATCTCCTGTGCGTGTCCGTAGTAGTTCGCGCCGGCGCAGAGGATCTTGCGGGGGTAGGTGAGGGGGGCGACCAGCTCGGCGTCCGGCGCGACCTCGAGGGCCGAGAGCTGGAGATTCTGGAGCGGTGGCGTGAACTCCTCCCACCGGTCGAAGACTTCCAGGAGGGTGCGACCGGACAGCGGCTTCGGCGCTCGACCGACTTTGCCGTCGGCGAGCACGCCAATGCTCGGCTCGGCTCGGTTGTTCTCGACGAATTGGACGAGACACCAACGCTGCGGCGACATGGAAACCCCTTAGGAATCGGTTAGCTCCCTAAAGTGCACACACTTTTGTGGAGGTTGTCAAGGTCGCTCGCTCGGCGGGCCGGCCATTCCGGAGGCCGAAATTTGCTCAGCAATCACTGCCCTTCCTGACGTGTAGGACAAGGATGACAGGTTTCCCTCGTCCAGGTCGGCCGTCAGTGCCGTAAGAGTCACCGTCCGGTCCGAAGTGGCCTGGGTGCACCGATGAACCACCCCGAAATCCATCCCGCCGGAATACTCTGGTGGGCAACGCAATTCAAAAGCGATTGAGGAATATTCCTTGCTGTACCGCTCGACCCGTGATACCTCCGCCCAATTCGAAAGGCCCGGTCCATCAGGACCGGGCCTTTCGAGTTCAGAGGGTGCCGTTTTCGATGTCGCGTTTCAGGGCGGCCTGGTACGCCTGGTGGGATGAGACGCCGTTGTCGACGGTGAAGTTGATGAGCAGCGGGTTCGCGATGAAGGTGAGGTGCTCGTTCACCGTGGTGGTGCCGTTGCCGTTGTCGACGAAGGTGATCTTCTGATGGGTGATGATGCCGGGCGAGTCATAGCTGTCGGTCAGGTAGTAGTGATCGGCCGGGTAGAGGCGTTGTTCGGCCTGGGTTTTCGCGGGGTAGTCGACCGAGCCCATCGGGATGTTCTCCAGCGCGGTGAAATCGATGGTCTCGGTGACGCCGTCGGTGCAGGTGCGATGCACGATGATGTCCTGGAGGAACGGGTGCCGCCCGATGTCGTTGCGCAGGTTCGAGTACACCGTCCATACCTTGGCGATCGGCGCATTGATGGTAATCGGCAGATCGACCGTCCGCGACGACGTGCCGGACGACGGACTCTTCTGCTCGGCCTGATACGTGGCCCAGCCGGTTTGCCAGCCGGCGGTATAGGCGTTCGGGGTGTCGGTACAGGTCGGTGCGGAATCCGCCTGCGCTACCGGTGAACTCGCCGCGAACGACAGAGCCATTGCGCATCCCACAAGATATTTCACGGGCGGACTGTAACGTGTTCTCGCGCCCCTTCGCGAGGCGGTCCCGAATTCGAGACCGAACCGTATGAATTGTGCTGTGCGGCGCGCCTACCAGCAATGCACGGTTCGAATGACTGTCCGGCCGGCTGCCCATCGGAAGGACGAGCCGGCCGGACATGCGTCAGTTTCGCGCGGCTGGCACTCCGAGGCGCGCGGCCAATGCCGCGGCGGTGTCGGGGAATCGCTCGAGCAAGCCGGTTACCTCGTGGTTTCCGGCCGGGCCGGCCTCCTGCCAGCCGCCCTCGATGCCGAGCAGTCCGCTGAGCGCATCGCAGGCGGCGGGGTGGGCGGCCAACAGTTCGGTGACCGGCCCGCGCGGTACGGCGGCCACCGGCGTTGGGGCCGTGGTGAATTCGACCGACCAGGGCGGCACGAAGGCGTCCACCGCGGGCAGTGCGCCGGGGAAGGTGCGGCCCGCTTCCCGGACCAGGCCGGGGATCAGGTCGCCCGCCTGATCCTTAAGGGCGGTGATCAACTTCGGCAGCCACGGCAGCAGCACCGCGTCCGGCAGCGTGCCGAAGGCCTTCGACAACAGCTCCACCACAAAGGGTTTCAATGCGGGAGCCGGATCGATGGCCTGTACGAAACCGCTCACGTACTGCGGAACCGTCGGCAGCACCAGTGGATTGGCAAGCATCCCGTCGCACCGCGCGCGCAGCTCGGCCATGGTCAGCAGGCCGAGCTGGAACCGTGCCGCCCACAGCAGGGCCACCTTGGCCGGTGCCTCCGGATGCGATTGCAGCACAGCCAGTTCCAGCTGGGTGTGATCACAACCCAGTGACAGCGCCAGGTTCTCCATCCCGAACAGGAAGCCCAGCATGGCCGCCACCTGCGCCGGTCCGGTCTCCTCGGCGGCGAAGGCCGTGGGCAGCAGGGTGCAGTAGTGTGCGTACCCCGCTGTCACGAACCGTTCGCACCAGGCCGGCAAGCCGTCCTCGGTGGAGCGGAAGTAGTTGAGCAGCACCCGGATCCGCCGCAGCACGACGGGCGCGTCGTCCACTGTCCGTTCGGCGGCGAGGAGTTCGACCGCGCGAGTGCCCAGCTCGTCGGCGAGCCGGACCGATCCCAGATACACCAGCGCGTCCTCGACCGCGCCCAGCGCCACGGCCGCGGTCGCGTCCGGTGCGGTGACCGCGCGCCGCAGGCGCTGCTCCAGGACCTGCTCCACCGACACGCCCTCGTACCCGAGCTCCACCAGTGAGCGCTGGTGTTTGCCGAGCCCGATGTCCCAGCTCTCCTGGATCGAGGTCTCACCGAGTCCGTGCGAGCCCATGATGGGCCGCAGCGCGTCCTGCGGCAGCAGCCTGCGCAGCAGCCACAGCAGATCCGAGCACGGCCGCAGGTCCGGATCCGCCTTCAGGTCCAGCAGTGCGCGTTGCAGTGTCCGCTTGGACAGATCCAGTCCCAGCGGTGTCAGCCGGTCGAGCACATCGCGGGCCAGCGGCGGCAGCGCCGCGTATCCGACCTGGCCGATGCGGTCGCCGCCGAGCAGGATCTCGCACAGCCGCCGCACATCCCGCCGCCCCGGCACCCGATCCTTCTCCAGGCAGGTGACGGCCGCGTCCTGGAAGTCGTATGGCGTCGGACGGGCACGATTCCGCAGGCCCGCCAACAGGATCGAGGTCTCGAAGATGGCGATGGCGTCGGCGGTGCTGGCCAGGTAGCCATTGCGCCGGGCCAGCCGGACGATATCCACCGACCATTCCAGGAGCTCGGCCTCGTCGAGCGGGTCCAGTACCGGTGGCCTGGACAGGAAGCCCGAAAGCCGGTCTGTCACTGCGGCTTCCGGTTCCGCCGGAAGTGTCGGCTTCTTGGCGCGCTTCCTCGTCCCCTGCTGGCCTTCCAGCTGGAACGACTGCAATTTGCCGCGTCGCAATCCCTTCGCCCAGGTGGCCGCCGCGATCGAGACCGCGCCGCCGGCCAGCCCGAACTGCGCCTCGATGGCGGAGTGGCTGGACGGGATCAGCCCGTAGTGCCATTTCGTGGCCGAGCGCGGCGAGATCTCGAACGGCGCCGACGCAGCCAGTCCGAACTGTTCGACCGGGCTGGCCGCATGGGCCGCACCGCATATGTACAACGCCTGCGCCGGATCGATATCGTTGGCGGCCAAGTGTTCCCGCATGCGGGTCCACATGTGCCGTTCGCGGTCCTCGTCCTCGACGGTGCTGCCGCGCCGCAGCCGCCGGAACAGGCTGCCGATCATCACCATGACCTGGCGGTAGGTGTCGTAGTCGGCGTCCACGAGGGGCTGTTCGACGTACTGGTCCCACCATTCCGACCAGTGTCGGACCTTGCCGTGGTGCAGCAGGTGCTCTTCCAGTTCGGCGAAACGCGGTCGCAGATCACCGATTTCGAGGCCGACCGCGCCGCCGTGCAGGCCGTCGTCCTCGGGCTGCTCGCCGTCGGCCGGTGTCTCGGACTTCTCCTCCTTCGGAGCCCACTGGAAGACGTGATCGGTGGATCGATCCACCAGCACCAGTTCGACGCCCGGCGTGTCGAGCGCGTAGGCGATGGCCTGGTACTCGGCCGACGATTCGGTGATCGGCGCGACCACCGACAGCGGCGCCCATTCCGCGGGGAAGCCCTCGATATCGGTGGCGAAGGCCTGCAACGCAATCGGCAAGCGGCAGTTGCGCAGCTCGTCCAGCAGCGGCCGCATATCCTCGCACAGTTCCAGGTAGATGACGCTCGGCTGCTTCTCACGCAGCCGTCGCACCATGGCCAGACCGGAGGCGGGCGAGTGGTGACAGACCGGGAAGATCTCCAGCCGCTCCGACAGCGCCCGGTCGACATCGTCGACGATGCCCGCCAGGATGTCGCCCGCCGCCCCGGGTGCGCCGGCGAACGCGACGGCCGCGTCCGCCAGCTGATCCCGCAGCGCGGCAAAGGTATTCGATGCCGACCGGGTGTCGCCGACGCGCAGTGTCGATGGTTCGCTCGCAAGCTCGCTCACGACAGCCTCGCGATCGCCGCCCGGCCGCCCTCGAGGAATTCGCCCCAGGCGGCATCACCCTTCTTGTCCTTGGTGCGCGGCTCCACGACGCCGTGCAGGTACTTGTTGAGAATGGCCAGGTCCTCGGGCGTGCGCCGGGCCAGCGAACCGACCAGCGAACCGGCGAGGGTCTCCGCGCGCAATTCCTTCGCACCGAAGAACTGGCTGTGCAGGATGGCGTCCTCGAGCACGCCGATCTGCTCGGCGGTGGACAGCGCCGACTCCAGCTTGTCGTCGTCGCTGGTGGCGGCGGCCGCGGCGGCGCGCAGATCGGCGAAGCTTTCCAGCAGGATGTCCAGCAGTGTCGGCGGCAGTTCCAGTTCGATGGAGTGGCGGCGCAACAACTCAGCGGTGCGGAAGCGCACGATCTCCGCCTCGCTCTTCTTGTTGGACACCACCGGAATTCGCACGAAGTTGAAGCGTCGTTTGAGTGCCGACGACAGGTCGTTCACGCCGCGGTCGCGGCTGTTGGCGGTGGCGATGATGGAGAAGCCCGGCTGCGCGAACACCACATTGTCGTCATCGAGCTCGGGGATCGAGACGTACTTCTCCGACAGGATGGAGATCAGCGCGTCCTGCACGTCGCTGGTGGAGCGGGTGAGTTCCTCGAAGCGGCCGATCACGCCCTGCTCCATGGCCGTCATGATCGGGGACGGGATCATCGACTCCCGCGACTGGCCCTTCGCGATCACCATGGAGATGTTCCACGAATACTTGATGTGGTCCTCGGTGGTGCCGGCGGTGCCCTGCACCACCAGCGTGGAATTGCGGCTGATGGCCGCCGACAGCAGCTCGGCCAGCCAGCTCTTGCCGGTGCCCGGATCACCGATGAGCAGCAGACCCCGGTCCGAGGCAAGCGTGACAATGCTGCGCTCGACGAAACTGCGGTCACCGAACCACTTCTGCTCCACCTCGCGGTCCAGCCCGTCGGCGCGTTCGGAGCCGAGAATGAACAGCCGCACCATCTTCGGGCTCAGCCGCCACGCGAACGGCTTGGGGCCGTCGTCGATGGACTCCAGCCAATCCAGTTCCTCGGCGTACTTGACCTCGGCGGGGGCGCGCAAAACGTCGTTCATGATGGCAGGTCTCCTAGTCGAGAAAGTTCTTGAGTTCGTGCACGAGCTTCTGGATGCGTCCGGAAATCACCGGGGTGCCGAGGTTTTTGAACCGTTCGCGGAACCACGGGTTGACGCTCTGATGGCCGGAGCTGTTCACCGAGCCGACCGGGATGAGCTTCACCCCGGAGCGGTGCACCGCCTCCATTGCCTCGAACAGCGGCTGGGAGCGGTCGAACTCGTAGAAGTCCGAAATCCACACCAGCACGGTGTTCTTCGGGTCGGTGATCTTGGGCTGGGCCATGGCCATGGCGACCGGGCCGTCGTTTCCGCCACCGAGATTGGTGCGCAACAGCACCTCGAACGGGTCGTGCACCCACGGGGTGAGATCCAGGGCGCGGGTGTCGTAGGCGATGAGATGCACATCCACCTTGGGCAGGCCCGCGAAGATCGACGCCAGAATGGTGCAGTTCACCATGGAGTCGACCATGGAACCGGACTGGTCCACCACCACGATCATGCGGGCGGGAACGGTGCGCTTGGCTGTCTGGCGATAGTAGAGCCGGTCGACGTACAGCCGCTCGTCCCGGGGGTTCCAGTTGGGCAGGTTCTTCCAGATCGTCCGGTCCACATCCAGATTGCGCAGGATGCGCTTGGGCGGGACCGAGCGGTCTACGGTGCCGACGCTGGTCTGCTGCACCTGGGTGCGCAGCACTTCGGCGACCTCGTCGATGTAGCGGCGGATGAGGCGTTTGGCATTGGCCAGCGCCACGCCGGACAGATTGTGCTTGTCGCGCAACAGTTGTTCGATGAGCGACATGCTCGGGGTGAGCTGGGCGGCCAGGTGCGGATCGGCGAGCACCTCGCGCAGCCGCATGCGCGACACCAGCTCGCCTTCCAGACCGGTGAGCACGCCTTGCACGGCGCCGGCTTGCTCCTCGCCCAGGCAGCGCCGCAGCCAGTTCGCGTCGGACTGCCAGCCCGCCAGCTGGGTGGCGCTGACCTGGCCGGAGCCGGTGGCGAAGACATTCAGCAGCAGCTTGGAAACCAGTGCGGCGGTGCGGACATCGGCCGCACCGATGGACTGGGAGGCAGCGGCTTCGGCCTCGTCTCCGGCGTCGTCGGCTGCCGCCGCCTCGGTCGCGGAGTCCCCGATGTCGGAGAAGTCGAGGCTTTCGAACTCCGCCTGCATCTCCGGATAGCGTTGCACCACATTGTCGATGGAGATGCCCGGATCGAGCACGGCCAGCGGCAGACCCAGATCGTCGACGATGCTCGCGCTGGCCTGCTCCAGCGTCGGTTGCTGATCTCCGGCGAAGACACCGGCCAGGAGACGCCAGTACAGGACCTGGCGTCGGGTCTCGTGATTCGTCATTTCCGCAGCAACCGTCCCGCGCGCTCGCGCAACACCGCCACTGCATCGCCCGACTTGGCCTGTGCCTTGGCGACTTTCGGATCCGTCGGGCCGAGCGCCCAATCACCGTTATGGAAGGCGGTGAGTGCGCTCTTGACCTTGCGGCGCACGGCCAGCGGCCGCACCGACCAGACGCCCGCATCCCAGCGCAGCAATCCGATCATGGCGCTGGACCCGGTGACCCCGGCCGGAGTGAGCGGACCAGCAGACGGCAGCGCATCCAGCTCCACCCGAATCCGCTGCTCACCCAGCTCCAGTACACCGTCGCGGAACCGGTACCCCTCGAGCACAACCGGTTCGGCGATGTGCACCGGATCGCGATCCAGCGGCGCGACAGCCGGGGCCTGCGCCTGCGGCAGCTGTACGGTGGCGGTGACGAACGGATCGGCGGCCTCGCCAGCCTTCGCCCGATCGTCATCCCACAGCAGGTCACCGGTCGCGGTCAGCGGCATATCGGTGAGCTCCAGCGCGCGCTGTTCGGCCAGCGCGGTGAGCAGCTGGCGATGCGTGCCCAACAGCTGCCATACCGCCGGTCCCACAATGGTGTCCACCTTGGCCGCCGCCACCGACACCCGCACTCGGCGGGTCGGTGCGCCCGCGACCTCGAGGACGCCGTGCACCTGTGCCTGCACCGCGGTCCCGTGCTCGTGCAGGTCCACGCCGAGCGGGAGCAGGCGACCCGAAACCGGCTCGGTGGCAGTGGATTCCGCGCCGCGCCAGGACAGCAGCAGGGCGCGCGTCCACAGATCGGCCCAGCGTCGCGCGGGCACCCGGTCCATGGTGGCGATCGGAGCGGACGCGCCCAGTTCGGCGGTGAAGCCGTCCAGCAGCATCGCCAGCCGCCGCAGCGCGGGTTCGGCCAGCAGCGATTCCACGGTCTGATCCGCGGCCGCCACCAGGTCGTGGTCCACGCCGCGCCATCCGGCGATGGCCAGCTCGCCCAGCCAGGCGCGGGAACCCGCCGCGAGCGGGCTCGGCGTGGCCGCATCCGGCGTTGCCGTCCACTCGGATCGATTGCGGCCCATGGCCGTATCGGACTGCTCGACCAGTGCGTCGTGCACCGCGCCCAGCAGGGCGGCGCGGGCGGCGGCCAGCGCCGACAGCTCATCCGCGCCGATCGCTCCCGTGCTCACCTTCGACACCGCCGCCGAAACCGCCTCGGCCAGAGGCGAACCCGCCACCGCCGCGGCCAGCGCCGCCAGTGCCGCGCTCTGCGGTTCGGAAACCCGGGCGAAGCCATTGACCAGAGCGGAATCGAAGCCGCTCACCACGTCCAGGGCCGCCTCGACGCCGGCGGGCGCATCCGCCAGCGCGGCCAGTTGTACCGCCTGCATCAGCGACCCACCCCCGCCGGGAACCAGTGCAGCTCCGGAATCGGCGTCGCGCTACCCGGCAGCTCCAGGTAGGTCAGATGCCGCAGGAACCGGCTGAACACCGCGGCGGCCGGAGCCGGATCGCGAGTTCCATTGAGACAGTGCGCAAGTCGGGAACCCTCGGGGACCTCGACCCGCAGGAACCGCGCCACCCGGTCCTGCCCGTACTGGAGCACCGCTTCATCGATGAGCGCGTCCAGATGCTTGCAGGCCCACCCCTGGTTCAACCCGCCGCACGGCCGGTTGTTGTTGGTGCTGCAGCTCAGCCCGTGCGTCCCCGCGGTCACCGATGCCACGTACACGCGTGAGATATCGGAGCCACTCGACACCACCCCTTGCAGGCGTCCGTCCGCCAGCTCGACGAACGGCACCTTGTTCAATTTCCGCGGTGCTACAGCGGGCAAAACCCGCACCACAGAAGCGCTTTCCCAAGCCGGTTCACCCGGCGTGGCACTCGGATTCGAGGCCATCGTTCTCCCTCCCGGTCGATCACGATGCGCCCAAGGTATGTGACCCCACCGACAAGTCCCGTCCGACCCCCGAACCGGCTGGTGAGGAACCTTCCCGCGGCAGCTCCCGGGCCCATCCGCTCGCGACGGCGACCGCCGTGAACGGAGCTCGGTCGCCCGGACTATCCGTATTTCACTGACTCGCAACGCAATTCATATGCCTGGCGCGGGAAGCCGTGCAATTCATCGCCATTCACATCGCCCTGTGCCGTGACCCCGCTGGCCCACCGGCCACGGGCACTCGGATTTCCACCGCATCCGTGCCCAGGGATGGTCCCTTCGGCTCCACGAAGATCGGCGTGCTCTGCCAACTCACCGCGCGATAAAATCGATCATGGCTCGGGTTTTCAGCTCGGGGTGATGTGCCTCGGGGTGATGTGCAATGGGTGATCGGCCGACCGGCGATGCCACCGCTGCCTTCGATCCATTGGCTGATCGGGCAGTGAGTGAGTGGTCGAGCGCGCCGGTCGCGAGTGACGAGCTCGAGCCAGGGGATCGGATCGACGATTTCGATCTGCTGCTGGAGCTGGGCCGCGGCTCGTTCGCCACAGTGTTTCTGGCGCGGCAGCGCTCGATGCAGCGACTGGTGGCGGTGAAGGTTTCCACGGATCACGGCTTCGAACCCCAGACGCTCGCCCAGTTGGAGCACGAGTACATCGTTCGGGTCTACGACCAGCGGGTGCTGCCGGACCGCGGGCTGAAACTCCTGTACATGCAATACCTGCCGGGGGGAACGCTGGCGGCGGTGCTGAGGAGGGTCCGCGAGACCCCGCCGGAACAACGCAGCGGGCGGTTGCTACTGGACGCCGTCGACGCGGCATTGGAGGAGAAAGGCGAGATCCGCACCACGGGTCTGCGGGTGCGTGAGGAAATCGCCGCCCTGTCGTGGCCGGAGACCGTGGCCTGGCTCGGACGCCGGCTCGCCGAGGCACTGGACTACGCCGAGCGACAGGGTGTACTGCACCGCGACATCAAGCCCGCGAACATCCTGCTCTCCGCCGACGGTGTGCCGAAGCTGGCCGATTTCAATATCAGTTTCAGCGACCACCTCGCGGGCAGCAGTCCGGTGGCGTACTTCGGCGGGTCCCTGGCCTACATGTCGCCCGAGCACCTCGCCGCGAGCCACCCGGCGCTGCCCGGCACGGTCGACGACTTGGACACGCGCAGTGACATTTACGCCCTCGGCGTCGTGTTGTGGGAGCTGCTGACCGGTCGGCGACCGTTCCCCCGGATCGAGGAGAAGGACTCGAAGGACTATGTCGAGCAGGAGCTCGAGCTCCGCCGCCGCCCGATCGCAGGCGAATTCCTGGACGACCTGCCCGCCGACTGCCCGGCCTCGCTGCGCCGGGTGCTGCTGACCTGTCTGTCGCCACGACGGGATGATCGGTGGGCCAATGGCGCGGAGCTGGCTCAGCAATTCGAGCTGTGCCTCGACCCCCGGGCTCGGGATCTGGTCGATGCGCCGCAGCACTCCCTGCGGCCGACCGGACCGCTGTGGCCGCTGCCGATGTTCGCCATAGCGATCGGGATACCGAATGTGGTGGCGGCTGGGTACAACTATTACTACAACAAAACGCTCATCGTCAGTAAGCTCACGCCCGCAGCCCAGCGGTCCTTCGACTATGTCGCCTCGGTGCTGTATCCGCTTGCTATCGCGGTGGGCGGAATCCTGATTCTCTACGCGTCGCGCCGCCTCATTGTCGTACCCATCGGGTTGCGGCTCGGATGGAACTACAGCGACGAGACCCTCACTCGGACGCGTATCGATGCGCTGCGGCTCGGCAACCGGGCGGCGTGGATCGCCTTCGTGTTCTGGGTGCTCTGCGGCGTGATCGTCCCGGTGATGCTGAATCTGATCGCCGGCGGCGTTCCACGCGGCACCTACGTGCATTTCCTGCTGTCGGTCGTCGTGTGCGGCGCAATCGCGGTGGCGTATCCGTACTTCGCGGTCACCTGGTACGTCGTGCGGTGCCTGTATCCCGTCTTCCTGGTGCACGGACGGTCCGACGCCGCCGATATCGACCACCTGGGCCGCCTCGCCGGGCGCACCGGTTTCTACCTCACCGTGGCGGCCGCGGTGCCGCTGGTCGGCGTGACCGGCATAACCTTCCTTCCGGGCGCGGAGATCGAATCCATTATCTGGGCGGTCCGGATCCTGTGCATCGGCGGCATCATCGGCTTCGTGCTCGCCTATCTGCTGTACGGCGTCATCGAGAAGGACATCGAGGCACTCGAACGCGTTGCCTGCGCATCCGATACGTGTGCCGCAGGCGCGGACGGGCCGAGCCCCGATACGGCATCAGAGACGCCTCGGCGGCAGGATTAGCGGTCAGGAGTCCTATACGGGCACCGCGGTTGCGCTGGTCCGAGCGGCCGTCCGTGACCGGCGTCGATCCCCATCGGCGAGTCTCGGTGGGTGCGGGTGCACGCCTGGGAGGGGACGCCGATAATGTGATGTCGGATGAGTTGTTCTACCGCTGTTGCTGACCCGAAGTCGCTGGCCCGCCGTTTTGGGCGGGTGATGTGGCTGGTTCCGGCGTTGTGTGTGGCCTTCACCGCGCTGTGCCTGATGCTGCCCGTGTGGCCGTTCAAGCAGATCACCGGTGGGTTCATCGACCTGCAGGTGTATCGGCTGGGCGTGCAGACGCTATGGCACGGCGGGGACATGTACGGGCAGTTGCCACAGACCACGATCGGGATCGGGCTGCCCTTCATCTATCCGCCGTTCGCCGCGCTGGTGCTGTCGCCGTTCGCGGCGTTGCCCTGGGATGTGGCTCGTACCGGGTTCTTCGTGACCTCGGTGGCCGCGCTGGCGATTTCGTTCTATCTGGTGGCGCGGCGGGTGTGGCCGGGGGAGAGCCGACAGCGGCTCGGGCTGTGGGTGACCGCCTGCGCCACGCCGCTGGCCCTGCTGCTGGAGCCGACTCATTCGACGCTGGATTTCGGGCAGGTCAATCTGCTGCTGATGGTCCTGGTGGTGGCCGACTGTCTGGCGGAGAAGCCGAAGTGGCGGCGCGGCATGCTGATCGGCATCGCGGCCGCGGTGAAACTGACACCGGCCGCGTTCATCCTCTACTTCCTGATCCGGCGTGACTACAAGGCCGCCGTCACGGCCGCGATCACCGGTGCCGTGGCGACCGCGCTGACCTTTGCGGCGTTGCCGCACGCGTCGGTGAAGTACTGGTTCGGCGGGTTGGGCAATGTATCGGGCCTCAGCGGTTCGGCATTCCACACCAATCAGTCGATTCAGGCCGTGCTGGCTCGGTTCGAGATCCACAAGCCACTGCTCACGATTCTGTGGCTGGTGCTGAGCGCCGCACTACTGGCGCTGGTGGTGCCCGCCATGCGCCGCGCGGTGGACTTCCCGCCGCTGGCCCTCGGAATCAACGCCGTGTTCACGCTGCTGGTGTCCCCCATCTCCTGGTCGCACCATTGGATCTGGATCGCCCCGGCCCTGCTGGCGATGCTCGGCTACGCGACCCGGTTGCCCTGGCGCCGTGCCGCGGGCTGGTACCTGATCACCGCGATCACCGCCGCGGTCTTCGTGATCGGCCCGCAGAATTGGCTCCCGGACGGTGAACATCGCGAATCGCACTGGACGCCTTGGCAGCACGTCATCGGCAATACCTACGTCTGGTTCAGCGTGCTGCTGGTGGCGTTGTACCTGCTCGGCACCCGGCGTGCGCGGTCCGTTGACCAGGACCGCGCGGTTGGTGCGCTGGTACGTTAGGCCCCTTCCTGTTTCATCTCGCGGTAATGCACCGCGGCTGGACCGGATCGGGGGAAGCGGTTATTCTCGGCCAGGTGTTGACTCCTGCTGAGCAAAGATTGGGGGTCCCGTTCGTGCCAGGTGAGTGCTGATGCGCACTTCGAGTACGAATTGGGATGATTCCCGCTTTTCCTTCTGGCTGCGCGTGCGTGAGTTCGCCGTGCCGCCGTCCATGATCGAGACCGCGACCGCCCGGCGTTGTGTCGGGGACTGGGCTGGGGCTTGTGCCGCAGCGGGTTTCGATGTCGATATCGATATGCGTGCGCTGGTGCGCGCCCACGGCCGGGAACTTGCCGCTCGGGTGCGGGCCGATCTACGCCACCTGGCGCCGGACCTGTTGCGCTGGCACCTGCCGAGGATTGCTCCTGACGGTCTGCTTCGACCGGGGCTGACGATCACCCTGGCGCGATACGATCCGGAGAACTCCGGAAGCCGTTGTGGCAGCGAATGTTCCGTGCATCTCGTCGTCCGGACCGCGCCCGCTTGGGTGGATGCGGGCCAGCGAATCGGCCTCGCACTCTGGGACGGATCCCGCTCCGGTTCCGACCTGCACCCGCATTCCCGTCCCAATCGGCGATTCCGGCTCGATCTGCACCGTCATCTGTGGGATGCCCGCCGTGCAGATGAGTTGTGGATGCGTTCCGGTGCAGCGCAATTCGCCGATGAGGGCACGCTGGACTCCGAGCTGTCGGAGCTGGTGCCGCCGGGGTGCGCCGTCGGCCGATGGGCGGCCGAGGCGGGAATACTGCTGCAGGCCCAGGGGCGCCGGGCCGGTCCTGTCCTGATTCGGTGCGGCGCCCGGCGGCGGATCGTCGTCGATGTGTCCGTGCCCGACGAAGATTCGCCGGTATTGCGGATCGAGGAGACGTATCCGCGGGGCGGGATGTCCGCGCTGCCGGTGTTGCCCGACGCGGCGACTTGGGCATTGCCCGATCTGGAACTGCTTCGTGCCGGAGCCATCACGCCGGATCGGCTGCATCCACTTGTCGCGTCGGCACTGGTACCGGATCACTCGCCGGTCGATACCTCTCCGATCGCCGATCCGGCGAGCCGGCCGCACCTGGTGGACTGCAGGGGCGAGCTGCACCGCATCGGACTGGTGAACGGGGTGCTGGCCGCGCTGGATCACGATCCGGCGGAGATCCGCAGGGAGGAGCTGCTGGTCGCGTTGACCGGCACTCCGCTGCCCTGCCTGCAGGCGATCGACCAGGCGCATCGACATCCGGATTGTCTTGTCGGCGTTCGTGAACGGCTGGACCACGGCGACACCGCCGGTGCGCTGGCCGTCGTCGAAGGTCTGCTCGGCCCCGACGCGCTGCTGCGTGCGGGAGCGCTCCGGGACGAACTGGAAGCGTCCGCGCGACGGCGGATCGGCTACGGACTGTTCCGGGCCGGGCTCACCCCGCCGGTCGGTCGCGATCACACCCTTCGGCGTCGCCGCAACGGCGGTCGCGCGCATCCGCGCCACGCGACCTCACGCTGATCCATTCCTCAATTCCTTTACATCCAAAGGTGATTCACACGTGCCCGTAGAAAACACGTGCGCTCCGACCGCGGAGCGCGCCCACCCTTCCCAACTCGACGTCGCAGGTGAACTGCTGAACCTGCTGGGCGCGGTGACCACCGAGCCGCGCCCGAACATTCAATTGGACGCGCTGACGCTGGCGGTGGCCGCCGACCTGCCGGTGCTGCTGTGGGGCGAGCCCGGGATCGGCAAGACCGCGGCCCTGACCCAGCTCGCCGCATCCCTGGATCTGCCACTGACCACGGTGATCGCGAGTGTGCATGAGCCGTCGGACTTTTCGGGCCTGCCCATCATCGGAGACGACCCGGCGACGCACGGCGTGCCGATGGCGCCGCCGGACTGGGCCGTCCGGCTCGTGCGGGCCGGTCGCGGGCTGCTGTTCCTGGACGAACTGTCGACCGCGCCGCCGGCCGTGCAGGCCGCCCTGCTCCGCCTGGTCCTGGAACGGCGGATCGGTGCGCTGCGCCTGCCGGACGGTGTCCGCGTCGTCGCCGCCGCCAACCCGCGCTCCTCGGCGGCCGACGGCTGGGAGCTGAGTCCGCCGCTGGCCAACCGCTTCGTGCATCTGCAGTGGACACACGATCACGATGTGGTCGTCCGGGGTCTCGGCGGCACCTGGCCGCGCGCGACCTTGCCCACGCTCGCTCCGGAAAAGGTCACGGAGGCAGTGGCTTTCGCCCGCCGCGCAGTGTGCGCGCTGCTCGCGGCGCGTCCCAAACTCGTCCATCAGCTGCCCAGCACCGAAACCCGACGGGGCGGCGCCTGGCCGTCGCCGCGCAGCTGGGAGATGACAGTACGGCTGATCGCCTTCGCCACCGCGGCCGGCTCCGGACGGGATGTGCTGTCCCTGCTGGTCCGGGGAGCCGTCGGCGACGGTCCCGGTTTCGAACTGCTGACCAGCATCGACCGGATGGACCTGCCCGACCCGGAGACGCTGCTCGCCGATCCGGCCGCCGCCGAGCTGCCCGAGCGTGGCGATCTCCGTCAGGTCGTGCTCGACGGTGTGGTGGCGGCTGTCCGCCGGCGACCGGAGCGATCCCGCTGGGATGCGGCATGGGTGCTGCTGGTGAAGGCCGCGGAATCCGGGGCGCCCGACCTGGTGGTCGTCCCCGCGACTACCCTCGCCACCCTGCGCCGGGACGACTGGGACGTGCCCGCCTCGATCGAACGACTGGCCGGCATGGTGTCGGTGTCGCAGGGCGCGGACCGCGCCGCGGCCCGGGTCGCCGCGCAGGCGGGCCGATGACACCGGACACCGCGCGGCTCGACTTCGACAAGCTCTTCGCCGCCCGGCTGCTGGCCGCCCGGGCCCGGCCATACCTGGCGACCGCGCTGTTCGCGCTGCACCCGGTCGAGTCGCCACGGGTGCCGACGATGGGTGTGGACCGGTACTGGCGGTGCTACGTGTCACCGGCGTTCGTGAACTACACGCCGGTGGAGGACCTGGCCTCCGTCCTGGTGCATGAGGTGTCGCATCTGCTGCGTGAACATCACAGGCGCAGTGACCGATTCGCCCGGGAACACGACCTGACCGGCCCGGCGGAGCGACTGCGGATGAATATCGCCGCGGATGCCGAGATCAACGACGACGCGTTCGGCGACGGTCTGGTCCAGCCCGAGGGGGCCGTGCTGCCGTCGACGCTGGGGCTGGGCTCCGGTGAGCTCATGGAGGACTACCTGCGTCAGTTCCGTCTCGGGCCGAGCACCGCGGACCTGGCCTGGCTGGACTGCGGCAGCGGCGCCGACGGCCTCGACCGGGAGTGGGAACTGGGGCCGGACGGCGCGGACGGGCTGAGCGAACAGGAACGCGACGCCGTCCGATTTCGCGTGGCGCAGGGCATTATCGGCCGTCCGGGGCAGACCCCCGAGGGGTGGCGCCGGTGGGCGGAGGAGGCGGTGCACCCGCCACAGCCGTGGCGGGATCTGCTGGGAGCGGCGATCCGCTCGGCGGCCTCCGCCCCCGGCGTCGGCGAGGACTACACCTACGGGCGGCCCGCGCGGCGCTCGGCCGGAGTGCCCGGCGTCGTCCTGCCGAGCCTGCGGCGCACCCCACCCCGCGTCACCGTGATCATCGATACCTCGGGGTCGGTCAGCGACGCCGAGCTGGGCAGCGCGCTGCTCGAAACGGCAGCCATCGCCCGGACCGTGGGCGGCCGCCGTGATTCGGTCACCGTGCTGTCGTGCGACGCCGCGGCCCGGATCTCGGATCCCCTGTGCCGTGCCGAGGGCATTCCGCTGATCGGTGGCGGTGGAACGGATCTGCGCACCGGCTTCGCCAAAGCGCTACGCGCGCAACCCCGTCCGGATGTGATCGTGGTGCTGACGGACGGTCAGACACCCTGGCCGCCCGCCCGGCCCGCGTGCCGTACGGTGGTGGGCTTGTTCCGCCGGGACTCCGCCTGGGGGGAAGACGATCCGGAGTACGTACCGGACCGCCCGCCCGCCTGGGCAAGGGTCGTCGACATCGGGTGACGGCCCGGACCGGCCCCGGGCGTCACGGCCGGGATGGTTGACGGCGGTACGGGTGTGGCGCATGGTGGGCCGATGGGCGATGACGTGCGGGCCGGGTTGAAGTTCTCCAGTCTCGACAGTCCCTTGTTCGACGGGGCCGAGGCCACCAAGGGCGATTTGATCGACTATCTGGAGGCGATCGGGGAGCGGATGGTGCCGTCACTGCGGGAGCGGCCGCTGTCGGTGGTGCGGGTGCGGCCGGGGCAGGAGCCGTTCATGCAGAAGAATCTGCCCAAGTACACGCCGGAGTGGGTGCGGCGGGTGACACTGTGGGCGGGCAGCTCGAAGCGGGAGGTGTCCTACGCGCTCTGCGATGACGTGCGGACGTTGCTGTGGTTCGGGAATCAGCGCGCGGTGGAATACCACGTGACGTTGCTGTACGCAGAGGGTCTGGCCGACTATTCCGGCAGCCCAACGCATCTCGTGCTGGATATCGACCCGGCGCCGGATCAGCCCTTCGCGCAGGTCGTCGGGGCCGCGCAGCTCATTCGGGAAGCGCTGTCGGCGGACGGGCTGGCGGGCGCGGTGAAAACCAGTGGCTCCAAGGGCGTTCACATCTTCGTCCCGGTCGTGCCGGGCGTCGATCTCGAGGATGCCGCGGCGGCGACCCGGGCGATCGCCGCGCGCGCCGAACGTCTCGATCCGCAGCTCGCCACCACCGCGTTCATTCGAGAAGACCGGGGCGGCAAGGTCTTTCTCGATTCGACCCGCGCCGGCGGCGCGACGGTGGTGTCGGTCTACAGCCCGCGCATCCGCCCGGGCGCGACCGTCTCGTTCCCGGTCGGCTGGGCGGACCTGCCGAATATCGACCCGCACGACTTCACGATTCGCACGGCGGCCAAGATTCTCGGCGACCGCGATCCCTGGGCCGAGGCCATGCCCGAACCCCGGTCTCTCCCAGCCGATCTCATCGCCGAGGGACACACCATCCCGGTGGCCCGGGTGCAGGCCATGCACGAGGGCAAGCGTCGCGCCCGCGCCCGCCGGGACAACTGACTCGGGCCGCCGCGTCCCGGATCAGCAGGTGCTCGTCGGCGTCGTATTCGTACAGTTCGCCGTAGCGTCCCCGGTCGATGGCGTTGGCAACTGCCGCTGCGCGGCGTCCATCAGCGGCATCAGATCGTCGACCTCGTAACGCAGCCCGGCGGCGAGGTCGGGCAGGTCGGCGCGCCCGCCGGAACAGCGGGACGAAGGCCGTCACCGTATGGAGACCAGCGCCGGCACCGACTGCAGCACGTCCAGCGCCGGGACGAGCACCTTCTCCGCCCGCCGCGACCGCGCCGCCCACTGGCCGCCGACCAGGGTGAACAGGATCGACGCGGCCAGGCCGAGGAATCGGCGGTGTCGTCGCGGACGATTCGGAATGGTGAGTTCGAGAGTCGAGGATGAATCCGCATCTATTAAAGAAACAGCACGCGGAAATAAGCATCAGGGCGTCGCCGAACACCGGAAAGAATTACGAGCATCCGCCGGGAGATCCGGGGTCGTCATCGGTTGTCATTCGGCCGGACCCCCGCACAGTGCTCACACGCGGATTCATCGGCCGCCGCGTCGCCGATCGCACGATTCGGGCGGTTCGCCTACGCTGGTCGGCGTGACGAGAGCGGTGAGCGCGGTGGCGGGGATCGCCCTGATCGGGGCGGCGATCGCGGGCTGCGGCGGCTCGTCGAATCAGCAGGCGACCCCGGCGACGACCACATCCAAGGCGGCGGTGATGCCGTCGCCGAACACCATCGGACTGTGCGGCGGGGTGGCCGATGCCGATGTCGGCCAGGCGACCGGGCTCAATGGGCTGCAGCGAGTGGCGATGAATCCGCTGGGATGTGCGTGGCAGCGGCCCTCGGGCGGTGGCTACGCGGTGGTATTCCACTGGTTCCGGGGCAGTCCGCTCGCGGACCGCCGGACTCAGATCACCGACGCGCGCCCGTCCGACGTCCAGGTGGCCGGGCAATCCGGCATCGAATGGAAGGGGCCGCAGTCGTGCGAGGTGGCACTTCCGTTCGGGGACAGCGATTTCATCGATTGGTCGGAGCGGGCCGCGATCACGGAGACCGCCAAGGAGCCCTGCAAGGGACTGGAACAGCTGGCTGCGTCCACTCTGACGAAGGCGGGGCAGGGGTAATGCGCACGGTTCGATCGCGAATCGCCTTGGCGGCCTTGCTGATCGCCGCACTCACGGGGTGCTCGCACGGCCCGAAGGAAACACCTGTGCGGGCTGCCGACGACCCGAACCTGCTGGCTGGCTGCGGCCCGCTGGAGGATCAGAAGATCGCGAGCAACCTGCACGTCTCGGGTATCGAACAGCAGAGCGCCCCCACCGTCTGCAACTGGACCGCCACCGGTCCGAGCGGCGGTGCGGTCGACATCACCTACGCCTGGCTGGAGAACGACACCCTGAGCCGTGAGGTCCAGATCGCTGACCAATTCGGTTATCAGATCGAGCGTTTGGTGATCAAGCACTTCGGCGGCATGTACTGGCGTGACCCGAAGGATCCGAGCACCTGCGCGGTGACCGCCTCCGACACCGGCACCGTCACCTGGTGGGTCCAGAACCGCGACCACGCGGCGCAACCGGACCCGTGCGCGGGGGCCATGGCTCTCATGCAGGCCACCCTCTCGGTAGACGGTGTGTGACCGTCCCGAACCCGCTGCCGGACAAGAAGGCAGCGGGGGCGAGGATTGAGACACTCACCGCCGCAACGGGTTTCACCGGTGCAATCCGAACTGCCCGCTAGGCGGCAGGCGCCGGGGCCGGGGTGGAGTCGGGCGCGGACAGGCGCTGGGCCAGGCCGATGCCGACCGCGATGGCGGCGGGTACACCGGTCAGCACCAGACCGGCCGCCGCGCCCAGCGGAATGCCGATGGCGGCGCCGGCGAGACAGCCCGCGATGCCGGTCGGCACCGACATGACCGCGACGCCGCCGATGGCGCCGCCCGCGGCGCCAATGGCGCAACCGGCCGCGCCGCCGATGAGGGTGCCGATCAGGGTGCCCATGGAGGTGGCCAGACCGAACTGGTTGACCGCCGCGGAGAACGCGGCATCCTGGTCGGCCTGGCTCGCGACGTTCTTCCGCACCGGCGCGGGCAGGGCCGGGGCGGGGACGGCGGCGGCCGGGTCCATGTTCGGGGTGAGGGTGGCGTTGTTGCCGTCGATCCGGGCGGCGATCGGGTGGGCCAGACCGTCATCGGTGATGAACTCGAGCGGGAACTGGGTGACCAGGCCGCCATTGCCGTCCCACACCTGGAACTGACCGTCCTGCGTGGTCAGCGAGCCCAGGTCGGTCGTGACCACGACGGACTTGTCGACCACCCGAGCGGTCCAGTGGATGCCCGGCGCAGCGGCATCGGCATCCTGTGCATTGCAAGCGAGCATGCCCGCGGTGACGGCGGCGGCCAGGCTGTACGCGGTGATTTTCCTCATCGGTGAACCTTCGAAATTCGGGGTGGGTGATTTCGAATGAGGGTGGAAAGGCCAGCACGAATTACACGGCCGCGCAATGGGATATGCGTCGTGTGCGGTGTGGTGAGAGGTCAGAGTCGTGTGGCGTGTTTCCACCCGCAAACGGGTGAGTGGAACGGATGACTCGGATATGGACTATCGCCGGGGGCCATTGGTCGTCCTCACCTCCTTGCGGCCGGAGCGCACGGAGGCGCTGAGCACGGGGCACACGAGGAGTCGCCACGGCAGAAGACCGGAGGCGAGCACCCCTCTCGTCGGAGCTTCGGCACTGTACGACGTATCCCCAATGAAATATGACCTTGGGAAGCCACTTCGGGTGACCCCTTAATCCGGGGAAACCTGTCCTAACCCTGGGCGTCTCTCGACGTCGTCGGATCAGTGGCCTGTGTTCGTACAGGAGCCTCGCCTAGCGAGGTGCTGATTGACGCCACAAGTTTGGCAGTAGAGGATTAATTCGTCAATTCGGACATATCACTCAATGGGCGCGTCGTTCGTCTGCCGGACGCCCGCCGTTGGGCCATTATTCGACGAGAAGTGCCGACCACCGTGCAATGTTTGCCCGTGGCCGCCGGAAATCCGGGACGCCGAGTCAGGAGCGCATATGACCGAACCCACAGTATCGTCGAAACCGGAGTCGGTTGCGACGGTGCATCTGTCGCAGTTGCTGAAGGCGCCCGTGATCGCCGCGTCGGGGGAGACCATCGGCCGGGTGGACGACCTCATCGTGCGCCTGCCGGGTGGCGACGCCTATCCGCCGGTGATCGGTGTGGTTGTCGGGATGGGCGGGCGCGATGTGTTCGTCTCCGCCGAACGCATTCGGCTGTTCGAAGCCGATCGGATCGTTCTCTCGGTCAACAAGGTCGACCTGCGGTCCTTCGAACGGCGGGCGGGTGAGGTGCTGCTGCGCGCCGACATCCTCGGTCACCGGCTGATCGATGTGGAGGCGGTGGAGCTGGTGCGCGCCTACGATGTCGAGCTCGATCGGGTCGGCGCGCCCGACGACTCCGGTTCGGGCTGGGTGCTGGCGCGACTGGACACCCGCCGTCCGGCTCGCCTGTTCGGGCTGATCAAGTCCAGCGGCGGGCACGCCTCCCGGGATTGGAAGGCGTTCGAGCCGCTGATCGGCCATGAGCAGTCGCTGACGCTGCGGGTCAGCAGCCGATTGCGCGGGCTCAAGCCCGCTGAGATCGCCGACCTGCTGGAGGACGCCGACAAGCACGAGCAGGACGAGATCCTGGATCAAGTGCACGACGATCCCGAACTGGAGGCGGACGTCTTCGAGGAGCTCGACTCCGACAAGTCCAGCCGCCTGCTCAACGACATGTCCGATTCGGAAGTCGCGGCCCTGCTCGGGCGCATGCGCGCCGACGACGCGGCCGACTCCATCATCGAGCTCAAGCAGTCACGCCGCCGGCGTGTGCTCGATCTGATGCCGCCCGGGCAGCGCGTCAAGGTCGTCACGCTGATGGGGTTCAATCCCGACAGCGCCGGCGGACTGATGAACGTCGACTTCGTCTCGTGTCCGCTGGATGCCGCGGCGGCACAGGCGCTTTCGGTGGTCTCGGCCGCGCACGCCTTGCAGCCGGAGGCCCTGCTGAAGGTGCACGTACTCGAGTCCGGCCACCTGGTGGGCGTGGTCTCGGTGATCGCGCTGCTGCAAACCGACCCGGCCACGCCGGTCGCCGACATCATGGACGCCGATCCGGTGCGGGTCGCGCCCGAGACCGATATCACCGACATCGCCTTGCTGATGGCCGATTACAACCTGTACGCCGTGCCGGTGGTGGACGACGCCGACCGGGTGCTCGGCGTGGTCACCGTCGACGATGTGCTCGAGGATGTCATTCCCGAGGACTGGCGGCGCCGGGAACCCGCGCCCCGGCCGCCTCGGCCGGTCACCACCGGATCCAGTGACAACCCGGACGGCGCGGCACAGCTATGACCAATACCGAGGAAAACCGTTCCACCCCTAATGGATCCGGACCGCAGCCGCCAGGGGGGAGCGGACGGCCCACTGCCGCCGAGAACCCCGCGACCGCCGAGAAGCCCGCGACCGCCGAGAAGTCCACCGCAGTCAAGGATTCCGCCACAGTGGTGACGAATCGTCAGTCGGCCGTGCTGGATTCGGCGCACCTGGGTGATATCGAGGGCGCGCTCGGCAAGATCAGGGTCGGTGACATCGAGCATTCGCGCACGTTCAAGACCCGGATGTTGACGCTGCTGGCCATTATCGGCCCCGGGCTGATCGTCATGGTCGGTGACAACGACGCCGGTGGTGTCGCCACCTATGCGCAGGCCGGGCAGAACTACGGCTACAGCCTGCTGTGGGTGCTGCTGCTGTTGATCCCGGTACTGATCGTCAACCAGGAGATGGTGGTTCGCCTGGGCGCGGTCACCGGCGTCGGGCATGCGCGGCTCATCAACGAGCGCTTCGGCCGCGGCTGGGGCTGGTTCTCGGTGGGCGATCTCTTCGTTCTGAACTTCCTCACCATCGTGACCGAGTTCATCGGTGTCAGCCTGGCCGCGGAGTATTTCGGCATCTCGAAGTACATCGTGGTACCGGTGGCGGCCGCGGCGCTGGTGGCGATCATGGCCACCGGCAGCTTCCAGCGGTGGGAACGGGCGATGTTCGTCTTCATCCTGATCACCCTGCTGCAGATCCCGATGCTGTTGCTGTCGCATCCCGACTGGGGACGCGCCGCGAAGAACTTCGTGGTACCCGGCATCTCGGGCGGGGCGAGCTCGGACGCGGTGCTGCTGATCATCGCGATCGTCGGCACCACCGTCGCGCCGTGGCAGCTGTTCTTCCAGCAGTCCAATATCGTCGACAAGCGCATCACCCCGCGGTTCATCGGCTATGAGCGGGCCGACACCACCCTGGGTGCGTTCGTCGTGGTGATCGGCGCGGCCGCGCTCATGATGACCGCCGACTACGCCGCGCGCGCCAACGACACGGTCGGGAAGTTCATCGACGCGGGCGACATCGCGCGCCTGCTCGGCAATGTCCACCACATGCTGGGATCGGTCTTCGCGATCGTGCTGCTGGATGCGTCGATCATCGGTGCGGCGGCGGTCACCCTGGCCACCAGCTACGCCTTCGGCGATGTGTTCGGCATCAAGCACTCGCTGCACCGCGGGTTCAAGGACGCCAGGCAGTTCTATCTGTCCTATATCGCGATGGTGGTGCTCGCCGCGGGCATCGTGCTGATCCCGGGTGCGCCCCTGGGTCTGATCACCACCGCCGTGCAGGCGCTGGCCGGGCTGCTGCTGCCCAGCGCCAGCGTGTTCCTGCTGCTGCTGTGCAACGACCCGCAGGTGCTCGGGCCGTGGGTGAATCGCACCTGGCTGAACATCGTGGCGGCGATCATTGTCGGCGTGCTGCTGTTGCTTTCGGGAATCCTCATGGCCACCACGCTGTTCCCGGACCTGGATGTGGTCGCCACGGCCGGATACCTGGCGGTGGCGCTGGTGGTCCTGGCCGTGATCGCGGTGGTGGCGCTGAGGTTCACGCAACGCGGGGCGCTCGCGCCCCCGCCGCGGCCCCACTTCGAGGAGTCCGCGAAGGACACCTGGCGGATGCCGCCGCTGACCCTGCTGGAACCGGTGACCTGGTCAGCCGGTACCCGGCTGGGCATGATCGCCCTGCGCGCCTATCTGGTCGTCGGTGCGATCCTGCTGCTGGTCAAGGCGATTCAGCTGGGGCGGGGCTGACGGCCGCAGGGCGCGGCCGAGCTCAGTGCTCGAGGAAGGTGGCGACGATGTTCCAGAACATGTTCGGGTCCACGCTGTTGAAATCCCAGCTCTCGGTGAGGCTGTGCGTGATGCTGACGATGCTCGGGATATCGAAGTCGTGCCGGGTGGCGGTGCCCTTGGCCTCCACGGCGGTGACGACGTAGGCGGTGGCGGTTTCTGCGGTGTGGGGCACGAGGAAGCTCCAATCGAAGACCGGGCCGGATGGGGACGCATGGCCGTGGACAGCGTCGGCCACAACCACGCATCGCAAACGCCGTGGCGAGCCTCGCGGCAGGCACGGCCTGGCGTTTCCGTCCAGTTTTGTGTCCGCCCGCGTCGCGCGGGAGTTCCGAAGACGCCAAACCGGGCCGGGACACGCCAACCTTGCTGTGTGGTTGCCGGGATACCGTATGGTAGGTGCGATTTCGGCCTGCGCGCGGGGTCCCTCTTTCATTGATCGTCGCGTTCGCGCCAGCGGTGCACGGCCCGCCGCAGGCTGGCCGGATCCGCGTATCCCAGGAATTCCGCCTGCTGAGCGCGTGGAAGGTGTTCGGCCCGTTGCAATCTGCGGCGACGCGCCCGATCCACCTCACGGCGCCAGGTGGTTCCGGCCTCGGTCAGGCGGCGTTGCAGTGATCTTGGTGAGGTCAGCAGCCGCCGCGCTACCACTTCCAGTGTCGCCATGCCCTCGTCGAGGGCGCCGTCGAGGACGTCGCCGAGCTGTTCCAGCCAGGTGACGCCGGAATCGGGAGTGGCCGGCAGCGTGGCCGCGTAGGACAGCAGCACGGCCGTCAATTCGGGATCGGCCGACTTCATGGGTAGCGCCAGATCCGCGGTCCGCAGCGTCAGGGAGTCGACCGGGCTCCCGAAATCGATTGTGCGGGTGCGGAACAGCTCGGTGACGGCGGTGAGGTCGACGGGCGCGGCCTGCCGGAAGGTCACCCGCGCGGGCACGATCGGGGAGCGAGTGGCCGCCCGGCCCCGCCGCACGAGGAGCGCGAAAACCGCCTGCACCAACAGTTCCCGCCCGCGGCAGTCCTCCACCCCGGACAGCACCTCGTAGCAGACCTCGTGTTCGGTGCGATTCGCGACCCGGAAGTTGTAACTCGTTGTCAGACTGCCGGTGTGGCGTACGCAGGCGTCCAGTGCCGCGCCCAGGGTCTCGGCCGACAGGAACAAGTACTCCAGCAGCCCGAATTCGCCGGTGGCGCTGTCCTCCGGCACCCGCAGGGCGATATCCGGGTCACCGGTTTCCTCTTCGAGCAGCTCCCACACCCGCAGGCAATACCGGGACGACACCCGCGTCTCCTCGCCGCCCTCGCGCCAGGCGGGGACCCCGACCAGCCGGGCGATCCGCTCCGGGTCGAGCCCCGCCCGGGCCGCCCGCTCCAGTGTGAACCGGGCCATCAGAATGCTGTCGTGAGAGTCGGATCGAGTAGTCACGGCCGCCCGTCACCACGCGGCCCGGCGGCGAGCGCTCGCCAGCTCCCGGCTCCAACTGGTTCCGGCCGCGGCCAGCCGCCGCTGCAGGGTGCGCGGGCTGGTGTCCAGCCGCCGGGCCATGCCGTGGATCGACACCGTGCCCAGCGACGGTAGTGAATCGAGCTCGGCGGCAAGCAGATCGGCCCAGGCGCGCGCCGGCGGGGCGGAGAGGGTCGCCACCGCGGCGGCCCGGCGCAGCACGGCCGCCAGCCCCGGATCGGCGGTGCACTGCCGCCGGCCCAGGTCCGCGTGATGCAGCGTGAGTGTGTCGGCATCGGCGCCGAAATCGACCGCGGCCGTGCCGAAGAACTCGGTATACGGCGCGTGGTGGCGCGGCGCGCGTTCCCGGAGGGTCACCGCGGCCGGCGCGATCCGTGTCCGAGCACCGAGGCGTGCGCGACCGGTCACGAAGGCGAAGCTCGCCTGCGCCGCGACCTCCGCGCCCCGGCCCTCCTCGGCGCACTCCGCCGCGAAGGTGACGTGCCGGTCGTCCTCGCCGACCACGGCCAAGTGTCGCGTCGTCGACAGCATCGGTCCGAATTCCTCTGCGGCCCTGAACCCTTCGCCCACCGTCGACGCCGTGGCGAGCAGATAATCGATCATCCCCAGTTCCCCCATTCCGTACCGTTCGGCCGCCCGCAGTCCCACGTGCGGCAATTCCGCCCTGCGCTCGAACAATTCCCATAATCGCGGATAGCACTGCGCCGGAATGCTTCCCGGCGGCCCGTCCAGCGCGTCGGCCCCGATTCCCGCCGCCCGCGCCAATTCGACCGGATCCAAACCCGCCGCCCGGGCTCGCGTCAGCACGAACCGGGCCAACAGCACACTGTCCGAGGCGGTCATGATCGCTGCTCCATGCGCCCGGCCGCACCGCCGCGCCCGCGCCACCTCGGGTCACCTTGCCGGAGTGGGTACCCGCTGGGACTTCGGCGGATCATGGCGTGTCGCCGTCGTGTTCGGCGGCCCAGCCGGATTCGAGATCTTCGAGGTGACGTTTGCGGGCGCGGTCGACCTCGAGCCGCCAGGTGGTGCCGGATTCGGCGAGGCGGCGCTGGAGGGTGCGCGGGCTGGTGTAGAGGCGGCGGGCGACCTGGTCGAGCATCGCGTCGGTGCCGTCGAGGACCTCGGCAAGCACCGCGGCCACCCGGTCGGGCCACTCCGTGGTGCGCGGCGGCGGGGGCGGCATGGTGGCGGCGTGGCGGCGTAGTACCGCTGCCAGCAGCGGGTCCGCGGTGATCTGGGGGAGTTCGAAATCCGCGTTGCGGAAGGTGATGCGGTCGACCGGAGCGCCGAAATCCAGCCGCGCCGTGCCGAACTGCTCGGTGTAGGCGTCGAGGCGGCGGGGTGCACGTTCGCGAAACCGGATGCGCACCGGATCCATCGGGCGGCCGGTCGTCTGGCGTACGCGCGAGATCAGGGAGGCCAGCGCCATCTGTACCGACAGGTCGCGGCCGCGGCCCTCGGTATTGACGGTGTAGATGTCGAAGGTGGACTCGGTCTCGGTCTGCGCGCCGGGCTCGACGCGGAAATTGGTCGAGACCGCTCCCACGAACGGGCCCATGACGCCGAACCCCGCGCCGACGGTCTCGGCCGTCGAGATCAGATAGTCGATGAGCCCGAATTCCCCCAGCCGGTAGCTGCCGGTGGCCCGCAGGGTGACCTCCGGGTCGTCCAGCTCGTACTCCAGCAGCTCCCACAGCCGCGGGAAGTAGTCACTGGACACCCGGGCATCGCCGTCCTCCAGTAGCCAGCCCGGCATGCCGGCCTCGCGCGCTAGGCGGGCCGGGTCCAGGCCCGCGGCGGCGGCGCGCGACAGGACGAAACGTGGCAGCAGCACGGAGTCGGAGGTGTGCATCAGCCAATGGTGCGGGGAATCCGCTGCCGGAAACCGGGAATTCGCCGAACTGTGAGACAGCCCGCTCGCCCCTCCGATCTCCTGCGGGTGTGGGCGAGCGGGTGTCGCTCCCTGTTCTTCTGCGGGTCAGGCGCGCAGGAAGGTTGCCGCTATGCCCCAGAACCGGCGGCGGTCGACCGCCCGGAAATCCCATGTCTGCGTGATGCTGTGGGTCGTGCTGACGATCCCGGGGATATTGAAGTCCTCACGGGTCGCCGTCCCCTTGGCCTCCAGGGCGGCGATGACGTAGGCGGTCGCGGATTCCACGGTGTGGGGCATGGGAGCTCCGATCTGTCGTAGGGGCATGGGGCGGTGCGGTTTCAGCGGGCGGTGTCGCTCAGAACTTCCTCGTAGCGGTACTCGGTGGAGATGGTCTCGCCGGCCGCGTGCGCCAGCTCCTCGCGATGGCGCAGGTCGACCCGGCGGATCTTGCCGGAAATCGTCTTCGGTAGCTCAGTGAACTCCAGCCGGCGGACACGCAGGTAGGGGGCCAGGTGATCGCGGGCGTATTCCAGGATGGCACGGGCGGTTTCACGGTTCGGCTCCCATCCTGCCGCCAGTGCCACATACGCCTTGGGCACCGCGAGCCGCGTGTCATCCGGCTGCGGCACCACGGCCGCCTCCACGACGGCCGGATGCTCGATGAGCACGCTCTCCAGCTCGAAGGGAGACACCTTGTAGTCGGAGGACTTGAAAACGTCATCGGTGCGGCCGATATAGGTGATGTACCCGTCCGCGTCCCGCATGGCCACATCGCCGGTGTGATAGTAGCCGCCGTCCATGACCGCGGCATTGCGCTCCGGATCACCGAGGTAGCCGGTCATCAGATTGACCGGCGCCGCAGCCAGATCCAGGCAGATCTCGCCCTCCTCGGCGCGCTGCCCGGTGATCGGATCCACCAGCACCACCGGCACGCCCGGCGCGGGCCGCCCCATGGAGCCGGGCTTGAGCGGCTGCCCAGGCGTATTGCCCACCTGCAGGGTGGTTTCCGTCTGGCCGAAGCCGTCGCGGATGACCAGGCCCCACGCCTTCTCGACCTGCGCGATGACATCGGGGTTCAAGGGCTCACCCGCGCCGAGGATTTCGCGCAGCCCGGCCGGACGCTCGCCCAGATCGGCCTGGATCAGCATGCGCCACACCGTGGGTGGCGCGCAGAACGTGTTCACCCCGACCCGGCGCAGCTGCGCCAGCAGGGCCGCGGCGTCGAAACGCGCATAGTTGTAGACGAATACGGTCGCCTCGGCCAGCCACGGCGTGAAGAAGCAGCTCCAGGCGTGCTTGGCCCAGCCGGGCGCACTGATGGCCAGGTGCACGTCGCCGGGCCGGACGCCGATCCAGTACATGGTGCTCAGATGACCGACCGGATAGCTGATCTGGGAATGCTGCACCATCTTCGGCTTGCTGGTGGTGCCGGAGGTGAAGTACACCAGCAGCGGATCGGTCACCTCGGTGACAGCGCGGAACGGCCCGGCCGATTCGACGGACGCCGCCTCGGCGTAGTCGTGCCAGCCGTCAGCGCCTTCCAGAGATTCCGGCTCGCCCACGACGATTCGCGTGTAGTCGCCCGGCACCTCGTCGAACTTGCCGGTGTCGCCGTGATTGGCGATGACGAAACGCGCTCCGCCGCGCTCGATCCGGTCGCGCAGATCGGCGGGACCCAGCGCCCCGGTGGTGGGCATGATGACCGCGCCCAGCTTGGCCACCGCCAGCATGGCCTCCCACAGCTCGGCCTGATTGCCGAGCATGAGCACGACGCGGTCGCCCTTGCCGACGCCCAGCCCGGCCAGCCAGGTGGCCACCCGGTCCGAGCGCTCGGCCATCTCGGCGAAGCTGATCCGCTGTTCGGAGCCGTCCTCCTCGACGATCCACAGCGCGGGCCGGTCGTTGCCGCGGGCGATGACGTCGAACCAGTCGGTGGCCCAGTTGAATTCGCCGGTCAGCCGTGGCCATTCGAACTCGCGCAGAGCCGCGTCGTAGTCCGTCGACACGGCTAGCAGTCCGTCGCGGGCGGCACGGTAGGTCTCGGTGTTCGTCATGCGTTCTCCTCGGTCAGGCCGAGCAGTCGCGCGCCGATCTCGCGCATCTCGACCTTGCGGATCTTGCCGGTCACGGTCATCGGGAACTCCTCGACGACGTGCACATAGCGGGGGATCTTGTAGTGGGCGAGCTTGCCGGTGCAGTACTCGCGCAGACTCTCGGCGGTCAAAGGCGTTGCGTCCGGGCGCATCCGGATCCACGCCATCAGTTCCTCGCCGTACTTGACGTCGGGCACGCCGATCACCTGGGCGTCGACGATGTCGGGATGGGTGTAGAGGAATTCCTCGATCTCGCGCGGGTAGATGTTCTCGCCGCCGCGGATCACCATGTCCTTGATGCGGCCGGTGATGGCCACGTAGCCCTCGTCGTCCATGGTGGCCAGGTCGCCGGTGTGCATCCAGCGCGCGGCATCGATGGCCTCGGCGGTCTTCTCCGGTTCGCCCCAGTAGCCGAGCATCACCGAGTAGCCGCGGGTGCACAGTTCACCGGCCGCGCCGCGTGGCACGGTCACCCCGGTCGCCGGGTCCACGATCTTCACCTCGATGTGCGGCCCGGCCCGGCCGACGGTGGCGGTGCGCTGCACCAGCGAATCGTCGCGGCGGGTCTGGGTGGAGACCGGGCTGGTTTCCGTCATGCCGTAGCAGATGCTCACCTCGCGCATGCCCATGCGCTCGATGACCTGCTTCATCACCTCCACCGGGCACGGCGATCCCGCCATGATGCCGGTGCGCAGCGAGGACAGGTCGTAGGTGTCGAACTCCGGATCGGCCAGTTCGGCGATGAACATGGTCGGCACCCCGTACAGGGAGGTACAGCGTTCGGCCGCAACGGCTTCCAGGGTGGCGCGCGGGTCGAAGGCCGGGGCCGGGATGATCATGGCCGCGCCGTGCGTGGTGGCGGCCAGATTCCCCATGACCATGCCGAAGCAGTGATAGAACGGCACCGGAATGCAGATCCGGTCCTGCTCGGTGTAGCCGCACAGCTCACCCACGAAATAGCCGTTGTTGAGGATATTGTGGTGGCTGAGGGTCGCGCCCTTGGGGAAACCCGTTGTGCCGGACGTGTATTGGATATTGATCGGATCGTCGGTGGACAGCGCCGACTGCGCCGCGGCCAGTAGATCCGGATTCGCGGCCCGGCCGCTGGTGAACAGGTCCCGCCATTCGAGGCTGTCCAGCAGCACCACCTGCTCGAGCTCCGGGCACTCCGGTCGCGCCGCGGTGATCATGGCCGCGTAGTCGGAGGTCTTGAACGACGGCGCCGCGACCAGCATCCGGATCCCGGCCTGGCGCAGCACATAGCGCAGTTCGTGCGCCCGATACGCCGGATTGATATTGACCAGGATCGCGCCGACCTTGGCGGTCGCGTACTGGATCAGCGTCCACTGCGGGCAGTTCGGCGCCCAGATGCCCACCCGGTCGCCCTTACGGATGCCGGCCGCCAGCAGGCCCAGCGCCAGCGCGTCGACCTCGGCGTTGAATTCGCGGTAGGTCCAGCGGATACCGGTGGTGTAGTCGATGAGGGCCTCGCGGTCCGGATGCGCGGCCGCGGTCCGGTTCAGGTTGGCGCCGATGGTGTCGCCCAGCAGGGGAGCGTCCCAGACTCCGAAGGTGTAGCTCGTGCTCTCGCTCACACCAGTAGGATCTACGTCACACTCACCCTCGACTACCCCCGAAAGGGGCTGACCGATGACTTCGGCCACGGACGGGCTCCTGCGCCCCAGCGACGGTGATGCTCTGCGCGCTGAGCTGCGCACTCTGGCCTCCGCCAGCAAGCTGCCGGTCGTCTTCGGCGGCGAGGTGCATGCGGGCGTGCTGGTGCTCAGCGAGTTCGTCGGCACCCGCACCAACGGCATGCGCGGTCTGGCCGTCGCGCCCAGCTCCGGGCTGGGCGGCTCGGCGGTGGCGACGGGCAAGCCGCGCTCGGTGTCCGACTATCGCTCGGCCGCGACCATCACCCACCACTACGACGCCCCGGTGCTCGGCGAGGGCCTGCGCGCGGTGGTGGCGGTGCCGGTGGTGGTGAAGGGCGAGGCGCGGGCGGTGCTGTACGTGGCCAATCGGGACTCGGGGGTGATCGGCGACCGCATCGCCGACGAGATGGTGCAGGCCGGGCGCCGGCTCGCGACCGAACTGGCCATTCGCGACGAAGTGGATCGGCGGCTGCGCCTGTCCTTCGCGCGGGAGTCCACGACGAGCGCCCATGCCTTCATCGCCGAAGCCAATGCCGTTGTCACCGAACAACTCCGGGATCTGCACGCGGAATTGCGCGGCATCACCCAGATGGTCTCGGAGGCCTCGGCCCGCCTGCGCCTGCGGGAGGTGACCGAGAAGCTCGCCCGCCTGGTGTCGGGCGTCGCGGCCCCGGACGACGCGGTGAGCCTCGCGCCCCGGGAACTGGACGTCCTCGCCCACGTCGCGTTGGGATGCACGAATCAAGAAGCGGCGCAGCGACTTTCGGTGCGCCCGGAGACGGTCAAGAGCTATCTGCGCAGCGCCATGACCAAACTCGGCGCACACAACCGCCACGAGGCGGTCGTGCGCGCACGCCGCCTCGGGCTCCTCCCGTAATGTGTACCCGCGCTGGGGTTTCAGGGGCCTGCCCCCGGGAATTCGTCAGCCGGTCGGCTCTCGGTCCGACACCAGGTGGCGGATCGATTCGCCACCCTTGGCGTGATGTAGCCGCCCGAACTTGCTGTCGAGCAGGTGAGCCATGCTGTCGGCGGCTCCGGTGTAGGCGTCCTCGGCGGTGGCCGCGTGGTGGGTGGTCGCCACCGGTGGCTGGCCCTTGGGCCGCGCCTCGAGGGTGCACTTCTTGTCTTCGGAACCACCCTTGTGCCCGTTCACATCGGTGATGTGGGCTTCGACCCGGGTGAGGTGATCAGCGAATCGATCCAGAATCGAAGCGATGGTGTCCGTTGCTTCGTGGGCGATCGCGCCGCCGCCGATCTGCTTGTCGGCGAAGACCTGGATTTGCATGGCATCTCCAATCTCTCGGGTAGCAATCCCCCGAGTAGCCGAGGGCTTGCTGACACTTCCGACCATACCCACTATCGACCGAGAGCGGCATGTGGAATAAATCGCGTGGCGGCGTACGGCTTTTCGTGGTTCGCGCTCAGCGGGTGGCCAGATCCAGGACGGTGAGGGCGAGGTCCGTGGCGGCCTCCGGGTGGCCGAGGGCGCGGGCGGAGGCCGAGACGGCGGCGCGGGTCTCGGCATCGGTCAGCAGTTCGGTGAGGGCCGTGTGGAGGTTCGCGGCGGTGGCATCGTCACCGACGAGAGCGCGAGCGGCATTGTGGTCGGCCAGGATTCGGGCATTGCGGATCTGCTCGCCGCCGACCGAATGCGGGTACGGAATCAGCACCGAGGGCTTGCCCAGCGTAGTGAGCTCGGCGAGAGTTCCTGCGCCGGAACGGGATACGACCACGTCGGTGAGCGCCAGCACATCGGACAGTTCGGGGCCGACGAACTCCCGCACCAGATACCGGCCGCGCACGTCCTCCGGGAGGGTGGCGGCGTGGTCGCGAACCTGCTCGAAGGAGAGCCGTCCGCACTGGTGAATCACATTGGCGGAGTGGAGGAGTTCGGGCAGCAGCTGCCCGATCAGATCGTTGATCTGCACCGCGCCCTGCGCGCCGCCGGTGATGTAGACCGTCGGCAGGCCGGGGGTGTAGCCGTCCCAGTCGAGGGCCTTGACCGCCGCGGCCGGATCGCCGGTCGTCAGGGTCGGGCGAATCGGGTTGCCGGTGACCACGGCCCGGTCCCGGACGCGCGCGGGCAGCATGGCGATCGACGCCTCGGAGCTGAGCGCGATGCGGTCCGCCATCCGGGCCAGCAGCAGGTTGGCCTTGCCGATACCGGTGGTCTGCTCGTGGATCACCAGCGGCCGCCGGCGCAGCGCGGCGGCCATGCCGATCGGGGCGCACACGTAGCCGCCGGTGCACAGCACCGCGTCCGGCCGGAACCGGCGCACCACGCCCTGGGCGGTGAGGACGCTGATCGGCACGCGCAGGGCATCCCGCGCATTGTCCTTGTTCAGCATTTTGAGCGGATTGCGGTCGCGTCGTAGCTTGCCGGCCTTGATGCCGGTGAAGTCGATGTCGTTCTCGGCCGCGACCCGCTGCTCCAGGCTGTCGGGCACTCCCACCCACAGCACCTCGGCCGCGGCCCCGGTCTCGGCCGCCAGATCCCGCAGCGCCCGCACGGCCGCCACCGCCGGATAGGTGTGGCCGCCCGTGCCGCCGCCGGCGACGATCACGCGCACCCGGCCGCGGCCGCCCAGTCGCTGCAGGATCGGGGCACGGTCGGCGGCGGGATTCGGCATGGACGATCCTCCTGGTGGGGTGGCGGGTGCGGGTGGCGCAGCGCCCAGGCTATCTCGGCCGGTGGCAGGCCGGCCGGTTCGGGAGGTACCGGTCGGTCGGAGAAGATCGCGAGGTGTTGGCGAGACGGCGCCGGGCCTCTACCATGGTTGTGACGCTGATCACGTTGTTGCAGTGAGAGTTCTGACGCGGTTCGTTCGACATATCGCAAACAGCAGCGCAATACCGGCACGTCGCCCCCGGCGACCGGAGCGCACAGCCCCCAGCGAGAGGGCCCTGAATTGAACCCCTTCACTCTGCCCGATTTCTACACGCCGCACCCCGCCCGGCTCAATCCCCATCACGGGTACGCCCGCGTGCACTCCACCGCGTGGGCGCTGCGCATGGGCATGCTCGGCGAGCTCGGAGTCGACGGCAAACCCATCTGGGACGCCGAGAGATTGGACCGCATGGACTACGCGCTGCTGTGCGCGTACACCCATCCCGATTGCGACGCCGAGGCTTTGGCGCTGCTCACCGAGTGGTACATCTGGGTCTTCTACTTCGACGACTGGTTCCTGGCCGAGTACAAGTACACCGGCAACCGGGCCGAGGCCACCCGCTACCTCGCGCGTCTGGAGCTGTTCATGGCCGAACCCGGCTGTCCGGCACCGGAACCCGAGACGCCGTCGGAGGCGGGACTGGCCGACTGCTGGGCCCGGACCGTTCCGGTCATGTCCCCGGGCTGGCGGCAGCGCATGCGCCGCTCCACCCACAACCTCATGGTCGAATCCCTCTGGGAACTGGACAATATCGCCCGCGACCGGGTGGCCAACCCGGTCGAGTACATCGAGATGCGCCGCCGGGTGGGCGGCGCGCCCTGGTCGGCCAATCTGGTGGAGTTCGCCTGCGGCGCCGAGGTACCCGGCCGTTTCGCCGCCGAGCGGCCGCTGCGGGTGCTGTGCGAAACCTTCTCCGACGCAGTGCATCTGCGCAACGACCTGTTCTCCTACGAGCGCGAGGTCCGGGTCGAGGGCGAGAACGCCAATATGGTGCTGGTGCTGGAACGGTTCCTGGACTTGCCCACGCAGGCGGCCGCGGAGCTGACCAATGACATGCTGACCTCGCGGCTGAAACAGTTCGAGAACACCGCGTCGGTCGAGGTGCCGCAGCTGTTCGTGGAACACGCGGCCACCCCCGCCGAACAGCTGGCCGTCGCGCGGTACACCGGGGCCCTGCAGGACTGGCAGTCCGGCGGGCACGAGTGGCATCTGCGGTCGAGCCGCTACATGAACAGCGGAGTCGACCGCGGTCCGACCGGACTGGGCAGCGCGGCCGCCCGGCTCGCGCCGGGGTTGAGAATCCAGCTCGAGCAGCACGTTCCGCCGCCGCGAATGCCCGGGCCGTTGCCGGTGCGCGGGCTGGTGATGCCATATCCGGTGTCGATGAATCCGCAGGTGGCGCTGGCTCGCGCGGACGGGCCGACGTGGGCCGCAGCCGTCGGACTGCTGGATCCGCGGCTCGGCTGGACTGCCGAGACCGTGGCCGCCGCCGATTTCGCGGGGCTGATGGCCATGCTCGACCCCGGGGCCGACGCGGCCGCGCTGATACTGCGCACCCGCTGGTGCACCTGGGGCACCTACGCCGACGACCTGGCCACCCGGGTGTTCCGGGTCGAACCGGTATCAGGCCGAGACCAGTTGCGGCGCTTGCCACTTCAGCTCTCGGACAGCCCGCCCGCACCGCTCACCGCCCTCGAGCACGGCCTGGCCGCGCTGTGGCGCGATACCGCGGCCGGCTGTGACGAGGCGGGCCGGGAGCGCCTGCGGATGGCTCTGATCGAGTTGTTCGAGGGCTGGGAGTGCGTGCTGGAGAACGAGATTCGGCACCGGCTACCCGATCCCGTCGACTATCTGGAGCAGCGACGTCTCACCTCGGGCGGGCCACTGTTCTGCGCACTGGACGCGCTGTGTTCGCCCGAAATTGCGGCTGATCCACGGATTTCGGAAATATCGGACTCCAGTATTGTTCGGCAGCTGCAGAATTCGGCCCACGACTACGCGGCCCTCGTCAACGATCTCTATTCGTATCAGAAGGAGATCGAATACGATGAGGAGATCCACAATCTCGTGTATCTCACCCAGTCGTTCCTGGGCTGTTCCCGCGAGCGTGCCGCCGATATCGTCGTCGATCTCGCCAATGAACGGTTGACGCAGTTCGAACTCGTTGCACGCGAACGGCTTCCCGAATTCTTCGCCGATCACGAGCTGCCCGGCGAGGTGCGTGCGGCGCTGCTCGGCCATGTCGACCGGCTGCGGGATCACATGGCCGGAAATCTGCACTGGCACACCAGCACCGGCCGCTATTCCGAGCAGGCCCTGCGGGCGTCCCGTCCCAGGCCGGTCATCGCCGGCCCGCTGGGCCCCTTCGTCAGCGTGCTCGCCGATCGGGCGGGTCGCCGGATCAGGGAATGCGGCCCACCGCGCCCAGCATGGCCACCGCCTCGGGACGCGGATGTGGCCGGTACTCCTCGGGTCGCCAGAGGGTGACCGCGGTGATGCCCGGTGGGGTCAGGGTGAATCCGTCGAAGAACTTGGCGAATTCGGCGCTGGAACGCAATTGGAACGGCACGCCGCTGCGGGCATTGGCCTCCGCGGAGCGGGCCAGGTCGTGCTCGTCGAGGTAGTCGTTGGTGGCGTGCGACATGACCAGGTAGCTGCCGGGGGCCAGGGCGTCGGTGAGCTGCCGGACGAGTTCGTAGGGCCGTAGCTCGTCGGTCATGAAGTGCGCGACCGCGACCACCATGAGCGCGACCGGCTTGCTCAGATCGATGGTGGCGAGCAGGTCGGGATGGGTCAGGATGTGCTGCGGGTCGCGGAGGTCGGCGTCCAGATACGCGGTCCGGCCTTCGGTGGAGCTGTTGAGCAGATCGCGGGCGTGCACCAGCACGATGGGATCGTTGTCGACGTAGACGATGCGGGACTCGGGGGCGATACCCTGCGCGATCTCGTGTACGTTCCCGGCGGTGGGCAGGCCGGTGCCGATGTCGAGGAACTGGCGGACGCCCGCCTCGCCGGTCAGATAGGCGACCGCGCGGCGCAGGAAGTTGCGGTTCTCCACAGCGGACAGCTGCACCGTCGGGAACGCCTCCGATACCGCGTCGGCGGACTCGCGATCGGCGGGAAAGTTGTCTTTGCCACCCAGCCAGTAGTCGTACCGGCGCGCCGGATGCGGTTTCGTGGTGTCGACGCGGTCCGCCGCTGATTCCGAGTTCAAAACGCTCACAATCCTTTTCGGCTACTGTCTGAATCTGTCAGCTCCAGTTGCGGATCGGTAGCGGCTCTGTACCTTCGGAAACCAGCAGACCGTGCGCCCGCAGCCTTGCCGGAAGGTTCGTCATGCAGTTGCGCTATAGCCCGTTCGATTTCGATGTCCATGCCGATCCGTACCCTTACTATGCCAGGTTGCGCAGCGAGGCCCCGGTCTACCGGAACGACACCGACGATTTCTGGGCCTTCTCGCGCCACGCCGACGTCCTCGCCGCACTCCGCGATTCGGACCGTTTCTCCAGCGTGAACGGCCTGCGCATGGAACCGGCCTTCTGGGGACCGCAGGCCGAACAGTTCTTCTCGTTCGTCGCCATGGACCCGCCCAAGCACACCCGGCTGCGTGGCCTGGTGACGCGCGCGTTCACCGCGCACCGGGTGCAGTCGCTGCAGCCGCGGCTGCGCGAGATAGCGATCGGCCTGCTGGAACCGCTGCTGGAGCGCGGCAGCTTCGACCTCATGGCCGAATTCGCCGGGCCCTTCCCGACCGAGGTGATCTCCGAACTGGTCGGCGTGCCCGAGAACGATCGGGAGATGCTGCGCAAGCTCGGCATGGAGATCATGTACACCGAGGAGGAGTCCACCGATCTGCGGCCGGAGGCCATGCAGGCCATCGGCGCGCTGGTGGGCTACTACACCGAGCTCACCATCGAGCGCAGCAAGTCCCGGCAGGAGGATCTGCTCTCGGGTTTGCTCGATGCCGCCGACGGCGATGACCGGCTCACCCCCGAGGAGATCGTCGGCGTCCTGATCCTGCTGGTCGGCGCCGGCATCGAGACCAGCATGCTCACCTTCGGCAATGCCTGGCACGCTGCCTGGCTGCACCCCGACCAGCGCCGCCGGGCCCTCGACGGCCGCATCGACGACTGGATCGGCGAGGCCATGCGCTGGGATCCGGCCACCCAGACCCAGCTGCGCACCACCACCGAACCGGTCGAACTACACGGCGTGTCGATTCCCGCCGACGCTCGCATCCTGCTCCTCACCGGCGCCGCCAACCGTGACCCGGAGGTCTTCGCCGATCCGGACACCTTCGACCTGGACCGCGACACCTCCGCCTCCCTGGTCTTCGGCAGCGGCCGCCACCACTGCCTCGGCTCCAACCTGGCGTTGCTGGAACTGCGCACGGCGCTGCAGGAAATCGCCTCGCGGGTAACCGATTTCGAGGTCGACCCGGCGGGGCTGCAGCGCATCCACGCCTCCAACAACCGCGGCTTCGCTAGCCTGCCCACCACGGTCACGCTGCGCTGAGCCCTGCCTCCGCGGCGCCGCCGCCGGCCCGGCTCAGCGCAACGAGCCGGGCAGGCGGTCGGTCACCAGACGGGTGTACGGGCGCAGGGTCAGACAGATCGAGAGCCACCACGCACCGATGAGCCAACCGGCCAGGACGTCGGTGGGCCAGTGCACGCCCAGGTAGAGGCGGGACAGGCCGACCGCCACGGCGAACAGGGCGGCGACGGCGATCACGAGGATGCGGGTGACCCTGCGGGCCGGCACGGGCAGGAGAACCGCGACCAGTATGCCGGCCACGACGGTCGACCCGAGGGCGTGGCCGGACGGGTAGGAGTGATTGGTCTCGGTGACCAGATGGTCGATCACCGGGGGCCGATCGCGGGCGATGAGAAGTTTGCCGAAGAAGACCAGTGCTCCCGCACCGGCCGCCGCGACGGCGACGAGCACCGCCTGGTCCCAGAACTTCCGCCACGCCAACAGCACGCACGCCAGGATCGAGTAGATCGCCACCGAGGTGGTGTCCCCGGCCACGCTGACCGCCTTCGCGAGGCTGGTCCAGGTGGCGGTGCGCTGGTCGATGAACCACTGCAACCAGGAGGAATCCGGTCCGGCCGGGCCGTTGTACCAGACCACCACGCAGGTCAGGACGACGATCACGGCAGCCAGCGTCAGGGCGATCATCACGCCGGTGAGGCTGCGGTCGGGGAATCCGGTGGGCCGTTTCGTGGTGGAGGCTTCCTTCTGCGCAGGGGGTGAGGACAGCATGCCAACGAGGTTGCCATGGCATCGCTGAGAGAACGTTGAGAGCCCGGCCGGGCGGGGCCGGGCCGCCCACGGCCGGATCATCGGGCATGCTGGTGCCCGTGCGGGTGCTGGTGGTCGAGGACGAGGAGCGGCTGGCGCGGACGGTGCAGCGCGGGCTCGAGCTGGAGGGGTTCGTGGTGCAGCTCGCCCACACCGGGACCGACGGGCTGTGGGCGGCGGTCGAGGACAGCTTCGATGTGATCGTGCTGGACATCATGCTGCCGGGACTGAGCGGCTACGAGGTGCTGCGCCGGCTGCGCGCCCGGGACGTCACCACACCGGTGCTCATGCTGACCGCCAAGGACGGCGACTACGAGCAGGCCGACGCGCTGGATCTCGGCGCGGACGACTACCTGACCAAGCCCTTCTCCTTCGTGGTGCTCATCGCCCGGCTGCGCGCGCTGCTGCGCCGGCGCGCACCGCAGCAGCCGGTGCTGCTGACGGCGGGCGATCTCGTGCTGGACCCGGCGCGACGCACGGCGCGGCGCGGCGAGACCGCGCTGACGCTTACCCGGCGCGAATTCGGCCTGCTGGAATTCCTGTTGCGGCACAAGGGATTGGCGCTGACCAAGACCGAGATCCTGCGCAATGTGTGGGACGCCCACTACGACGGTCCGGAGAACGTGGTCGAGGTGTACATCGGCTACCTGCGCAAGAAGATCGATGCGCCGTTCGGCAGCACCAGTATCGAGACGCTACGGGGCGTCGGCTACCGGATGGTCGACCCCGACTGGTCCGGCGACGGGCAGCTCGATGACGAATCGGGCCCCGCCCCACGGTGATTCACCGATCGTGACCGAACCGCCGTGCGCGGCCACGATTTCCGCGACGATGGCCAAGCCGAGCCCGGAGCCGCCGGTGGCGCGGGCGCGGTCGGCCTCCAGCCGCACGAAGCGGCCGAAGACGCGCTCGCGGTCGGCGACGGGGATGCCGGGACCGTCGTCGTCCACCAGTACCCGGGCGGTGTCGCCGTCGCGTCGGACCGTCACTGCCACCGTGGTGCGGGCGTGCGCGGCGGCATTGTCGACGATATTGCGCAGTGCCCGAGCCAGTTTCGGCTGATCGCCACGGATCCGCACCGGCTCGATCGCCGTGCGCACGGTCAGACGGCCCCGCGCCCGCAGGGCCGCGGCCTGCTCCCCGGCCAGATCGTCGAGATCCACATCGCCGGTGCGCATCTCGAGCCCGCTCTCGTCAGCGGCGGCCAGGGTCAGCAGATCCTCGATGAGGTGCCGCATGCGCTCGGTCTCGGGCAGCAGTGTGCCGCCGATCAATTCGGCGTCCAGCACCTCGGGCCGGTCGCGGGCGAGCTCGAGGGCGGCCGTGACCGCGGCGAGCGGGCTGCGCAGTTCGTGTGAGGCGTCGCCGACGAAGCGCCGCTGGGCCGCGTGCCCGGCCTCGATGCGGGCGAGCATGTCGTTCATGGTCTCGGCCAGCCGGGCGATCTCGTCGCGCGCCACCGGCACCGGCACCCGCTCCGACAGTCCGGCCGCGCCGATGCCCGCCACCCGGCTGCGGATCTCCTCGACCGATCGCAGTGACCGCCCCACCAGCAGATAGGTGGCCAGCGCGGCCGCCGCGACGACCATGGGCCCGCCCACCGCGACCAGTACCGCGACCCGTTTCACCGCGTGCTCGGCGGATTCGCTGTCGCCTGCGACCAGCACGAGGTACCGGCCGTCCGGTGTCGACAGGGTGCGGGCCGACACCCGTAGATCTTCGTCGTACGCGGAGACCGGCCGGCGCGCGAACTCTCTCGCGCCCACGGTCCCCGGGTTCAGCAGCGGAGTCGACAGCTTCGCGTTCGACTCCCGCGCGATCCGCCCCTGCGCGTCGATGACCTGCACCACCCCGATCTGCCCGGTCGCCTCGAACAGCGAATCCGGCAGCTCCGCCACCGAATTCCGGGTCAGCTCACTGGCGATGGCGTCGGCCCGCGTGCCCGCCGCCGTATCGATCTCCCGCAGCAGCGACCGATTCAGCAGTCCGAGCATGGCTCCCGCCGCCAGCAGCAGGACCGCGCCCACGGTCAGCGCGGCCGCGACGGCCGACCGAATCCGCAACCCCCAGTGCGAGGGCCGCAACCATTCCCGGATCCGATTCACGCCCTCATGATGGGTCATCGCGTACCGGGGTCCGCGTCAGGCCCGCGGCCGACGCCGGATCGCCCACGCCGAGCACACCGCGACCAGGGGCGCGGCCATGAGCACGGGCACGGTGGCCGCCCCGATCACCGGGTAGAGCGCGTCGGTGAGACCGTCGGCGCACCAGTGGAAGACCCCGCGCCGGGCCTCGATGCGCTCCGACTGTTCCCCGGACTCCTGTGCGAATACCGCTGTCACGGAATCCGAGACTACCTGCGCCGAGATTTCGGCCGGTCGGCCGTGGGGTGGTCGAGCAGGCCGCGGTTGACCAGGCCGAGCACCTGCTCGACCGCGAAATCGATGTCCGCGCGGGTGGTCGGAAGTGACCCGTCCAGCAGCAGGGCGGCCAGGCCGTGGACCGCCGACCAGGCGGCGATGTCCGCGCCGGGCCGCAGCTTCGGGTCGAGGAGTCCAGCGGCCTGTGTCTCGTCGAGGACCTGGCCGAGGATGCGGTGCGGGTCGTCGGCCGGGTCGTCCGCGGCATCGGATGCGGCGGGTGGGTGCGCGCCGAAGGCGGTGCGGAACAGGCCGGTGTGGGTGAGCGCGAAATCGATGTAGGCCGTGCCGACCGCGTGCAGGCGGCCGCGCGGGTCGTCGGTGCGGCCGATGCGCCGGCGCATCTCGGCGGCGAGTGCGGCGCGGGCGCGACGGGATACCTCGGTGAGCAGGGCCTCGCGATCGGCGAAGTGCCGGTAGGCGGCCGAATGCGACACCCCGGCGGTGCGGGCGACCTCGCGCAGGACCACTCGGTCGGGTCCGCCGTCCTCGGCCAGTGCGAGACCGGCGTCGACGAGGGCCGCGCGCAGGGCGCCGTGGTGATAGGTGGTGCGGCGGTCGGGGGCGGCTGGGCTCATAACGTCAGGATTGCACATTCGGCAGAGATGTTGACGACGGTCACACCGGCTCGCATACTCGTAAATGTGACCAGTGGAAACTTCTTGGTCCGCCACCCGGCCTGCGAATGAAAAGTGCTGATATGAACGACATTTCCATGGATACCCCATACTCCTCCGGCAACTCCCGGACCGATATCGAAAAAGCCCTGCTCGCGGCCGGGCACGACCTCGATCGGCTGCGGCTCGCCGACCTCGCGCTGGTCGAGGACTTCCACACCATGGGCCGGATCGCCACCGGCGCGCTGGCGGAACTGGCCGGTCTCACCCCGGCGTCCCGGGTGCTCGATGCCGGCAGTGGAATCGGCGGCACCGCACGGTATGTCGCGGAAACCTACGGATGCCGGGTCACCGCGGTGGATCTGACCGAGGACTACTGCGAGACGTCGCGCTGGCTCAATCGTCTGGTCGGGCTGGACGACCGGATCTCCGTGCGGCAGGGTGACGTCACCGCGCTGCCCTTCGCCGCCGGCGACTTCGACGTGGTGTTCAGCCAGCACGTGCAGATGAACATCGCCGACAAGGACGCGCTGTATCGGGAAGCGCGGCGGCTGCTGAATCCTGATGGCCTGCTGGCCATCTGGGACATCACCACCGCTGCCGGCGCCCGCCCCGACTTCCCCCTCCCGTGGGCCGACCGCTCCGAGCAGAGCCACCTGGTGACCCCGGACCACCTGCGCGTCGCCCTGGAGCGATCCGGCTTCGCCCTCGACCACTGGGACGACCTCACCGACGAGGCGGCCACGATCATGCGGGTGGTGCTGGCCGCCCCGCCGAATCCCGTTGGGCTGCAGGCCTTCGTCCCGAACTTCCGGGAGAAGATCGAGAACCTGACCCGGGCGCTCGCCGACGGCCGGCTGCGCGCCGTTCGCGCCCTCGCCCGCGCTCTGCCGTAGCGCGGGCCGGATCGGGGAACTCCGAATGCGGGTTTGCGCGGTTGACCGCAGCCGGAGCTCCCCGATCATGAAAGTTACCGGGGGACGGGGATTCCCGCAGACCAGACGCCGCGGATCTGCGTCGTGGCGGTGATATCGGCGAGCGGATCGGCATCGAGCAGAACCAGATCGGCGCGCAGACCCGGGGCGATGACGCCGCGATCGGTCAGGCCGAAGTGCTTCGCGGGCAGGGCGGTTGCCGCATCGAGGGCCTCGACGGGCGACAGGCCCGCGCTGACCAGCAGCTCCAGCTCGTGGTGCAGGCTCGCGCCGAACGCCGGGTTCACCGGCACGCCGGGGGAGGAGTTGGCGTCGGTACCCGCCAGGATCGGGATGCCCGCGGCGCGCAGCGCACCGACATTGGCCAGGGCGGCGGCGAAGGCTCCGGGGATGCCGCGGGCGGCGGCCATGCCCTCCATCATGGTCAGGGTCGGGACGACGACCTTGCCCTCGGCGGCCAGGCGGGCGATATCGGACTGCGGCAGGGCGACGCCCACGGGGACGTGGGTGACGATGTCGGCCCCCGCGTCGAGGGCCATGGCGTACGCCCCGGGGGTGGCGGCGTGGGCGATGACCAGCAGGTCACGGGCATGGGCCACGGCCACAACGGCTTTGGCCGTGGCCGCGTCGGGACCGTTGTCGCCGGGGGCCTCCAGCACCAGCTTGATGTAGTCGGAGCCGGCGGAATGGCGCTGGGAGACAGCGGATTCGGCGTGGTCGGCGCCGCGGATGATGGCGGGTTCGCCGAGGAACTTGCCGTGCATGCTCTCGGGGCCGACGATGGCCATGCCCGCACTGCGAATATCGCTGGTGCCGACGGTATTCCGGAGCTCGGCCACCACCTCGGCGGGGCTGGACATATCGAGCCCGGTGGTGACCCCGTGGGCGGCCAGCAGCCCGGGAGTCTGCGCATCGTGAATGTGGACGTGAGCGTCGATGAAGCCGGGCAGCAGGATCGCGCCGCCGACGTCGAGGCGTTCGGCGCCGGTGTCGTCGGCGCCGATGCGGTCGCCGTCGATGACGATCGTGGTGGGTTCGGTGAGCGAACGGCCATCGAAGACACGGACATTGTCGAGCGCGGTCCGGCCCGCTGAGCTTGAAGAGGTCACCGAACCAGCTTCCTCCCATTCGCGGCGGGCGGCACCGCGATTCGGGTCAGCGTCGGCGCGGCAGCAGGCGGCGGGAGACGTGCTCGGTCATGGCGTCCGCGATCGGCGGCACCGTCGGCGTGGGCCGGGTGAGTGGCGGCGGGGCCGACCTGGCGTCGGCGGAGATGCGGATGAGCAGCGCCAGGATGATGTAGTTGGCGAGCAGCGACGAACCGCCGTAGGACATGAACGGGGTGGTGAGACCCGTCAGCGGAATCAGTTTGGTGACACCGCCGACCACCACGAACAGCTGCCAGCCGATCGAGAACGCCAGCCCGCCGCCGAGCAGCTTGCCGAAGGCGTCGCGGGTGGTGAGGGCTGCGCTGAAACCACGGATGCACAGGATGAGGAACAGCGCCAGCACCGCGGCCAGGCCGATCAGTCCGAGCTCCTCGCCGATGGTGGAGATGATGAAGTCGGTTCCGGCGAACGGCACGTCCTGCGGCCGCCCACTACCCAGCCCGGTCCCGGCCAGCCCGCCGGTGCCCATGCCGAAGAGGCCCTGCGAGATCTGGTACCCGGTCGTGTAATAGGTGGCGAACGGGTCCCGCCACACCTCGACGCGGACCCGAACGTGCCCGTACAGCTGATAGGCGATGACCGCGCCGACCGAGAACATGGCCAGGCCGATGAGCAGCCACGAGGCCCGCCCGGTAGCGATGTACATCATGGCCAGCACGGTGCCGAAGACCAGCAGCGAGAAGCCGAGGTTCTTCTCGTACACCAGCACCAGCACCGCGATGAAGGTGACCAGCAGCAGCGGGGCCAGATCCCGCAGGCGCGGGAAGGTCATGCCGAGGAAGCGTTTTCCGGCGGTGGTGAACAGGTCCCGGTTGGCGACCAGGAAGGCGGCCACGAAGATGATCAGCAGCACCTTGGCGAACTCACCGGGCTGAATCGAGAACCCGCTGATCAGGATCCAGCTCTTGCCGCCGTTGACCTCGCTGAAGCGGGAGGGCAGCAGGGCGGGGATGAGCAGCGCGACCACACCGGCCAGGCCGCACGTGTAGCCGTAGCGGGCCGGTTTGGTGTGGTCGGGCACGAAGACCAGCACCAGCACGAACAGCAGCATGCCCAGGCCGGTCCAGATCAGCTGATGCGCCGAGTCCGACGACGGTATCGGCTCGCCGGCGTTCTTGGCCTTCACCACCTCGGCGCGGTCCAGCCGGTCGATGAGGACCAGCCCGATGCCGTTGAGCAGTACCACGCAGGGCAGTAGCACCGGGTCGGCAGCGGGCGCCCAGCGGCGCACGGCCAGATGGGTGACCAGCACGAAGACCGTGAATACGCCGAGCGCGCGGACACTCTGGCCGTCGAAGCCATTGCCGGTGGCCGAGGTCATGGCCAGGTAGGCGAAGGCGATCAGGGCCAGTGCGGCCACGCAGAGTAGCAACTCGGCATTGCGCGGAACCCGCCCTCTCGACCTCGCAGGGGGAGGGCTGTGCCGAAATGCGCTCACACCGAACAGTATCGCGTGCGGTAGCGGATGAGGAGCCAAAGCAGTAGCGCTTCGGCTATGGCGGTGAACACGGTGAGGAATTGGCTGAAGTAACTGGCCAGCACATTCACCACGGTCAGCGACAGGATGTTGGACCAGATGCCCAGCCGGACACCGATATCGGCGCGGCCGCGAATCCACGCGGCGGCCGCCACCGCGCAGCCGACGCCGACCAGCAGTTCGGCGACCGCGGCGATGCCCAAGCCCACCAAGGCCTTCCAGCCGTGGTTCTGGGTGACGTCGAGGAAGTGGTTGAGCGCGGCCCATGGGGAGTGCCAGCCCGCCAGCACGATGATGGCCAGCACCAGCCGCAGCAGGGTCCAGATGGCGTGGCCGATCAGGACGGTGATGAGGACGGCCGCCAGCACCCGCTGCGGCAGGATCGCGTCCTCGGCGCGCCGGTAGGCCCGTCGCAGCCGGGCGAAGCGGGAGGGCTGGGCGGTCTCGTGGGTGGTGCGCAGGTAGGTGCCGAGGGCGTCGCACAGGGCCACGGTGTCGGGGGTGAAACCGCTGCGGTCGATGTGGTCGAGGCTGTTCAGCAGGTCGTTGCGCTGTTCCACATCGATCGTGCCGCCCACATCCATCCCGACCTGTTCGGTGACCTCGGCCAGCACCAGGGCGGGCGGGCGCACCCGGCTGCGCGCGGCATAGCGGGCGACCAGCACGATCAGCAGGAAGGCAAGGTAGATGATGGGTGCGGCGAGCGGAAAGAAATAGTCGTTGTCCGAGGTGATGAACTTCCCGACCTCGTCGATGAACAGGCCCAGCCCGACCCCGGAGAGCGCCGCGGCGGTGGTCAGCGCCCCGCGCCCGGCAAACAGGAACATCACCAGACAGGCGATGACCAGCAGTAATCCGCCGAAGAGCGCATGCGCGATGTGGTAGGTGCTGCCACCGATCTTGGGATAGCCCGCAGCCATCAGATAAAGCCGCGTGATCACCACGGTGAGTCCGAAACAGACCGCCATGATGGTCACCAGCCGGCCGGAGCCGGGCCGCCACCGTATTCTCGCCACACGTTCGCCGAACACGGTGTCCACCGTGACACATGACCGGCGGCCGCGTCATCGAACCGAATCCCTTGGTCATCGAACCGAATCAGATGCCGCACCGTTTCACCATCATCAGCCTGCCGAGCAGTCGAGGTCGCGATGAGTATCGATCAGGTTGGACGCCGGGAAGTCATCGTCGCGGCGGGGGTGGTGATGGTGGCCGCCGCCTGTACGAGTCAGCGCGCCGCGGCACCCGTGGCCGGCACCACCTCCGCCGCGCCGGCCACGTCCGCCGCCCCTATGCCGACCACCACGGCCGCTGCCGCGCCGACCACGGAAGCGCCTGCTCCCGAATCGGGGCCGGCGCCGGTGAACGGCACCGTGCTCGCCGGTACCTCGGACGTCCCGGTCGGCGGCGGCGTGATTCTCGGCGACACCGTCGTCACCCAGCCGAATACCGGTACCTTTCTGGCCTTTTCGACGGTGTGCCCGCATCAGGGTTGTGCGGTGAACTCGATCTCCGGCGGGGTGATCACCTGTCCCTGCCACGGCAGCCAATTCGCGCTGGACGGGGCGCTGCTGCACGGTCCGGCGACGCGCGGTCTCGCCGGGCGGCAGGTGAATGTTCAAGACGGCCAACTGATCGCGGGCCCCGCCCCCGCGCCGCCGGTCGCTCCGGCCGCCGAGCAACCCGAGGCCACCGAGCCCGCTCCGGTCACCGTCACCGAGGAGGGCGCTCCCGACAACGCTCTCGCCCGTACCGCCGACGTTCCGGTGGGCGGCGGCGTCATTGTCGGCAATACCGTTGTGACACAACCGAATGCCGGGAACTTCATCGGATTGTCGGTGATCTGCACCCACCTGGGCTGCGCTGTCGACGACATCTCCGGCGGAACCATCAACTGCCCCTGTCACGGCAGCAAATTCAACCTGGACGGCTCCGTCGCCAATGGCCCCGCCACCCGCCCGCTCGACGGTCGTGAGGTCACTGTTCAAGGCGATTGGCTGGTATCGGGCGCAGGTGATCCCAACGCGCCCATCCCACCCCCGAAACCGTGGTGGTGCGAGATCGTGCCCCCGGGCTGCCTGGGCTGTTGAGCGCTGCCGCGTCGCGGCGGGGCTCAACAGCCGCGTCGCGGCGGGGCTCAACAGCCGCGTCGCGGCGGGGCTCAACAGCCGCGTCGCGGCGGGGCTCAACAGCCGCGTCGCGGCGGGCGGATCAGTAGGTGTGGGCGGTGGCGGAGAAGCGTGGGGAGAGCTGGTCGGCGAGGGGTCGGGGGAAGGACTGATGGGCGGGGTCCCCGTCGGAGGTGTAACGGGCGCTGGGGTTCGCCGCGAACCAGTCGAGCCAGTAGGTGGAGTCGAAGGGAACTGCGGTGCGGCCGGACCGGATTCGAGGGAGGCCGCTCGGGTCGAGGGCGGCGGCGAACGGGGAGGGAGCGGGGTTGGCGCCGACGAGGAGGACGGCGTCGAAGGTGTACGGGGTGCCGTCCCAGGCTCCGGAGGTGGCGAGGGCGTGATCTGCGGGGTAGACGCCCAGGGGGAGGGCCATGGATTGGATGACGGTGCCGGGCGCGGCGGTCGTGATGGCACGCACGTTCTGGACCAGTTCGCGCTGAACATCGGTGGGGGACAGGTGCGCCAGGTTGGGGTGGGTGGCGGTGTGGGCGCCGATGTCGTAGCCGTGGCGGACCAGCCAGGCCAGGGCGCGGGGGTCGTCGCCGAACGGCTCGTTGTTGACGTAGAAGGTGGCGGTAGCGGCGAAATCCGGGTGGCGGGAATGGAATTGCTCGAGCAGGCCGACCGCGCAGTCGGGGGTGGGATCGCCGGAATCGCCGAGGGTGAGCTGGGTTCGGGTGGAGTCGTCGAAGGTGAGGACCACCGGGTGGGTGCCCGCGGGTAGGTCGATGGCGCCCGCCAGATACTGGGCGATGGTGATCGGCCGGTAGCCGTCGGTGTAGAGGCGGTCCAGCTCGGTGATGAATTTCGTTGGCGTCTGGTCGTATTCACTACCGGGCTCGGCCTCGATGCGGTGGTACATGAGGATCGGGATCTGCCCCAGCTCATTGGCGGCCACCGCGGCCGGATCCGGCGGCCTCCAGGTCGGTGGGGGTGTGGTGACGGCCGCGGGGTGCGGCACGGTGGCGGTGGTTGCTCCGCAGGCGGTGGCGGCCGTGCACAGTAGCGCCGCCGCGATCATCCGCAGCGTCGTCGACGCCTTCATCGCCGCAACGCTACGCGGCGACAACGGTTTTGCGGTGATCTCGGCGAAAAACAGCCGACACCTGCGGGCAGGCGCGATAGTGATGCCAACAGCTGTCAGCGGAAGTTGGTGTGTACGTTGCTCATGCGACTCCGGTCGATCCGCCGCCGGCGGTCCACCCTGCTCGCGATCGGCGCGGTCGTGATTCTGGTGCTCGCCGCGCTGGTGTTCGTCTTCGGCCGCAGCCGCCCCTCGGCCGCCGGCGCCGACGCCCGGCCGCCCCGCCTGGAGCTGGCCCCGACGGCCGCTGCGACCTCCTACCGTGATCCGGTGACGGTGCGCGGCAAGGCGATCGGCGCGAAGCAGGTGTCGGTGGGCGACCGGTCCGTCCAGCCGGCCAAGGACGGATCCTTCGAGATCCAGCTGCCGCACGCACCGCTCGACACCACTGTCGTGGCCACCGGCGCCGCGGGCGACCACGTCACCATCCCGCTGAAAGTGGAGGTGGCCCTGCCGCGCATCCGGGCCGTCCACGTCACCGCCTACGCCTGGGCCTACGACCCCATGCGCGATGCCGTGCTGGACATGGCACGCGAGGGCCGCATCGACACCGTCGAACTCGATATCAAGGACGAGGACGGGATGGTCGGCTACGACTCGCAGGTGCCGCTCGCCCGCGAATCCGGCGCCGCCACCACGATTTACGACGCGCCCGGCGCGCTGAAGCAACTCCACGATATGGGCATCAAGGTGGTCGGCCGCATCGTCGCCTTCCGCGACCCCACCCTGGCCGGCTGGGCCTGGCACAACGGCCACCCCGACTGGGTGATCCAGAACCCGTCGGGCCAGCCGTACTCCAGCGGCTACGGCGCGATCGCCTTCACCAACTTCGCCAGTCCCGAAATCCGTTCCTATAACCGGGATCTCGCGGTCGAGGCGGCCCGGCTCGGCTTCGACGGCGTCATGTACGACTACATTCGCCGCCCCGACGGCAACCTCACCGGCATGCAGTTCCCGGGCCTGGCCGAATCGCCGTCGGACTCCATCGCCAATTTCCTGCGCGACTGCCGCGAACCCGTGCACGATGCCGGCGCCTCGCTGAGCGCGGCCGTCTTCGGCATCGCCGCCACCCGCCCTGACGAGATCGCCCAGGACATCCCGTCGATGGCCCGCTACGCCGACTTCCTGGCCCCGATGCTCTACCCGAGCCATTGGCACACCGGCGAATACGACGTCGCCAACCCGAACGCCCAGCCCTACGACATCGTCTTCCGGTCCCTGCAGGACTTCCGTGCCCGCACCGCGGGCACCAACGCCCAGATCATCCCGTGGCTCCAGGATTTCAGCCTCGGCGTGGCCTACGGCGATGCGGAGGTGAGGGCGCAGATCGACGCCACCTACGCGGCGGGCTACAACGGCTTCTTCCTGTGGAACCCCGCGGTCAGCTACCACCCCGGGGCTCTCGCCCCCAACTGATCGCCTGCCGAGCCGGGGGTGTGCCGGCGGCCGCGCGCCCTCGTACCGACCGCTGGATTGCCCTGCCGCGCAGCGGTTTCCGTCGTGCGAGGTCCGCCGATTGTGATCGGGTCAGGCTGTGGTGGAGCGGTCCGTGAGCCCCAGGCGCAGGTGTTCGCTGTGGTAGATGGCCTCGTCCAGCAGTTGCGCGACGTGATTGTCGTAGAGGCTGTAGACGATGCTGCGGCCGGTCCGGGTGCCCACGACCAGCCCGAGATTGCGCAGCAGGCGCAGCTGATGCGAGACCGCCGACTGCTCCATGCCGATCGACGAGGCCAGTTCGGTGACCGCGAGCGGGCCTTGGCGCAGCTCGCTGAGGATCAGTAGCCGGCTGGGGGTGGCCAGCGCCTGCAGGGTGGTCGCGACATGGGCGGCGGCCTCGGCGTCCAGCCGTGCCGTCGGCCGATCGCGGCCCTCGACGCCATGTCCCATAACACAGGAGGGTACCTCGAGGAACCTTATACACATGAAGATGTCTTCATGTGTTCTGGTATTGTCCGGTCGGTCGGAGGTAGCAATGGAGGTGAGTCGTGGTCGTGGCGACGCCGGTAAAGGCATTCCCGCAGCCGGAAGTGGCGGTCCGCCGGACCCGCTTGTTCGAGCTGGCCGAGATGCGATGGGCCGCAGTGGCCCTCGCGCTGTTCCTGCTCGGGCTGGCCGCGCAGCTGGCCGGCGCGCCCGGCTGGCTGTGGTGGGGCCTGTACCTGGCCTGCTACGCCGCGGGCGGCTGGGAGCCGGGCTGGGCCGGGCTCCAGGCGCTGCGTGAGAAGACCCTCGACGTCGACCTGCTCATGGTGGTGGCGGCCCTTGGCGCGGCGGCCATCGGGCAGATCACCGACGGGGCCCTGCTGATCGTCATCTTCGCGACCTCCGGGGCACTGGAGGCGCTGGCCACCGCGCGGACCGAGGATTCGGTGCGCGGCCTGCTCGACCTCGCGCCCGAGACCGCGACCAGGCTCACCGACGCCGGTGAGGAGACCGTGCGCGCCGCCGACCTGAACCTCGGCGATGTGGTCCTGGTCCGCCCCGGCGAGCGAATCGCCGCCGACGCCACCGTGATCGACGGCGGCAGCGAAGTGGATCAGGCCACCATCACCGGCGAACCGCTGCCCGTGGACAAGACCGCCGGCGACGAGGTGTTCGCCGGCACCCTGAACGGCACCGGGGCCCTGCGGATCCGGGTCGATCGCCGCGCCGAGGACTCGGTGGTCGCGCGCATCGCCGCCCTCGTCGAACAGGCCGGGCACACCAAGGCGCGCACGCAGCTGTTCATCGAGAAGGTGGAACAGCGGTACTCCCTCGCCATGGTCGCGGTGACCCTTGCGGTGTTCACGATTCCACTCGCCTTCGGCGACCCGCTGCAGCGAGCCCTGTTGCGCGCCATGACCTTCATGATCGTGGCCTCCCCGTGCGCGGTGGTGCTGGCCACCATGCCGCCACTGCTGGCCGCCATCGCCAATGCCGGGCGGCACGGCGTGCTGGTCAAGTCGGCCGTGGTCATGGAGCGGCTGGGTACGACCACGCGGATCGCCTTCGACAAGACCGGGACGCTGACCCGCGGCGCCCCGCACGTCGACGAAATCCGCAGTGTCGATCCGGAATTCAGTGAGTCGGAGGTGCTGCGGCTGGCGGCGGCCGCCGAACTCGACAGTGAGCACCCGCTCGCGGCGGCCATCGTGCGCGCGTCCCGCGCCGCGGGGCAGCAGCTGCCGGCCGTCGAAGGATTCGCCGCCGATCCCGGGCGCGGTGTCTGCGCCCGGATCGGACAGCGTCGGATCGCGGTCGGTTCTCCGGTGGCGCTGCTCCCGAGCTCGGAGCAGGGTGCGACGGATGCGGACCGGGCCGCCCGCACGGCCGTGGACGGATTGCAGGAGAAGGGATTCACCGCGGTCGTCGTCGCCCGTGATGGGCGCCCGATCGGAGTACTGGCGATCACCGATCAGCTCCGCCCCGAGGCCGCCACCGCGATCGATCTCACGGTGCGTGTGACCGGGGCCGCCCCGATTCTGCTGACGGGAGACAACAGTCGTGCCGCGCATCGTCTCGCCGCGCAGGTCGGGCTCACCGACGCCCGCGCCGAGCTGCTCCCGCACCAGAAGGTCGATGTCGTCCGGGCCCTGCAGTCGGCCGGTGACCGGGTTGCGGTGGTCGGCGACGGCATCAACGACGCACCCGCTCTCGCCGCCGCCGACAGCGGAATCGCCATGGGCGGAGCGGGTTCCGACCTGACCCTGCAGACCGCCGATGCGGTGGTCGTGCGCGACGACCTCACCGCCATCCCCGCCGTCATAGCTCTGTCCCGCCGCGCCCGGCGGGTGGTCGTCGCCAACCTGGTTATCGCAGCGACCTTCATAGCGGTGCTGGTGCTGTGGGACCTGCTCGGGACCCTGCCGCTGCCGTTGGGCGTTGCCGGACACGAGGGTTCGACCGTGATCGTCGGACTCAACGGCCTGCGCCTGCTGCGCCGCGCGGCCTGGCGTCAGTCCGCCCCCTATCTGTCCAGCACGTAACTGCCCGGGCCGGCCTCGATCGGCTGGTATCGGGCGTTACCGAGATTCGCCGGTGCGGGCCTCCAGCTCACCGGAGCGATCGCCCAGCCGGATGGGGCGATGCGTACTCTGGTGCACGGATCGTGCTCCAATACCCACGAGGACACCCAATGGCGAGTGAAAATGCCCGGGAGTACACCGTGTCCGGCGACCGCCTGCACGTTGTGGTCCGCCCCGGTGTCGGCGTCCCGCTGGTGTTGTGCAATGGGATCGGCGCGAGCCTCGAGCTGCTGCAGCCATTCGTCGACGAGCTGGATCCGGCGATTCCGGTGATCCGGTTCGACCCACCGGGGATCGGTCGTTCGCCGTTGTCCCGGCGGCCCTATCTCCTGACCACGCTGGCCGGCCGGGTCACCACACTGCTCACCCAACTCGGCTATGACACCTTCGATGTGCTCGGCATCTCCTGGGGTGGCGGCCTGGCTCAGCAGATCGCCTTCCAGAACCCCCGGCGCTGCCGGCGCCTGGTCCTGGTCAGCACCGCCACCGGCTGGATGATGGTCCCCGCGCACCCGAAGGTCCTGCGCAAGATGATCACTCCGCGCCGATACCGCGACGCCGGGTACGCCACCACGATCGCCGCGGAACTCTACGGTGGCCGGCTGCGCACCGATCCGGATCGGGTGACAACCCTGCTGGCCGGACACTCGTCGGCGGCCTCCGCTCGCGGCTATCTGCTGCAGCTGCTGGCCGGCGCCGGATGGACCAGCCTCCCGTTCCTCGGTTTGATCCGGCAGCCGACGCTGATCCTGGCGGGCGACGACGATCCGATCATTCCCCTCGTGAACGCGAAGATCATGGCGCGGCTCATACCCGACGCGCGGTTGCACGTGTACCACGACGGCCATCTGGGTCTGGTCGTGATTTCCGATCAACTCGCCCCGGAGGTGACCCGATTCCTCCGCGGCGATCGACAGCTCGACCTGGAACCGAAGGACGTCGTTCGCTGACCCTGCGCGCGACCTGGCGCTGAGCAGGGGGTACGGTGATCACACGTCCGGGCATCTCGGATGGGTGAGCCGGGAAGTCTGGTCGGCGTCAGGGCATGACGCCGGAACAGCGCAGGAGGCTCGACCGTGGCCGGTATTCCCCTCGAATTCGACCGCCGCCGCGAGGCATTGCGAACCAATCTGTGGTTTGTGCCGACCGTGGAAGTGCTGGCGGCCGTCGGGCTGTTCGGGATCACCTACCTGCTGGACCGGGCGGCATATCGGGGCGGTTTCACGATTCCGTCCTGGGTCATCGGCGGCCCGCCCGACACGGCGCGGCAGGTGCTGACGGCCATCGCCGCCGCCATCATGACCGTGGTGGGTGTGGTCTTCTCCATCACGATCGTGGCGCTGACGCTGGCCTCCACCCAGTTCGGTCCGCGCATGCTGCGCACCTTCATTCGCGATCGGGGCACCCAGGTCACCCTCGGAACCTTCGTGGCGACCTTCGTCTACGCCATCGCCGCGCTGGTGTCCATCGGATCGGATTTCGTGCCGCACATCAGCACGACGGTGTCGATCGCCTCGCTGGTGCTCGATCTCGCCGTGCTGATCTACTTCATCAATCACATGGCCATGGCGATCCAGCTGCCCAATGTCATCGCCGAGATCGCGGGTGAGGTGGCGGCCGGAATCGAGGCGCAGCGCAGCGCCGAGCCCACCACCCTGCATTGCGGGCCGACGGCGGCCGAATTGCTGGAACGGATGGCGGGCGAGGGCGGCGAGGTCCGGGTGACCGGCAGCGGATACCTGCGCTACATCCGCTACGAGCAGCTGGTGCGGCTCGCGACCGAGGCGGACGCGGTGATTCACCTCCCGTACCGGCCGGGGCATTTCCTCACCGAGGGGCAGGTGGTGGCCACCGTCTGGCCCGCGTCGGTGGCCGAGCGGATATCGGAGAACTTCTCGCGTGGGCACGTGGCCGGGCCCACCCGGTCGCTGACCCAGGACATCTCCTTCGGTATCGACCAGTTGGTCGAGATCGCCCTGCGCGCGTTGTCTACCGCGGTGAACGACACCTTCACCGCCCTGACCTGCATCGACTGGCTCGGTGACTGTCTGTCGCGGATCGCGGTGGTATGGGAGCCGAGCCCGGTCTACCGCTGCAAGGACGGCTATGTCCGCGTTATCGCGGCGCAGGCGAGTTACGAGCGGCTGGTGCAGCGGGCCTTCGAAAAGATTCGACAGTCCGCGCGCGGCATGCCCGCTGTCATGATCCGTCAGCTCGAAGCACTGGCCCAGATCGCGGATCACACAAGTGATCCCGAGCGGCGAAGCATCCTGCTGGAGCAGGCGGCGATGATCGAGCGGTCGGCGCGCGAGTCGGTGCCGGAGGACGCGGATCTGCAGGACGTGCTGCGACGGTACCGGGCGCTGGTCGGTGAAGCGGAGCTGCCGCTGATTCAGGTCATGTCAACGCCAGAACTGCCAGGCACGGCGTGAATCCTGTTCTTGCGGTGTGAGTGTCGCCGCCGTCGGCAGGTTGTCCGCAGGGTCCAGGACCAGCAGGGCGGCAATGGCCTGGGGGAGGTCCAGGCGGGTACGGAGCCAAGGCCAGCCGCCGGTGAGGGTTCCGGTCAGGTCGGCCGGGGGCAGGTCGAGGGCTGCCACCGTGGCCAGGAGGGTGGATGGGGGCATGTCCCATTGCCGGGCGCAGGCGGTGACCAGGGTGGGGAGCTGTTCGGCGGGGGTGAGAGCGAGGATGCGGCGCAGGGCGGGGACGGCATCGGGGGTGCGGGAGCGGGAGACCAGCGCGGAGACGACGAATTCGAGGTCCGCGGTCAGGGCGGCGGACAGGGTTTCGGTGGGGGATTCGGCCTCCAGTGGCTCCTCGGCCGGGGTGCGCAGCAGGGCCGAGATTTCGGCGCGAGACCAGGTGCCGCGCTGCCTGGTCCATCCGAATGCTCTGCGGGGCGGGCGGAGTGCGTCTCGCTGCTGATCGTCGGGGGGCGCCGGGATGGCGAGGACGACCAGGGCCTCGATCGGTTCCGGGAGGTCCAGGGTCTTGCGCAGCGTGCGCCACGCGGGGCGGAGGGCGGCCACCAGTTCGGCCGGTTCGGAGCGGGTGAGGGTGAGGGCCTTCAACACGGCCCGGGCGTCGATCGCGGGGTAGCGGGTGGCCTCGGCCAGCAGCGCGGGCAGCAGGTCGGCGGGCGCGCAGGCCAGGATCTGTTCCAGCGCATAGCGATCGCGCCCGTTGCACGAGATGTTCACCACCAGCTGGGCGACGATGCCGAGGTTGGTGTACATGGCCTGGCGCAGGATTCGGCTGCCGCCGGTGTGGGTGCCCGGATCGTCGACCTCGGCGCTGAGGGCCTCGTAGACCAGGGCCCGGTCGCGGGAGCCGATCGCATGCTCGCGCAGGGCGCGGTGGCGCAGCAGATGGGCGGCGACGATTCGGCGATGCTCGATTTCGCCGGTGGCCCAGTCCCCCTGCAGGCGCGGCCACACCGATTCGGCATCGGCAGCGGTCAGCGGCGCGGTCCCGGATTCCAGGCGTTGCCAGGCGGAGGTGGCCAGCGCCGCGCTGAGATCGATGCCGAGCTGCCGGGCCACCTCGACGGTGCGGGTGCGGTCGCGGCCGTCCGTGAGGACACGGTCGGTGAGAACCTGCTCGAAGGTGCGGCGGACGCTGGGACGATGGTCGAGCCGCGCCAATGCCTGTGCCACGCTGGGTCTTCCGATGGCGAGACGGACGGCGCGCCCGGCCACCGCTTCGTCGCGGAGCCAGTCGGGGTTCAGCTCCGGGTCGGTGATCACCTCGGCCAGGTGGTCGTCGTCCAGCTCGGCTGGACCCAGGGTGCGCAGGTGCCGTCGATAGCACCAGTGGCCGATTTCGTCTGCGGTGGACAGGGATTCGGGAAGCGTGACACCGGCTCGCCGATGGCCGATGATCTGCTGCCCGAGCAGGACGAACGGGTCCGATTCGTCGCCGGGATCGCCCGGCGTGACGATGCGGCGCGCTCCACCGGGCGGGGCAGGACTGTCGCGGGTCACCGCGGTGATCGCGACGGGAGCCGAGGACGGTGTGCTGCAGGTGCAGAAGGTCAAGTCCCGCAGGCTGTTCCGGGGCAGCAGGCCGTAGAGCGCCCGCAGCATGGCCACGGCGTCCGCACCGCTCTCGACGTGCAGTTCGATGGCGGGGCCGCGCCCGGCCAGATGCGCCAGGGTGTAGCCGAGCAGCGCGGGCAGCCAATCCAGGTCGAGGTAGGCGTCGGCCGCGGCGGTGACGGCGGGACTGTCCTCCACGGAATTCGGCAGCGGCGGCCAGTGATCGGTGGGAAATTCGGCGTCGTCGAGCGAGGTGCGGAATCGTCCCGCGTCATAGATGCTCAAAGTCGTTGCGCCGTCGAGTGTTCCGCGGCCACCCGCGACGAGGTGCGTCACACAGGTGCCGGGCCGGTCATTGGCGGGCGTCTTCAGCACCGCCACCGCCAGCCCCCGCACCACGGTGAACTCCAGCGCGAACGCCTCCGGCGGCGCGGGCGAACCATCCCACGTGACCAGCGACCCCAGCTCCCGCGTGGTGGATCCCAGTGCGGCGGGCCAGTTTCCGGATCTGGCGACCACACCGACCCCGGTCCCGGAGGACTCCAGCGTCACCACGGCCCAGCCGCACAGCAGTTGCGCGAAACCCGTCATCGGTCCGCCCGGAGCTGGTCGATGCGGTCGAGCATGTGGATGACCGGGTCCACGGCCGCGAACGGCTTGAACACCGGATAGGTATTGTCGGCCCGCTTACCGCACCCGACCGCCGAGACCGGGAAGTAGCGGTTGTGCGGGAAATGGATGGACAACGTGGCGTCGACAGCCGGAAACAGTTTGCGCACCAGGCTTCTGGTGGCGTCGGAGCGATAGTCGATCTGGCCGGGCTGATACAGGTTGCCTGCGCCGTCGAGGCTGTACGGCGTATCGGCCCAGTCCGGCGGCGGCGCGACCAGGCCGACCTCGGGCAGATTGATCAGCGACAGCAGATCCGATTTCGCGATGATGGTCGACGCGTGCAGGCGCGGCGGCTCGATGGGCAGATCCAGCGGATAGCTGTTGGCGGTGCGCCACAGCTTGGCGATCTGGTCGATCATCATCTTGGTGCGGCCGACGGTCTGGGAGTGCTCGACATTGTTGTTCAGGCTCTCCTCGTTGGCCGGTCCCGCGTGTTCGCGCATGATGGCCAGATACTGCTTGTTCAATGTGGACGGCACCACGAACCAGAGGAAGTCGGCGATGGCCAGGTGCGGGCTCACCTTGGCGGCGATCTCGGCGTCGGCCACATCCTCGCCCGCGACATCCACGAAGGCGAGATTCACTGTGCGCCTGGTGGACAGCGAGGTGAACTTGATGAGAATCGGGGTGCGGACCTGCCAGCCGCTCCAGGCGTGGGTCCGGGTCTGCTGCTGGGCCATCGGCGGTTGCGGCGGGCGTGGTGGTTGCGGCAGACCCTGCGGCTGCGGTGCGCCGAGCGGCCCGATGCCGTTCTCCTGCCGCTGCTGCGCGCCGACGTAGCCCCGCTTCTGGGTGTAGCCGATCGCCTGCCGGTTCATCAGCGTGTTCTCCAGCGCGGCCAGCATTTTCGTCGAACGGCGGGACGGCACGATGGACCATTCCCGGGCCAGCATCGGGTCGTTCATGACCGAATAGATCATCGACACGATGAGATGCGTCTTGGACGAGGCGGATTCGCCGACGAAGCCGATCACGGTGGTCGGATGGTCGAGGATCTCCTCGTCGATCTCACAGCCGTTCGGGCAGCGCCGATCCAGGCGGCGCGAATAGTCCGCGACGCGGGTGGCGAACCCGCCGTTGGGCTGGCGCAGCACCCAGATCCAGGAGCGGCGGGCGGTATCGAACTTGAACTCCGCCAGGCAGTTCAGGCAGACGATTCGCACGGGCACCCCTCAGAGCACGGTGTAGGTCAGCCACAGCAGCGTGGCCAGGAAAAAGGCCCCGCCGACCGCGGACGCCACCCGCAGCCAGTGCCACGATCGGGATCCGGCGTACACGTACTGCTGCCAGGCCAGGCCGGCCCGTCGGTTGTTCATCGCAGTTCCTTACAGGTGGTGGGCGATCGACAGGATCACCCAGGCGAGCAGCACGAAAACCAGCCAGCCCAGCGCGATTCCGGCACCGGCAGCGCCGAGCAGCACGCCGCCGATGTAACGGGGATCGTCGCGGGTGAGTCCCTCCAGCACGCGCTGGCGGTATTCCAGGGCCGGGCGGACGAAGATCCCCCACAGACCGGTCGCCGGCAGCTCGACGCCGTGCCTTTCCTCCCGCTGCCGCACCGGCGGGGCCGGGGTCAGGACGCTGGTATGCGCTCGCACCGGCACGGTGACCGGCTCCGGCCTGGGGCCCTTGACGGTTCGGGTCAGGCTGCGGGTCTCGGAGTGGACGGCGTCCCGGAAATAGTGCTGGAACTCGGCGGCGGATTGGAAACGCAGCGATGGATCCGGCGAAAGCGCCTGATCCAGCACCGATTTCAGCCGGGCGGGCAGCGGCGCCGGCGCGAACACCGCCTGCAGCACCTCATGGCACACCACTGCGAACGAGTACACATCACTGAGATGGGTGAACCTGCCGTGTTCGAGATACTCGGGCGCGGAATAGTTCTGCGTACCCACCATCTGATTGGCGCGGGTGAGTCGCAGCATGTTCTCCCGCATCTCGATGGCGATCCCGAAATCGGCCAGCTTTGCCGTGCCGTCGCGGCAGATCATGATGTTCTCGGGCTTGATATCGCGGTGCACCACCTGCTTGGAGTGCGCGTACACCAGCCCGCTGAGCGCATCGGTGAGAATCCGCGCCAGCGCCGGCAGCGACCAGTTCTCCCGGGCCCGCATGAACTGCCGCAGATTCTCCCCGTGAATGAACTCCATCACCAGAAACGGTGAGCGGCACCCGTTCTCGGCGAACACCCCCGAGTCGTGCAGCATCACCACATTGGTGCAGTTCATCTGCGCCGCGATCCGCGCCTCCCGCTCGAACCGCTGCCAGGCCACCTGCTCATCCTGCGCCCGCACCGCGACACTGCCCGCATCGAGCACCTTGACCGCAACCTGCCTGCGCAACTGCCGATCCCAGGCATCCCAGACCTCGGCCATCCCGCCCTTGCCGACCAGCTCCCGCAGCTCGTACCGGCCATTGATCAGCCTCACCGGCGTCCGACCTTCCCCGCGGAGCGGCCGCCTTCCCCGCGAACCACCCCGGACGACAACGAATCACCGCCCACTCTACGCGCGCAAACCCACCCCCCGCCCACCCATATTTCCAGCCGATTTGCACTCGAGGGGGTCCCCTGGTGTACCTTCTCCCAGTCGCCCGGGAAACCGCGCGGCAACCATCCGGGGCTATGGCGCAGCTGGTAGCGCACCACACTGGCAGTGTGGGGGTCAGGGGTTCGAGTCCCCTTAGCTCCACCAAAGGGGTCATTGCACGAACCGATCTCATCGGGGCTGGTACCGCATCTGCGGTACCAGCCCCGTTCTCGTTTCCGGGTTGGGGGATGCGGAAGATGGGGATGAGCCGGTCCGGTCCGGCGATCTTGACGTGGGCGACCAGGGTTTCGATCAGCGCCTTGGATTGGGTGTGGTTGCCGCTGGTGACGATCTCGACGATGTGGTCGGCGATCCGGTCCAAGACTGCGGGCGCGGGCGCGCGGGGAACGCTGGCGAGCGATTCGGTGAGTTGATCGCGGCGGGCGAGGAGTTGCGTTGTCTTGGAGCGCAGTTCGGTCAATCGGCCGCCGACGAGTTCGGGTTCGAGGGTGCCGTTCTCGAACGCGGCCAGGTAGCGGTCGACGGATTGCTGGGTTTTGGCGAGTTGGGCTGTGACGGTGGCCAGTTCAGCGCGGGTGTCGCTGCTGGTGTCGCCCCATGCTCGGCGAACTCGCCGGCCGCTCGGGCAGCTGGGTCAAATCCCTCGAGACCGGCCGTCTGAAGCTGCCGCGCCTGCCCATGCTCATCCGCCTGGCCGAGATCCTCGATGTCAACGACCTGACCCAGCTGACCGGCGAGCAACCCCTGGCCCGCTCGGTCTACGCGAAAGCGACACACCCAGCCCTGCCCAAGGTCACCGAAGCACTCGCCTCCTATCCGGTCACCCCCAGCACCGAGAACGCCGATCTGCCGCCCGAGGCGCTGTCCGCGCGTGTGCAGCAGGCGTGGGTGTTGTGGCATGGTGCGGCCCACCAGCGTTCGGCGGTGGCGACCTTGTTGCCGAATCTGTTGTGCGACACGCGTGTTGCGGTGCGACAGCTCGACGGCAAGGACCGTCGCAGGGTTCAGGCGCTGCTCGCGCAGGTCTACCACCTCACCCAGCTGTATCTGTCGTTCCAACCGCCCGCGGCGCTGGTGCTGATGTCGGGCGACCGTGCCATGACAGCTGCGCAGGATGCCGACGACCCGCACGCGATGGCCGCCGCGGCTTGGTATGTCAACCACGTGTACCGCGACGCGGGCGAGGAACACGAGGTGCGCGTCGCGTTGGCCCACCAGATGTGCGCGCTACTGAGCCCTGACAAGGCAGGCCCGGACCTCGCGCTGTGGGGATTGCTGCACCTAGCGATGGCGCTGTCGTACACCAAGATCGGTCGCGAGGGTGACGCCCTACGTCATTGGGATGAGGCAGACCGTGCCGCGCGGGCGCTCGGTGACGATTACGTGCACCCGTGGCTGATCTTCGGTCGCGCCATGGTTGACGCCTACATGATCACTATCCAGGCCGACTGTGATGCACAGCGGCTACGCCATCCAACAGGCCGCTCGCGTCGAGCTGGACAAAATGCCCTCGGCCACTCGCCGCAGCTTCCACACCGCCGAAACCGCACGCGCACATCACATGCGCGATGAACCCCTCGCCACCGTGACGCTGTTGTCGAAGGCGAATCGGGAATCGCCGGACACCTTCGGGTTCTCACTGTTCGCCCGCTCCGCAGTGCCCGATCTGGTCGAGGGCGGCGGCGCGACAGTCCGAGCGGACGCCGAACGACTCGCATCGGTGCTCGGACTCGAAGTCTGACACCGCCGACACTCACCGAACCTACGGGTTGAGCGTGCCCGCGTTGTTGATCAGCAGCTCCGCCCCCGGCACCGTCTGGCGAATCAGTTCCGCTGCCGCACCGGCCTTTTCCACATTCCGGCAGGCCAGTACGACGCGCGCCCCCGCTCGGCGAGCCGCAGCGCCGTCTCCAGCCCCACTCCGGCGCTCGCTCCGGTCACCACGGCGGTTCGTCCCGCCAGATTCGGGATATCCGCGGCGGTCCACGACGTCATTGAGCTACCCACGGTCGACCCTGACTCCTCAGCTCCATCATTTCCGCCAGAGAGCCTAGATCGACTCGGGCAGGGGTACCGGTCGACTGGGCTCGCGCCAGCGGCTACCGGAAGGTCAACTGCGCGATCAGGTGCCGATGGTCGCGAATGAGCGGCAGCCGACGTTGGGCCCCGAGAGCCAGCGGACCGGACCAGCCGCGCCCCGGAATCATCCGAAGCTCTCGGTAGGACGCGACTCCCGGAATTCGTTGCGGCAGTGCGCGAGTTTGCGGCACGGTGAGGCCGAACGGCATGCGCGGAACCATGTAGTCCGATTTGCGCGATAGCCGCACGCCCTTCGCCGTGCGCTTGGTGAACCCGGGCGGCAGCACGTCGAAGATCAGGCTCGCACCCGGAAACCGTTGGGCCATATCGCCGATGAGAGAGAAGACCTCACCCGGCGACAGGTACATGAACAGCCCCTCGGCGGTGATCAGCACATCCGTGCCGTCGACCAGGTCGAACCAGGCGCGGTCCAGCGCCGACATGGCCACCGACCGCATCCGTGCTTCGGTCGGTAACAACTGCCGCCGCAGGTCGATCATCTCCGGCAGATCCACCGAGATCCAGTCCAGGTCCGGTGCGCCGAGTCGCCAGTAGGTCGTCTGGAGGCCCTCACCGAGCGCCACGACGGTGCCGCCGGGCGAATCCCGGTGAAAGCGCTGTATTTCCGCGTCGATGGTGCGTGCCCGCAGCACCTGGGTTCGGGCGGGGTGCCCGAAGGTCCGGAAGTCGAAATCGATTGCTTCGCACAGCTCTTCGGCGAGAGGGTCACGAAAATCCGTATAGGACGCCGCGGATTCGACCGCCCGGGTCCACAGCGTCCACAGGGCCGTGACCGGAACCCCCTGCAACGCCGCCACGGAAATCTCGCTCACAGTTCGCGCAATCGCACGAGGGGAATCCGGCGCTCGGTGCGGGATTGATACTCCTGGTAGAACGGCCGGTCTGTGGTCAAGGCCGCCCAAAGCCGTTCGTACTCAGGTTCTTCGATGATCTCCGGCTGCGTCTGGAAGGAGGCGGACCGCACCTTGACCCGCACCTCGGCATTGGCGCCGGTGTCGGTGAGGTTCCAGTACCAGGCCGGATGCTGGGGCGCTCCGATGAAGGACGCCACCACGATGCGGTGCCCCGCCCCGTCCACCCAGAAGGGCAGCGCCACCTTGTGGGTCTTCCCGCTTCTGCGGCCGACCGTCTGCAACAGCAGATGCTCCATCCCCGAGCTGATCCAGACCTCCTCCATATCGGTGAATTCCATGCCCATGACATGTTTGCGCCCGAGCTCGATGAGTTTGGCTCGCTCGGGTTCGGTGAACGGGTTGTTGCGCTGATTGGTCAGGCTCACATCACACCTCCATTGACTTCGAGAATCGCCCCATCGGCGTAGGAAGGCGCGCCCAGCGCGACCGGCAGTTCGGCCAGCTGCCATACCGCCGATCCGTCGTGCCAGCGCACCTGTTCGGGCTCGAGGGCCAACCGCGCGTCGGGATAATCGCGCAGTAGCATGCCGATCGCGACCTCGAGTTCCATACGCGCGATCTGGCTGCCCAGGCAGTAGCGCGCGCCGTAGCCGAAGGCCATGTGGGGCTTCGCGTTTCGGGTGGGATCCACCCGCTCCGGATCGGCGTAGACGGTCGGATCCAAATTGGCCGCGCCGATGGACGGGACAACGAAGTCGCCGGGCATCATGTCCACGCCGCCCAGTGAGATGGGCTCACGAACCCGCCACGGCAGTCCCTCACCGCCGGCCAGGGCGATGGTGCGCAACAGCTCGTCGACCGCACCTGGGATCCGATCCGGATGTGCCCGCAGTTCGGCGCGGAGGTCGGGGCTGAGCAGCAGCCGCAGCACGATCTTGCTCAGCATGTGCGCGGACGATTCGTAGCCGCCGACGATGAGGGCGAAGACGACGGTGACCAGTTCCCACTTCTCCAGGTCGTCGCCGTGCAGCACCAGGTCGGAGACGAAATCGCCGGTGGGCGTGGTCCTCCGGGCCTTGATGAGCCCCAGTACGTACTTGCCGAGATCCTGCAGTGCGGTCTCGGCGCTGCGCGCGCCGGCGTCCGCCACCGAGGCATCGGCCAGCAGCGCGCTCACCCACTCCCCTACGTCCTGTTGATCGCCCTCGGCGATGCCGACCAGCTCCCCCAGCACATTCAGCGAGTAGGGTTTAGCGACAACGGATACGTAGTCGCCCTGTTCCGCCGCGGCCAGTTCCGCGAGCCGCCGGGTCATGATCGCCGCGGCGGCGGCGCGCAACGCGGCCATCCGCGCCGGGGTCAGTTCCCGGCCGATGACCCGCCGCAGTTTGGTGTGGATGCTGTCGTCGAGGCTGCCGATACCGCCCTGGAGCAGCAGGCCGGCGGTGAGCCGCGGTGCGGACTCCTGCGACATGCCGGTGCGGCTGAATGCCTTCTGGGAGTAGACGGTTCGTACGTCTTCGTATCCGGTGACCAGCCATGCCGCGTCACCGTAGGGGTATTGCACCCGCGCGATGCCGCCCGATCCCCGGACCTCGTCCATGACCGGATCCAGGTGCAACGATCTCATCGTCTCCGAGGGATACCGATGTACGGGACATTGCGTTATGTCCATTGGGCCCTCCCCATCGACGCGTGCGTTCGAATATGCCACTGCGCCAACCTTTCTCAATATTCACTGTGCTGAATTGCGCGAATTTAACGATGGCTCAATCTTTTTCGAAGATCGCGGGTGCCCCCTGACCCGATCGAGCGCACCGGCGCGGCCGTAGATACATTCCGACAGGGCGGCGGCGAAATCCTCGACGGCTGCCTCGGCGACGCCGATGGGCATGCTGTGAAAGACGTGCCACAGCCCGCGGAATTCGCGATGCCGCAGGGGCACACCGAATTCGGCCGCGTGCGCGGCGAAGCGGCGGGCGTCCCCGCTCAGCAGGTCGTCACCGGCCGAATGCATGACGATCGGGGCAACCCCGGCGATATCGCGGTAGAGCGGCGAGCGGTCTCGCCGTTCGGACTCCGGGACACCCGGCAGATAAGCGTCGATCAGCCCGGCCAGCAACGACGGAGTCAATACCGCGTCTCTGTTCGCAATACCCTGGAAAGCAGAGGAATTCGAAGTTAGGTCCAGCATCGGGCAGATGAGTCCCAGAATGGCGGGCTGCGGCAAGGGCTCGCCGCGCAGCTGCAGGGCGAGGTCCACCGCCAGTCCTCCTCCGGCCGAATCACCCACGACCGCAATGCGTTCAGCGGGTATTCCAGCATCGACGAGCGCCCGATACGCGGCCACGGTGTCCTCGATCGCCGCCGGATAGGGGTGTTCGGGAGCCAGGCGGTAATCCAGGACGTGCACCGTGGTGTCCATTGCGGCGGCCAGCGCACCGGCGAGGGTGCGGGCCATGCGCGGTGTGCCGAGAGCGTACCCGCCACCGTGCAGATAGAGTACGGCAGCGTCCGGAGGAGCCGCGCGGGGCTTCAGGACTTCGACCGGTAGGCCGCCGAGCCGACCGGTTCGCACGGCGACACCGCGCGGGGCACGAGCGTAGGTCGTGCCCGAGTCGATCCGGGCACGGACCGTGGGCCAGTCCGGGGCCGGGCCGAACCACCAGCGGCTCACCACGCAGGTGAGGAAGCGCCAGAGCAGCGTGTCCACAGTGTCATTTCCGTTCCGCCGGGCACGGCGTCAGGTGGTAGTCGAGCGGGTTCGGGACGCTGCGGATCAGCTTCTCGTAGCGGTGCGGGCTCCATGGCCACACTTCCGGCACGCCGTCCGCGCCCAGATACCAGCTGCGGCAGCCGGTAGCCAATGCCGTATTCGGCGCGGCCTCGCGCATGCGGGCGTTATAGCGGTCGGTGGCCTCCCGGGTCGGCGCGACGGTCTCGAATTCGCCCGCGCGCCAGCGTCGCAACCAGCCGACAATGCGGACCGACTGCGCCTCGGCGATCGCGGTCAGCGGATGGTTGGCGACCGGGCTGTGCGGGCCGATGAGCATGAACAGGTTGGGGAACTCCGGGATCATGACGCTTTCGTGGGCGCGCGGGCCGCTCGCCCACGCCTGATCCAGGGTGTGGCCGCCGAGGCCGGTGATCGCCATCGGTCGCATGTACGCGTGCGAGTCGAACCCGGTGGCCAGCACGAGGACATCGAGTTCACGCAGCCGCCCGTCGACCGTGACCACGCCGCGCTTCTCGACGCGGTCGATGCCGTCGGTCACCACGGTGACGTCGGGACGCTGAACGGCCCGGTAGAAGCTGTCCGACACCACCATGCGCTTGCACATGGCCTGGTAGTCCGGTGTCAGCTTGCGGCGTAGCTCGGGATCCCGGACCGACCGCAGATGTTGTTCCACCACCCACTGGATGAACCGGCGCATCCGGCCCGGATGCACGAGACCCTGCGAGGCGGCGGCGAAGGCGGCGCGAAAGAACCAGTAGGACGCCACGCCGAGCACCGGCGCCCGCCGATACAGCGCCTTCGACAGCGGCGTGTATTTCCGATTGACGGTCGGCAGAATCCACTGCGGAGTTCGCTGGAACACAACGACTTCGGCTGCGTTGCCCGCCAGCGCACCGACCAGCTGCGTGCCGGTGGATCCGGTGCCGATCACGCCGACCCGCGCGCCGGTCAGCTCGATATCGTGCCGCCAGCGCGCCGAATGCATGACGTCGCCGCCGAATTCGTCCAGGCCGGCGATATCGGGCCAACTCGGGTGATGCAGAAAACCCGTCGCGCACAGCACGAAGTCGAAATCCTCGGCCGTCTCGTCCGAGGCGCTGACCTGCCAGCGCGCGCCGTCGAACGTCGCGCCGGTCACCTCCACACCGAAACGCGTCCATTGGTGCAGCCCCTGCGCGCGGGCCACCCCGAGGAGATACCGCTGGATGTCCGGGCCCGACGAATACATGTGCCGCCATTGCGCATTCGGGGCGAAGGTTAACTGGTAATACCGCGACGGCACATCGCAGACCAGCCCGGGATAGGTGTTGTCCCGCCAGGTGCCGCCGAAATCATCAGCCTTCTCATAAATGACGAAGTCGGTGAATCCGGCCCGCTGCAGCGCAACTCCCATGCAGATGCCGGAGATTCCGGCGCCGATGATGGCGATCCGTGGAGTTCTCATCCGATGGCCATCGCTCACTGGGCCTGCGCTGTTGCGGAGACCTCGGCGGCGAAGGCGGCCGGGTCCACGGCCCGGCGCGTGTTCGAGATGCCGGACGCGACGGAGACGCCCAGCGGGCCGTTCCGGTCGTACAGGGTGGCCGCGGCGATCGCGATGCCACCCGCGGTGATCCGTTCCTGGGCCTGCAAGCCCACCTCGGAGCTCACGGGCAGGCGCGAAAGCGTAAGTGTCACATCACAATTGATGTACCCGATGCCCGCGCTTCCCCAATTGCAGAGCATGCTGGTGGTATCGGCGGCATAGGCGGCCATCTGGAGCGGCGAGTTGGACTCACCCTCGACCATCGGGGCTACGTCGTGCCATACGGACTTGCGATCGCCGTTCAGACCCGCCGCGAAATCACCGGTCCAGTCCTGCTCGCCGAATTTGAACTGGATCGGATTCCATTCGGCGCTCGGCGGCGGCGCCGCGAACTGCCGGTCCGGTTGCCAGACCTGTCCCGGCGATTGCTCCCCTGCGGCCAGGTACATCAGGGTCGCACGCACCCGGACCTCACCGGCCTGCTCGAGCGCGACATCGACGACACGCACCCGCCTGCCGTCGCGAACCACCGCGCTGCGAAACCGGATCGGTTCGTAGACCACCGGTCGGAACAGATCGACCGTGAACCGCGCCGGCACGAACAGCGTTCCGGGATTGTGTGTTTCGGCTTCCCGCGCCAGGAGCCCGCAGACCGCCGTCCCGGCCACCTGCGACGGCGCCCATGGGCTGACCGCCCATTCGGTCGCGACATACTGTCCGCCGACACTTTCGAAGAAGGCAGCCACTACGCCATACCCCTATCGATCTCGAATTGCACTGAGTTGGACATGTTTCAGCCGGTCGCTACCGCAGAACTCTCGGCGCCGTACCGAGAAACGCGGGGGCGCAAGGGATCCGATTCCATCCGGGTCGCTGGATGTCGCCGCCCGGCGGCAGCGCCGGGGTGCCCTCCGGCGCGGGGCCGACGATGACATGCGCATTGGTGCCGATGGCGCCGAACGAACTCACCCCGGCAAGCGGGCCCGCCTCTTCGAGCGACCACGGGACTTCGTGCCCGGAGAACCGAATATCGCTGCCCTCCAGATCGATTCGCGGGTTCAGCGTCTGGAAGTGCGCCAGCGGCGGCACCGTCCGTTCGCGAACACACAGCAGCGCCTTGATCAGCCCGGCCACTCCGGCGGCGGCCTCGAGATGGCCGAGGTTGGCCTTCACCGCGCCCACATGCAATGGCTTGCCGCCGTTTCGGGTACCCAGCGCGGCGACAATGGCGCTCGCCTCGATGGGGTCGCCGAGGGAAGTGCCGGTGCCGTGCGCTTCCAGCAGTCCGATCTCCTCGGGCTTGCATCCGGCGTCGGCCAGCGCCGCCTCGATCACCCGGCGCTGAGCCTCGGCGTTCGGCGCGGTGAAACCCGAGGAGCGCGCGTCCTGGTTGACCGCGGTGCCGTGAATGACACCCAGCACCCGATCGTTGTCGCGGACGGCGTCGGCCAGCCGCTTCAGCACGAGCAAGGCGCCGCCCTCGCCCCGGACATAGCCATTGGCCCGCGCGTCGAAGGCCTTGCACAAGCCGTCGGGGGCCATGGCGCCGGTCTGCTGGATGACTGCGGTGGAACGCGGCGACAGCATCAGGCTCACACCGCCCGCGAGCGCGAGGTCGGATTCACCGCGCCGCAGCGCGGCCACCGCGTGGTGGACGGCCACCAGCGAGGAGGAGCACGCGGTGTCGAATCCGGCCGCGCCGCCGCTGAATCCGAAGTGATAGGCGATGCGGCCCGCGGCGAAACCACCGCCGATGGCCAGCGCCCAGTGCGGATCGACCTGTTCGGGTTCCCAGGCCGCGTAGTCCTGACGTCCGGCAATGCCCACGTAGGTGCCGACCGATTCCGGAAGCTCCCCGTTCGGGTCCATCCCGGCGTGCGCCAGCGCCTCCCAGGCCACCTCCAGCATCAGTCGATGCTGGGGGTCCATGGCCTGGGCCGCCTTGGGGGCGAAGCCGAAGAAACCGGGGTCGAAGGAGAGCGGGTCGGTGACGAAACTGCCCCGCGTCGGCAGGTAGTCCCATTCGTCCTCGAAGGGCCAGCGCCGGTGCCTGGGCATATCGGTGATCAGGCTGCGCCCTGCGCGCAGTGCCGCCCAGTAGGCATCCAGATCCTCGATGCCATCGGCGAAGCGCAGGCCCGCCCCGATGACCGCGATGGGCCCGCCGACCGGGGTCGACGGCGACTGCTCGCGTAGCTCCTTGATCGTCGCGGTGGCGCGGCGCAGCGCCGCGCGCAGGGCCGCCGTCGAATCCGGATCGTCCATGGAAGTGTCTCCTGATGTCATGTCAGCCGACGGTCACGGGGACCGTGGGCAGTGTGTCGGTGAGTCGTTCGCCGATCGCGCCCGCCAGCGTCTCGGCGGTGCCGTAGGTCCACAGCAGGGTGGGCGAAAGCCGCAGTCCGAACGCGGATTCCAGACGGTTGCGCAATTCCAGACTCATGAGGGAATCGAGCCCGAGCGCTTTGAACGGCGTGCGGGAATCGAGCTCGGCCGCGTGCATGCGCAGTACGCGCGCGGCCACTTCGGTGATCTTGTCCCGGACCAGGACGTGCCGACCGGCGGCGGTGGAATCCGCCAGCGCCGCGTGGAATTCGACCGCCCCCGCCACCGTCGACACGAGCGCGCTCCGCTGCCGCAGCAGCTGCCAGCTCGGTTGGGCGGCGGCGTCGGGATACGCATCGAACCACAGTCGTGGGTCGAAGGCCATATACCCGGCCACGGCTCGGTCCTGGGCGAGGAAGCCGGCCATGGCGTGCCACGCCTCGCCGGTGGTGTAGCTGGTGATTCCGCGTTCGATGAGCCGAGCACGCCGATCATCCTGTGCCGCGGCCAGACCCACGTCAGCGAAGTATCCCCATTGGATGCTCAACCCGGGCCGCCCCGCGTGCCGACGCGCCAACGCGAGCGCGTCGAGATAGGCGTTGGCCGCTACGTACGCGGCCTGTCCGGAGCTGCCGATCAATGCGGCGGCCGAGGAGAACAGGACGAACAGGTCCAGGGGATCGTCGGCGGTGAGCGTGTCCAGGTGCCGGGCGCCATCGATCTTGGGCCGAAGCACGCGCTCCAACCGGTCCGCCTCGAGCCCCAGGATGGTGGCGTCGTCGAGGATGCCAGCGGCGTGGAAAACCCCGCGCAGCGGCGGAAGTTGCGCGCGGATCGCGTCCAGTGCCGAGGCGAGCTCGGCCGCGTCCGCCACATCGGCCCGATAGCTGTGCAGCCCGGCCGCTTCCACCGCGTCCGGTGCGTTCATGCCGATCAACGCCACCGCGCCCGCACCATTGGCGAGCAGGTGGTCGGCCAGACTGCGGCCCAGCGCGCCGTGACCGCCGGTGATGACATAGGTGCCGTGTGCGCGGAAACGCCCCTCCGGCAGGGGATCCGGAGCGATGTCGGTGACCCGGCTCGGTCCGGTGAGCACGAGCGCGCCCCGGCTCTCCTGCTCGATCCCGGCGAAAGCCGCCAGCAGGGCCGCTGCCCCGGTGAATTCACCGACGGTGATGGCCCCCGGGGCTGCGGCCCGCACACCGACCCGCTGCCACGCCTCCCGCAGTGCAGCGGCGAACCGTTCGGGACGACGAACCATCAATCCGGGGACATCGACTGCCGCGAGGGTGATCCCGTTCGCGAACTGCCGCAACCCGATCCGACGATCGATCCGGATATCCGATGCGCCGACCGCGAGAAAGCGCCCGTCCTCGGCCAGCACCCGCAGGCCGAGCTCGTCGGTCGACCCGGTCAGCGGATCGAGCACCACGTCGACCCCACGGCCGCCGGTCACCGCCCGCACCGCGTCCGCCCACTCCGGCGTCCGGGAATCGAAGACATCCTCGAGGCCGTGGTCGCGACGCAGCTCGTCCCGCTCCGCCGCGGTGGCGGTGGTGGCGATGATCCGCGCCCCGAGTTCGCGGGCGACGCGGAGTGCGGCTCGTCCCGATACCGTTGCGGCGGAGTGGATCAGCACCGTCTCTCCCGGCTCCAATCGAGCGAGGGCGGTGAACGCGTACCAGGCGGTGGTGATCGCCATGGGCAAGGCCGCGGCGAGCTCGGCCGACATGGCGTCCGGAATCGGTTGCGTGTGATCGGCCCGCACGGTCAGATGCGTTGCCAGGGAACCGAACCCACAGGCCACCACCCGGTCGCCGACGGCGCGATCGGTGACCCCGGGACCGACCGCGCGGATGACACCCGCGCACGCGAGGCCCAGTGGATTCCGGTCCGCCGCGTCGCCGGGAGACGTCCCCACCGCCCGTAGCGCGTCGAGGTAATCCACCGCCGCCGCTTCGATGTCGATCACCACCTCGCCCGACTCGGGTGAACGCACCTCGAACGGCCGCAGGTGCGGCTGGGCTCCGATCCGTCCGGCAGCGCCGACGAGCTGGAACGTACGCGTCGTGGCATGCCAAGGACGCACTGCCGCAGTGTTTTCCGGCTGCTCTCCCTGTTCCAGACGGCCCACGTACCGCCCGGCTCCGGTGCGCAGCACGATCTGGTCCTCGCCGGTTCGCGCCAGGAGTTCGGCGGCGCACTCATCGAACCGCCGGTGCGGTGCGCCGAGCTCGGGCGCGGCGAGATCGATGATCTCGGTGGACAATTCGGGGTGCTCGCGGCGCAGGACCCGAGCGAATCCCCAGTACAACGCGCCACCTGGGTCGGGGCACTCGGCGGGGTCGATCGCCTGGGCCGCCGTGGTCACCACCACCAGCCGTGGTGTCGCAGCGGATGATCGGACGCATGCGGTGACAAGGTCCCGGAGTTCGAGCAGCCCTCGGCGCTGGAGGTCCAAGCCCGCGTCGGCCGGGGGCGCGAGGTGCACTATCGTGTCGGCCTGCTCGACGCCGACGGTGGCCCCACCGCGGCGCAGCGCCGCGGTCAGCTCGGCGACGGCGTCTCCGAACCCGGTGACGGCGAAAGTTCCTGCAGGCCCGCCCGTTCCCACGCGGGTGGCCGCCTGCCAGAGGAAGGACAGTTCACGGTCGTGCGTCCCGGTCTCGGCGCGCACGTCCTCGATCGCGAGCAGTTCGAGGCCCAGGATGCGGGCCAGCGGCGCACGCTCGTCGTCGAAGACGTGAATATCGGCCGTGGCATCGGAGCGTCGGACGGCATAGGCCCAGGCGGTGTCGAGGTGTCCGGCCGGTCGGCCGTCCAGCAGCAGTTCATCGATGCCGCCGGGCAGAATGGTGTGCTCACCCTCGAACAGCGCCAGCGCCGTCTGCATGGCGCAGTCCACGAGCGTGGCGTGCAACTCGCCCGGATGCGACGTGGCGCGAGCGCTCTCGCTGAGCACGATCCTGCCCAGCGCGAACTCACCCGCTTCGTCGCGCCCGCGCCGGAGCTCGCACAGCCCTTGGAAATTCGGCCCCAGGTCCACCCCGCGCCGGGCGCAGGTGGCGTAGAACTCGGCCACCGGCAGCTCGTCGCCGGGCAAGGGTTCGCCGGGTAGGGACGGGAACGGTCGCGGCGCGGCGCCGCTGTCGGGGGTCCGCAGCGCACGTCCGCGCGCATGCACCGTCCACGTCTCGGCGTCCGTGTCCAGCGCCGCGATCTCGAAGCTCGCCCCGGCCGCGAAGTCCTGCCGCAGCGTGATTTCGACCCGGGACGGCATCGCGCCCAGGGTGAGCATTTCCACGAACCGCAACCCTGACAACGACACCGTGTCCGCACCGAATCGGGTGCGCGCCACCGCGAGCGCCAGCACCGCCCAGAACGCGCCGGGAACCACCACCGCGTCGCCGACCACATGATCGGCCAGCCAGGGGATCCCCGCCGGGTCGACCGGCAGCGTCGCGTGCCAGGTCCCGGCTTCGATAGTGCTGGGGTACAAGGGGATTCGATGCGTTCCTACCGCCGGTTCGAGCCGCGCCGGACCGGCGTCGGGGAGCCAATGCGATTGCGGGAGCAGCGGATACCGCGGCAGCGCCTGCGTCGTCGAGCCGACCGCCGCGAAGGGTCGCAGCCCGGCGACGAAGGCGCGCGCCAGACTGCGCGGCCACTCGATGCCGGGATCACAGTCCCGATAGAAGGACGGCAGCACCCGCGGCGCGTCGGCGCGCTCGGCGGCCAGCTGTTCCACCGCTGGCAACAGCACCGGATGCGGGCCGATCTCGACCACATGGGTGACGCCGGTATCGAACAGCGCGTTTATCGCGTCGGCGAAAAGTACTGGGTTGCAAAGATTTTCCACCCAATAGTCGCCGATGAGGTCTTCCGGTCCGACGGTGCCCACCCGGACCGTCGAGAACATCTCCCGCTCGCCCGGCAGGGGCGCGACACCGGCCAGCTCGGCCTGCAAGGGAATCCGTACGGCCGCCATCCCGGGGCTGTGGGAGGCGTAGTCCACATTGACCATTCGGCAGAAGACGCCGTCGGCCCCGAGTATCTCGCTCAGCGCCTCGATGGCGTCGGCGTCACCGGAGAGCACGCACGAAGTCGGGCCGTTGTGCACGGCCAGCGCCACCAGATCCTCGAATCCCGCGATGGCGGCGGGAATCTCGGTGACCGGCAGCTCGACGGCCAGCATGCGTCCGGTCCCCGCGACCGACCGCAGCAGGGCACTGCGCCGAGCCACGATGAGCGCGGCGTCGTCCACGTTGAGCAGACCGGCCACCGTGGCCGCGGCGATTTCGCCCTGGCTGTGTCCGACGACGACGTCGGGCACGATGCCCGCCCGCCGCCAGCAGGCCGCGATGCCCAGGGACAACGCCCACAACACCGGCTGTACCTGATCCACCCGCTCGAGCCAGCCCGGGCCCGCGGCGCCCGACAGCACCGCGACCGGATCCCAGTCGACGTGGGGTCGCAGCGCGCCGGCACACGTGTCCACGGCCGCGGTGAACTCCGCGTCCCGGCCGTAGAGCGCGGCGCTCAGGCCGTGCCATTGCCCGCCCTGGCCGGGGAAAACGAAAGCGGTACGGCCGATTTCGCGGGCTCGTCCGGACAGCGTGGACGGCGATTCGGCGGCCGGTTCGTCGGCGTGCGCGCGCAGTGCCGCCGCCAGTTCGTCCGGGGCGGTGCTCAGCACCGCCGCCCGCAGCGGTTGCGCGGGCGCGCGCAGGCTCAGCGCGGCGACGATCGGGGCCACGCGGTCGGGTTCGGCGTCGAGCAGATCCGCGAGATCGCGGCACCGCTGCCGCAGTGCGGTCGCGGTATGCGCCGACACCGGAAGGAACCCCGCGACCTCGGTGCTCGGTGCCGTCTCCGGTGCGACGCGGGGCGCGCGACGCAACACCACGTGCGCGTTGGTGCCGCCCCAGCCGAACGAGTTCACGCCGATGCGGACGTCATCACCGTCCGGGAGCACGCTGTGCTCCCGCACGACTCGCACATTCAGCTCGTCGAAGTCGATATCGGGACTGAGCTCTCCGGAGTGCAGGCTCGGCGGCACCACGCCGTGCTCGAGGCACAGCACGGCCTTCACCAGTCCGGCGATACCCGCCGCGGCTTCCAGGTGACCGATATTGGTCTTCACCGAACCGATCAGCAGCGGTCCACTCGCGGCGGCGCGCCCGGCTCCGAGGATCTCACCGAGCGCCCGCGCCTCGATGGGATCGCCTCGGCGCGTTCCGGTTCCGTGGGCCTCGACATAGGCGAGCGTGTCGATGTCCAGCGCTCGCGTCGGGTAGGCCCGCCGCAGCAGATCCCGCTGACCCTCGGAGGAGGGTGTCACCAGGCTCTCGCCGCCGCCGTCATTGTTCACGACGGTTTCCGCGATGACCGCCCGCACCCGGTCGCCGTCGCGCAGGGCCGCCCGCAACGGCTTGAGATAGATCGCGATCACGCCCTCGCCACGGACGAATCCGTTCGCGCCGACCCCGAAGGCCGCGCACCGCCCGTCCTCCGACAGCCCGCCGAAATACGTGAGGCCGACCGAAACATCCGGTGCCAGAATCAGATTCACGCCACCGACCAGGGCCGCGTCGATGTCCCCGGACCGGATGGCCCGGACCGCCAGGTCCAATCCGACCAGGGCCGAGGAACAACCCGTCTCGACGGTCATGCTCGGTCCGGTCAACCCGAGGGTGTAGGAGACCCGCGAGGCGATGACATCGAGCGCATTGCCGACCGAACTGTGCTGGCTGGCGCCGAGGCCGCGCTGCTTGCGCAGAATCTCGTAGTCGTGCCACGAGGCGCCGATATAGACGCCGGTGCGGGAGCCACGGAGTTCATCCGGGCGCGCACGGCCGTCTTCCACCGCGCGCCAGGCCATTTCGAGCATCAGGCGCTGCTGCGGATCGATATCGGCGGCCTCGCGCGGCGACACGGCGAAGAACGCCGCGTCGAATTCCGCGACGCCGTCGATGAACCCGCCGACGGCCTGAATCCTGCGCTCTCGGTCCAGCGGGGCGTCGGTGTCCCAGCGTTGTTCGGGCACCGGGCGAATGGCGTCGCCGCCGGTGTTCAGCAGCTCCCACAGCGCCTCGATATCCGCCGCACCCGGAAATCGGCCCGCCATGCCGACGATCGCGACGGGCTCCATCCCCGCGGTGGTCATCCGACGATCCCGACCGACTCCGCCGTAACGACCGCGGTGTCGCGCAGTCGGTCCGTCGCCTCGGTGAGGCGGGCAATGAGGTCGGTGGGCAAGGGCTCTCCGTCATAGATGGCCGATAGGCGATCGAGGAGCTGTTCGACCTCGACGACGATCGGGGCGGCCAGGTCGGCGGGCCTCGGGATGATCTGTTCGAGCACGTGGCCGGCCAGCAGCCGGACCGTCGGATGCTTGTAGATCACGGCATTGCCCACCCGCACGCCGGTCATCGCCCGCAACCGCGCACCGAGTTCGATCGAACCCAGGGAGTCGAGACCCATCTCGGCGAACTGCCGATCCGATTGCACCACATCGGGTGTGGCGTGCCCGAGCACCAGCGAGACCGGCGCTTTGAGCAGTTCGGTCATGGCGGAGAGCCGCTCCGCCGGACCGAGCGCCGCCATCCGAGCCGTCAGCGCGGCCGGGTCGTCGGCTTTCGCCGCGGCTCGGCCCCCGGCGTGCGGCAGCGCCCGGAACAATGGCGCGGGTTCGCCGGTCGACCCGTCGGCCACCATCGAGATGTCCAATCCGACCGGAAGCGCGTACGGCACCCCGGTGCGCAGTGCGGCATCGAAGAATTCGACGGCCTCCGCGGATGTGATCGGGGTCAGCCCCAAGCGGCCGAACCGGGCGCGGTCCGCGTCGTCGAGTTCGTCGAGACTGGACGTGTCTCCCCACCAGCCCCAGGCCAGTGCGGTCGCGGGCAGTCCGCGCCGCTGCCGGTACCCGGCCAGACCGTCGAGGAAGACATTGGCGGCGCTGTAGTTGGCTTGACCGGGCCAGCCGAATACCCCTGCCGCGGAGGAGAACAGCACGAACATCGACAGGTCCAGGTGCGCGGTGAGTTCGTGCAGGTGCCACGCGCCGACGGCCTTCGCGGCCAGCGCGGTATCGAGCTGGTCGGCGGTGAGCGCGGTGAAGGTCGCGTCGGCGAGCGCCGCAGCGAGATGGACGACCGCGCCGACCGGATGCGCGTCCGGTACCCGGGCCAGCACGGCGGCCAGCGCGTCGCGATCGCTCACATCGCAGGCGGCAACGGTCGTCTGCGCGCCCATCGCGGCCAATTCCGCTGTCAGTTCCGCGATTCCGGCCGCTCCCGCACCGCTGCGGCTGGTGATCAGCAGATGCTTCGCGCCGTAGCCGCGGACCAGGTGCCTGGCGATGATCGCACCGATCGCACCGGTGCCACCGGTGATCAGCACGGTGCGGTTCGGATCGAAGGCGGGCGGCGCGGCGGCCGCCTCGGGCGGGGGCGCGACATCGGCCCCTGAGCGGAGGCGGCGGCCGAGGAATTCGCCACGGCGCATCGCCAATTCGGGCTCCTCGAGGCGCAGGGCGGTCGCGATCTCGTCGAGGCTGATGTCGTCCGCGTCGAGATCGATTTGCACGATGCGGTCCGGATGTTCGGACTGCGCGGTGCGCACCAGCGCCCACGCGCTGGCGTCCACCAGCGCGGAGACACCCGCGTCGGCCTCGGCCGAATGCACACCGCGGGTGAGGATGACGAGCTTGCTCTCGGCGAATCGTGGCTCGGCCAGCCATGCTTGGATAGTCTTCAGCACCCCGGCGAGTTCGGCGCGCAGCGCCTGCGGCGGCTGCGCATCGGATCCCGTGTCCCCGGAGACCAGCCGCGACCACACCACCACGGGCGGCACGGCGTCTGCGTGATGCACTGCGGCATAGAGGGATTCGAGGTCACGGTGCGTGCCGACCGCCCCTCGCACACCGAGCGGCCCAGCGCCGACAATCGCCCATTCACCCCGGCTGTCGGAGTAGCGTCCGCGCCACGCCTGGAGGGGCAGCCATTCGACGCCGAAGAACGCGGGGCGCGAGCCGTCGACCGCAGCCTCGTTCCCCATGTCGGGGCCAGCGTCGGATACGACCGTATGTCGATACCGGCGACGTTGGAAAGCATAGGTGGGCAGTTCGATCGGCCGCTCGGAGCCGACCGGGTAGATCGTCGGCCACGCCGGGGACACACCGCCGACATGCCCCTCGCCGATGGCGGTCAACACCCGGCGGATGCCGGCGTCGTCGCGCCGGAGCGAGCCGAGAATCAGGCAGGAATCTGCCGCGTCGCCCAGCGATTCGTGCATGGCGGCGGCCAGGACCGGGCGCACGCTCAACTCGAGGAGAGCGTCGCAGCCCGCCGCGTGGACGCTGCGGCAGCCATCGTCGAAATTCACCGGCTCGCGCATGTTCCGGAACCAATAGTCCGGACCCAGTTCCTCGCCCGCCAGCACGCCGCCGACAACCGTGGAGACGAAGGTGACGTCGGTGGCGCGCGCCGTGACCGGGGCGACCGCGGCGGAAAAGCGTTCGCGCAGCACATCCACGTATTCGGTGTGCCCGGCGGCCTCGGCCGCGAGCCGACGCGCCCGCACGCCTTCCCGCTCGCACGCGGCGAGCATTCGCTCCACCGCCGCCACCCCGCCCGCGACGGTAGTGGCCGACGGCGAGTTGACGGCCGCGATGTGCAGATCCGCGATGCCGGACATCAGTTCACGCACCCGTGCGGCGGAGGCGCTGACCGCCGCCATCCCGCCGGTCCCCTTCAGCTCGACCAGGAGCTTGCTGCGCGAGACCACGATCCTGGCGGCGTCGGACAGGGTCAGCGCACCCGCGACATACGCGGCCGCTATCTCGCCCTGTGAGTGCCCGATCACCGCGGCGGGCACGATTCCGAACGACTTCCACAGTGCCGCAAGGGAAACCATTGCCGCGAACAGGGCGGGCTGCACGACGTCGGGACGTTCGACCGAGGGCGCGCCCGGCGCTTCGTTCAGCACGTCGATCAACGACCAGTCGACGAATTCGGACAGAGCCGCATCGCATTCGGCGATGGACACCGCGAAAACCGGGGATTCGGACAGCAATTGCGCGGCCATACCCGTGAATTGCGGGCCGTGGCCGGGGAAGACGAACGCCACCCGGCGGGGCACGGCGCGGCCCCGAGGCGGCCCCGCCGGATTGCCCGCGGCCACGGCCGCCAGCCCGGCCAGCAATTCGACCCGATTGCGCCCCAGCACCACCGCACGGTGGTCGAAGGTCGACCGGGTCGTGGTCAGCGCGTGGCCTACCTCGCGCGCGGTGATCTCGGGGTGCGCCCGGACGTGGTCGGCGAGGTGCGCGGCCTGCGCGACCAGCGCCTCGGGCGACTTGCCGGACAGCGGCCAGATGACCAACGGCACCCGGTGACCGCGGTCCGACAGCATGGCTGGCGCGGACTCTGGTGCCCGCTCCAGCAGCACGTGGGCACCGGTGCCACCGGTACCGAACACCGATACCGTGCCCCGGCGCGGCATCGGGTCCTCGCCCAGCGCGCGAATCAGGTCGAGCACGGCCGAGATGCCCGTCATTGGGGAATCACCCCGCAACTCTTCCTGGACATCGAGGTCGGCGGCCGTGATGCCGGCCGCGTGCAACAGGGCGGCGGTGGAATCGCCCTGATCGATCACGGAGCCCCGGACCAGGGCGAGCACCCGGTGGCCGCGCTCGTGGGCGTCGGACAATCGCTCCAGCACGAAGACCGCCGCGCCCTCGGCCAGGCCGCCGACGCCGCCCGCGAGCGCGAGCGAACAGTCACCGGCGGTCAACGAACGCGTCGCGAGCGCAAGGGCGGCCAGCGTGGCGGACGCGCCGGTGTCGATGCTCAGCACCGGACCGCGCAGGCCCAGCACGGTGGCGGCGCGGCCGAAATCGCCGCCAGCGGCACCGATATGGACGCTCGTGTCGCTCCCGTGCAGCGTCGTCGGGACGATACCCGCGTATTCAACTGCCTGCCAGCAGGTTTCGAGCAGCATCAGGAGCCGGCCATCGGTGGCCTCGGCCGCCGCCTGATCGAATCCGAAGAACTCCGCGTCGAACGCGCCCGGTTCCGCACTGGCGGCCAGGCCGACGATCGCGATGACGTCACCGGTAGGGACATATTCCGACATGTGTCACCCCAGCGCTTGCGTCGACGTGGCCGCATCCAGCTCATCGGGCGTGAGAATCAACGTCATGGTCAGCGGCTCCACCACCAGACGCTGCGGTAGACCCGGCCCGAGTCCGATCACCGTGGTGGTTCCGATCCGCTCGACCTGCGTCATCAGCGGCTTGACGCCGACGGAACGAATGTGGTTGTCCCGGAAGAACTGTCGCACTTCCTCGGCCGTGGACACGGTATCCGGGGTGTGCGAAGAGAACAGCGTGATCTTCGGATCCCGGAAGGTCATCCCGGCGACATAGGGTTCCATGAAGTCCGTCGCGTACTGCGCGAGGGGACTGTGGAACGCGCCGGGATACTCCTCCAGCATCTGCATGCGACGCGGATGCTCGGCGACCAACTCCTCCAGCGCGTCGACATATCCCGACAGCACGATGACGTGCACATCGCCGCCGTGGGCGGCGTCGTAGTCGGCCGCGAGATAGATTCCGGGGCGACGCTCGCCGTAGTAGTCGAGCGGGTCGTCACCGAATCGCAAGGCGGCCACCGCCATTCCCTGCGGTCGCGAGTCGGGCGACTGCGGTGGAATGAGCCGGTGGTGGTGCAGCATCTGGAACAGTTCACTGCGCTCGACCGCACCGGCCAGACTGGCGGCGATCACGCCGCCGAGGCTGATACCGCCGACGGCGTCGGGATGAATGCCGCGGTCGGCGAGCACGTCGTACATACCCACGACCAGCGTCGCCTGCCGCAATCCGTCGAAAGCGTGCAACGCTTCCTTGCCTTGACCGCTGCCGCCGCCGACGAGCAGATCCTGGACGGAAAGTTCCGTCCATTCGGCGACCTCGTCGAATGCGCGGCGAATTGTCGCATAGCGGTCATAGAATTCTTGGACGGACGAATCTGTCAGTGGGATATGACCACCGAGCAAATAGGATGTAGTCACACTCGGACCCTTCCGGTCGACAAAGGGTCGCGAAGTCCCCCCCGATGCCAACCGCTCAGAAAATTCGGTTGCGTAACAGTTCCGCCACGCGTAGCGCGTATAGACGGAAGAAGAAGCCCCCAAATGCATTGCGCATCTGTGAAGTAGCACTGCCCGCTGCGCGGGGCGCGGCACCAAATCTAGAACTGGTTACAGAAACTGTCAAGGCGTAATGGATCTCGTAGCCCTCGTCTGCTGCCGAGCAGTCCCTGGATGGGTAGTGGTAGGTCGCCACCGGATTCCCTTGCCACGGCGCCCCATACAGGCTGGACGGCTGGCAGGCCATTCTGCTGATAGCCGAGTGCGTGGATGCCGAATGGCCGCCACGTCAGATCGTGACCCTCCTCAGTGATCTGCAGCGTGACGAGGCCCATCGGATATCCCGCAGAAGGATGCGCACCACGGATCGAAGTCCGAAGGTCGGATTCTTCCCAGAAGACGATCAGGTCGGTTCCACGCAGCGCCGCGGCGAGTACACCGAGATTCGCGATCGCCGATGCCGCGTCGTCACCCTGCTCATAGAACCGCGATACGACATACCCCAGCACGGGCTGGGTACGCGTCCTGTCGAGGACGTACACCTGTGGACGCGGCGCGAACCCGCTCGACAGCATCGCCTCCGTCGCAGATTCGACCATTGTCTCTTCGAGCACTGTCATCGTTTCCGAAAGGCTGCGCCGACGCGTTCCACCCCCATTTTCGACCTTGCGGCAATCTCGGTTAGGTTACCCGACTCGGTTAGGTGAACGCACTCAGAAGCATTACACCAGCACGCATTTCACCAGCAGTGCGGTTCGCGTGCTGTACTCGCGGTGTGAGGTCAGGGTTCAAATCCCCTTCGCTCTACCGGCAGTGCGAGAAGGCGACGGTCGCGATCGAGCAGGCGAAACCACGAACCCGCATCAGGATGCCCGCCGCAATGGACGGCGCGACTGCCGCGCCGCCCCCTACACGATGAACCATCAGTATTGATACTGAGTCGGGATCTCGCCCCCACTCCAGGATCGTGGTGTTGAGCGGCGCGGATGCTGACACCATGTTCGGCGTTTGGGGTGGCTTCTATAGAACGCCGAGTAGACGCCGATCCACCCGCACCGCCATCCGCCGACCCAAACGCGGTGATGCGATCGTCGTGGCCGCTCATCGGGCATCACCGGCTGCCGGGTGCCTACCGCCCGGATCACGATGTCCGGCCTGTACACCAGCACCGCCCGGTTCGTATGATGGTTCGCCAGGTCCACCGAAGGGTCGGGAAGACCCCTTCCAGCCACTCCCTACACGGAACCCGGTGGGAGGCAAGCCATGAGAGAGCCACACCAATGACGACGGTGGGCAGCCGATGATTGAAAGCATCCCGCCGGGCACCTGAACGGAATCCTCATCGGCGTTCCTCGCGACTGTCGGCCATCGTCGGCTTCCGCCCGAACTGGTTCGACGCCCGCGATGCGGCGAGGCCCCGGGTTGGCTCAGGTTGACGAGAGGCCCGGCGCCACGCAGGATCGATCGTGGGATGGACGATTCATGCTGGTAGGGCTATTGGGTCCGGTGATGGTGGAGGCCGCGGACGGGACGAGGGCGTCGGTCGGGGGGCCTCGGGTGCGGGCATTGCTGGGGTTGCTGGCGCTCGAAGCCGGGCGAGTGGTGCCGGCGGCGCGGCTGGTGGATTGGGTGTGGGGGGAGAACCCGCCGGCGGGGACCGGGAATGCGTTGCAGACCTTGGCGAGTCGGTTGCGCGCGGCGACGCCGGGGGCGGTGCGGAACGAGGGGGGCGGGTATGTGCTCGAACTCGCGCCCGAGGACGTCGATGTGCATCGGTTCACGCGTGAGATCGAGGCGGGGCGGGCATTGCTCGCGGCCGATGAGGCGGAACGAGCCATCGTGTGCTTCGATGCCGCGCTCGCGTTGTGGCGCGGGGAGCCATTGATCGATGCGGGGGAATCGGAGGCATTGCGCGCCGCGGCACTGCGATTGATCGAACAGCGGCTCGAAGCAGTCGAGCTGCGAGCGGACGCCTTGCGGGCCTTGGGCCGAGGCGGCGAGGTACTGCGTGAGCTCAGCACGGAAGTTGCGGCACATCCGTTCCGCGAGACGATGGCCGCACGACTCGTGCGGGCGCTGGCGGCAGCGGGACGAACATCCGAAGCGATACAACAGTTTCAACAAACCGAGGCCCTGTTACTGGACGAGCTCGGCACGACACCCGCCGAGGTGCTGCGCTCGGCCCTGGCAGACATCCAAACGAAGCCACCCCGTACTCCCGCAGTCGACGGACCTGCCATCGAGACGACGCCCGGGTCGGGTCGAACGGGAAGTACGGCAGCATCCTGGACCAGCGGGACATCGAAGATGTCCGCTCCGCTGCTGCCCAGGCGGCACACCAGCTTCGTCGGACGCGGACACGACGTGGAAGGAGTGCGGCGGGCGTTGCGCGAGGCCCGACTGGTGACACTGTCGGGTACCGGGGGCGTGGGGAAGACCCGGTTGGCCGCCGAGACGGTCGGGGCGCACGCGGTGGACTGGGTGGATGGTTACGCCTTCGTCGAACTGGCCGCACTCGAGCGAGAACGGGCCGACCGGCCGGCCGTGACCGCGGTCGGAGTGGCGATAGCGAACGCGCTCGCACAGTTCGAGCGACCCGACGAATTGTCCACGGAGTGGGCGGAAGTGCTGGAGCGGACGCTGTCCGGCCGCCGAATGCTGTTGGTACTCGACAACTGCGAGCACGTCGTGGAGGCGACGGCGCGCCTGATCGACGATCTGTTGCAGCGGCTGCCCCTGCTGCGGGTGCTCACCACGAGCCGGGAGCCGATCGGCGTGGACGGCGAGCGACTGTATCCGGTCCGGACCTTGGACCTGCCCGCAGCCGACTCGGACTTCCTGGCGGCCACCGCATCGCCTGCGGTCCGGCTGTTCATCGACCGCGCCACCGCGGCCCTCCCGGATTTCGCGCTGTCCGAGAGCAATTCCGCCGATATCCGCGCCATTGTGCGCAGCCTGGACGGCGTGCCGCTGGCTATCGAACTGGCCGCCGCCCGCGTGCGGAGCCTGCCGCTGCCGGACCTCAGCGCGCGGCTCACCGATCGCTTCCGGCTGCTCACCAACAGCACTCGCCACGCAGTCCCGCGCCATCGCACCCTGCACGCGGCCGTCGCCTGGAGCTGGGAACTGCTCACGGATGCGGAAGCCGCAGCGGCCCGGTGTTTTTCGATTTTCGCGGGCGGCGCGACTTTGGACGCCATCACCCGGGTGTGCGGTCCGGACGCCATCGACACGGTCGCCTCACTGGTGACCAAGTCGTTGGTGGACTTCGATGGACAGCGCTATCGAATGGCCGAGACCATCCGGGCCTATGCGACAGCGGAATTGACCGCCGCCGCCGATGCGGACGAGGTCGCCCGCACCCATGCCGACTGCTTCCTGGTATTCACCGACGCCGCCGCCCACGGATTGCGCACTGCCGCACAGCCCGATTGGCTCGCGCGCCTGATCGCCGAACACGGCAATTGCGAAGCCGCACTGCGTTGGGCGCTGGACGTCGGCGACGGTGAGCGCGCGGTTCGCCTGTACGCGAACCTCGTCTGGTATTGGCTGCTGCGCGGGTTGCACGGTGATATCTCCGAACGCCGCCGCGAGGTCCTGGCCCTGCTCGGCGACACACCGCCGCCGGGGTGCACCGGGGCCTATCTGGCCTGCCGGTACGCCGAGGAGCTGCCGGCGTACTTCACCAACATCTGGTGGGGCCAAATCCTGGACAACACAGGGCATTTCGAACTGATGACCCGTGCGGCCCTCACCGAGGATCGGCCCCCGCACCCGATGTTCGTGCTCATCCTGGCGCTGCGTGACCTGCTCGGCGACGACGACAGCCTGTTGACCGCGTGCACCACCTCCGACGATCCATGGCTACGCGGAAACGCGCTGATAGCAAAAGGTTTCGATGAACTGGGCGGCGACCATCCGGCCTGCGCCCTGCCCACCCTGGAGGCGGCGCTGACCTGCCTGAGCGCGCACGGTGACACCCGGTCACACAGCCGCGCCCTGATCTCCCTGGCCAGCTACCGGACCCGAATGCTCGGCCTGGACAGCGCCCGCCCGCTGATCGCGAGCGCGCTGGAACTGCTCAGTGCCGACCTGGGCGCCGGTGAGCGCATGGGCGTGCAGCTCTTCGCGGCGGAGATGCACCTGGTCGGCGGCGATACCGACAGTGCGGCAACCCATCTCGACCGGGCCGAAGCCCTGATCACCCCGCACATCATCCCCGCGCCCGGGCGCTTCCTGGCGGCGACGCAGGCGCACCTGGCGCACCTGCGCGGCGACAACGACCGCGCGCTGGACCTGTACCGGCTGATGTCCGAGCATCCGCTTCCCGCCGCTCCGCCGCCCGCCGGACGCCACGACACCGTCCGCTTCGTGAACGCGGTCTTCGTGAGCACCGCGCACGCGGCGACTCTGGTCGCGGCGGGCCGGCCGGACGACGCGCTGCGCGAGCTGGCCCTGCCCCGCGATCTGGCCGCCCAGACCTCGGCGGCGCTGCTGGCCGAGGTCGGTATCGGCTATGCCCTGGTTGATCTGGCGAAGGGCGCTCCGGAGCGCGCGGCCCGCATTCTCGGCGCCACCGACCGGATCAACCGGAGGGCCGGGGTGATCCGCATCGGCCCGTTCCGGCGACGAGCGCTCGATCAGGCGGAAGCGGCGCTCGGGCCCGTGCGCCTGGGCGCGGAATTCCTCGCGGGCGCCCGGCTTCCGGACGAGGCGGTGCTCGAACTGCTGCGTACCGTTCGCTGACAACGACTATCAGCGAACGGTACGAGCCGCACTGGATGCTCGGGACGCGTATCCCACCGATCCAGGAGTGCTCATGTCCGTTCTCCCGAACACGGAATCAGTTGTTTCCGTCCGTGGTTCCCGCCGACTCGGCGATCGTCTCGGCATGGCCGGCGCCGTGCTGGGAGCCGGGTTCATCATGTCCGTCGGCGGCGGTTATCTACTCGCCCCGCAGCGTATGGCCTCGGGGTTCGGCTTCACCGAGTGGCCGCACGTCGAGGCCGACGGCTTCCTGAACGTCAAAGGCGTCCGCGATGTGGTCACCGGTCTGATTCCGCTCGCCCTGCTCGCGGCCGGGCAGCGCCGCGCCCTCGGCGTCACCACCCTCACCCTCGCCCTCATCCCGACCGGCGACATGCTCACCATCCTGGGGCGCCGCGGCTCCACCGCCACCGCCCTGACGGTGCACGGCTTCACCGCCGTCCTGGTGGCCGCCAGCGGCGCGCTGCTGCTGCGCCGTGAAAACCGGTGAGCGCCCGATGAACCCGATGAAGACGCTGGTCAATACCGCTCACATCTACATGATCATCGGCCTGATCTCCGGGTTCTACTACCGCGAGATCACCAAGGCCGAACATTTCACCGGGCAGTCGGAGCTCGGTGTCGTGCACACCCACGTGCTGGCGCTGGGCATGCTGTTCTTCCTCATCGTGCTGGCCTTGGAGAAGCAGTTCACGCTCAGCGCCCGGAAAAGCCTGTACGCCTGGTTCTTCTGGCTGTACAACATCGGCCTGGCCATCACCATCGCGGTCATGACGCTGCACGGCACCCTCACCGTGCTGGGCAGCAGCAGCAATGAGGCGATCGCGCTCTGCGCGGGTCTGGGCCACATCCTGCTCACCGTCGGGCTGGTCCTCTTCTTCATCACCCTCGGCAAATCCGTCGACGACAGCCGAACACCGTGCACCGCAGCGGTATTTGCCGAACAGGAGGCATCGTGATCACCGGCCGGGACGGTGCGCTGTGGAAGCGGGACGCGGTCTCGCTCGCGGCGCTGATCGCCGAGGGCACGGTCACCGCGGCCCAGGTCGTCGAGGCGCATCTCGAGCGCATCGAGCAGGTCGATGCCGAAATCGGCGCGCTCACAACAGTATTCGCCGAGACCGCGTGCGCGGAGGCGGCCGCGGCCGACCGCAGGGCGCCGACCGGGCCGCTGCACGGGGTTCCGGTCACCGTCAAGAACAACCTCGATGTCGCGGGCAGCCCGACCACCTGGGGCGTGGCGGCCTTCGGACAGGCCGTCGCGGCAGCGGACGCACCCGCGGTGTCCGCACTGCGGCGAGCCGGGGCGATCGTCATCGGGCGAACGAACATGCCGGACTTCGCCACTCGCTGGCACACCGACAACGACGAGGCGGGCCCGACGGTGAATCCGTGGAACTCGACTCGCAGTCCGGGCGGTTCCAGCGGTGGTGACGCCGCCGCGGTAGCGGCGGGCATGACACCTCTCGGCCTGGGCACCGACTTCGGCGGTTCACTGCGTGTACCCGCCGCGTTCTGCGGAGTCGCCTCCCTGCGCACCACGCCCGGCCGGGTGGCGGTGGCCTCGAGCCTGTCCGGGCCCGCGCCCACCCCGACGAACCAATTGTTCGCGGCGCCAGGGCCGTTGGCGCGCACGGTGCGCGATCTGACGACCGCCTTCGAGGTACTCGGCGACAGTGCCGACCCGCGCGATCCCGGATGGATTCCGGTGCGCGATGCGACCGATACCGCCCCGCGCGCGGTCGCCGTCATGCTCGGTGACGATATCGATCCGCAGGTGCGGGCCGCGCTGCTCGGCTGCGCCGACGCCCTCGAACGCGCGGGATATCCGGTGGCCGAACTGGATCCGCCGTACTTGGGCGAGGTGGCGGCGGACTACGGCCGACTGGTCTCCACCGAGGTGATGGTCCAGCGCCGCGAAGCCATGCGGCGAGTCGGCAGCGCCGGACTGAACACCTTCGTGGACGCGGCGATCGACCTGTTCCCGCCGCTGGACCTGGCGGGCTACATGACCGCGCTGGGTGAGCGCCTCACCCGCCGCGCGGCCTGGTCGCGCTTCCTCGCTGAGCATCCGATCGTGCTCGGCCCGGTCTCGGACGAACTGCCCTGGCCGGTCGGCTACGACCTCGGCGGCACCGCACAGGTCGCGACCATGTATGCGGCGCACCGCCTCACGATCGCGGCCAACTACCTGGCCCTGCCCGCGGTCACGGTCCCCGCGGGCGTCTCGGCCGAGGGTCTTCCCATCGGGGTCCAGGTGATCACCGCCCCATTCGCCGAGCGGCGCGCGCTGACTGCCGCCGCCCATATCGAAGCGGCCTTTCCGATGCCCACACCCGTCTCACCGGCAACCGACACGGCCACCCGGGGCCTGGCTTCGTCCAGCGGCTCGGGCGCGGCGCGATGAACATTCTTACAGCGAGAGGAATTCACGTGTCACACAACACATTGCGATCCGCCGTGCGCGGACGGGTACTGCTGCCGGGTGACGAAGAGTTCGATGCGGCACGGACGCCGTGGAATCTGAATATCGACCAGCCGGTCGCGGCCGTCGTGCACGTGGAAGACGCAGAGGATATGGCCGCCGTGGTCGGCTACGCGCGGGACGCGGGTCTGTCGGTGACCGCTCAGCCCAACGGCCACGGCGCTTCCGGTGATACCGCGGGCACCATCCTGGTGCGTACGCGCAGGCTCGATCGGGTCGAGGTGGACCCGGAGCGGCGACGTGCCCGCGTCGGTGCGGGAGCCAGTTGGGGCGAGCTGCAGGCGGCGGCCGCGCCGCACGGCCTGACCGGGCTGGCCGGAAGCTCCCCGGTGGTCAGCGTTGTCGGCTATACCCTCGGTGGCGGATTGTCGTGGTTCGGCCGCAAATACGGGTGGGCGGCCGACAGCGTCCGGGCCTTCGACATCGTCGATGCCGACGGTCGTCAGGCCCGCGTCACCGCGGAATCCGATCCGGAGCTGTTCTGGGGATTGCGCGGCGGTGGCGGTGATTTCGCGCTGGTGACGGCAATGGAGTTCGATCTGTTCGCGGCTCCGGCCTTGTTCGGTGGCCTGATCGCCTGGCCGGCCGCGCAGACCGAGGCGGTCCGGGATGCCTTCGGAGACATCACCGATCACGCACCGGCCGAGCTCACCGTCTGGCTCAATCGGCTGGAGCTGCCGCAGGCTCCGCCGATGATCGCGATCGCCACCGCTTACCTGGGTGAACCGGCACGCGCTCAGGAACTGCTGCGCCGGCTGGACACGATCGACGGCGTCCTCGCCGACACGCGTCGGGAATTGTCCCCGGCCGAGTTGGGCGCCATCGTCAACGAGCCCACCGCCCCGGGCCCCGGACTGCTGCGCACCGAGCTGCTGACCGCGCTGGACGAGACCGCCGCCGAGGTTCTGCTGCACGAGCCGATCGATCCGATGATGGGCATCCAGCTCCGGCAGCTGGGAGGTGCGCTCGCCGAGCCCACCCGAGGCGCGGTTCCGTCGTTCGCGGAGCCCTACGCACTGTCGCTGCAGGCGATCGGCTCGGATCCCGACACGGTTGCCGCGGTCCACGCTACTCAGAAGCGCATCATCGCCGATCTGGGCGCGCGGGTCAGCGGCCGCAAACCGTATACCGTCCTGTCCGCCGGCGACGGTGTCGCAGAGGTTTTCGACACCGGCACCTTGGAGCGGCTGCGAAAGCTCAAGCAGGCCCGCAACCCACACGGCGTATTCCGCGCGAACTTCCCGATTCCCCACTGAACCTTCGGTTTCGAGCCCTCGCGCATCTCCGCACAGCACTGCCCCGCCGATCACGATCGGCGGGCAGTGCTGTGTCCGGGGGCCGATCGCCGTTGTCGCCACGTGACGACTTCCGTTCTACAGTGCATACGCCCTGGCCGGGGCGGCCCATGGAATTCGGGGCACTCCAATTAGGGGCCGTACTCGAAGTCCCCGGCTGGCGTGGAATTGCGTAGCATTCCGCACGCCCGGCCAATACTTGACCGTAATCGCCGGTGCGACACCATTATTCGCTATCGGCAGGACTGCTATGACCTCTCTTTCCCGCTTGACCGCCACCGCCGCCCTCTGCGCCGCGCTGACCGCGGGCGGCGCCGCCGTGGCAGCCGCGGCTGCACCGGATTCGACCGCTGCCCCGATCGCCGATTCCGGCTCCTCGAACGTCACCGGATCCGCCGCCGCCTACGGTGTGAACCTGATCCAGATCTTTCTCCAGCAGACCGGATCCTCCGCCCTGGCGCGTTCGCTGGACCAGTTGGAGTGCACGCTGGGCGGCCACCAGTTCAGCAACGGCACCTGCATCATCGGCGGCATCTGAGCTTCGCGGCCGCTGACGATGCGAGCGACGTTGCCGCGTACTCGGCATGCGTTGCCGGTTCGACCAACTGAGTCGGGACAACGGTCGGCCAGCGGGGAAGTCCGGTTCTTCAGCTGCTGCTGGAACGGCCGGCTTCGATCGTCTTCGGCTGCTGGCCCATGCCGCTGATCTCGATCCGCCGCGGCTTGGCCTTCTCCGCGATCGGCAGGGTCACCGACAGCACGCCGTCGTTGTAGGTGGCGTGGATGTTCTCGGTGTCGACGCCTTCCCCGAGGGACAGTTGACGCATGTAGCTCCCTGCGAAGCGCTCGGATGCAATCCATTGCACGTGCTCGTCGCTGGGGAGGCTGCGTTGTGCCTTCAGGGTCAGCGTGCCGTTGTCGACGCTGACATCGACCGAGCCCGGATCCACGCCGGGCAGGTCGGCGTTGAGGACGTAGTGGTCGCCGGCCTTGAACAGGTCCATCGGCATGAAACGTGGTGCGCGTGCAGTGCCCATGGTCTCCCCGAGGAGCTGGCGGGCTACCGCATCGATGTCGTGGAACGGATCGAACCTCAGCATGGGAATCACCTCCGGATCGAAGTGGCGACACCCGCCTCGGCGACGGGCGCCGTGAGCTGTTCGACTCCTGAATTCAGTCTCAGCCTTGAATTGCCAACAGATTTTCGGGCCGTCCTATTCCCGCAGTGGCAACTTTCGCCGCTGGAATGCCCAGTGCGGCAGGCGTTTCGCAGTGCTGAACTGGGGCCTTTACGAACTGCGCCGTTCCGGTCTCACCCACCTCGGCGAATCCGGTGCCGGCCTCCTGGAACGTATGGCCAAATCAGCCCGTGCAGGATTTGACACGATCTGGCTGGGTGTTTTTCTCGGCGCTTCCAGGGGACCGTCATGTGAGGGCTGCCGAGATGGAGGACGAAGCCGTGCCACCCCTGGCTGTAGGGGATCCCGGATTGGGAGTTCGCCAGATCTGCGCCGAGCCACGGACCGCCGCTGAGCGCTCCACGTTGGCACCCACCGCCAGCAAGCGTTCCTCACCTCTGACGCCGAGCAACTCGAGGAGTCCGGCACCAACATCGCAAACTGCAGCAATTGATCAACGCCGCGCAGAACGATGTGGTGCTCGCCCAGGGCTGGAACGTGCTCGACTTCGCTCAGACCATGGGCAAGGCCGGTTCGATTCCGATCGAATTTCTGACTCTGCCGGTGCAGGGATACCAGACCATCGACGGCCAAGACGTCAACGTCGTCGACCCGGCCACCATCAAAATGGCGGTGCGCACCGCCTTCGGCGTACACGCGCCGCAACCCACCATGCCGACGACCACACCCACCAGCACCGTCGACGTCGTCAACGCCGGCCGCGCCACCGGCATGGCGGCCAAGGTATCCAATGCCTTGGCCAGCAAGGGATTCGGCAAGGGCAGACGATTCGCCTGTGCTGGAACGACCGCCGATCAGGAGGACGGCATTGCCATGAGGGTGGCCTGCATGAGAGCCACCGGGCCCGCGCCGTTGGCGTCGGAAACGACTTCGGCGGTGCAGACGGTGAGGGTGCGGCCGGACCGCACGACCGTCGCCGTCGCTAGAAACCGCTGTCCCACAGCCGGACTCATGAGATTGACCTTGAATTCGACGGTGAGGATGTCGCGGTCGAGTGGTTGCAGCGACATGGCCGCGTAGCCGCACGCCGAATCGGCCAGAGTGGTGATGGCACCGGCGTGAACGAAACCGTTCTGCTGGCACAGATCGTCGCGGAACGGCAATTCGAGAACAACGCGGCCGGACGCCAGGCTTGCAATTCCGATCCCGAGTGTGGTGAGCAACGTCTGGCGTCCGATACTTTCGCGCAGTCGCGTTTCCTGGGAAGGGCTCAGAGTGCCTGCGATGTCGATCATTGCTGAAGCCTAGATGGGTTTTGCCGACGCGGTTGGCGCCAACTTATCGCGATCTCTCCCGCCATGCTCACCGAAGCGGGACAGCGCTTCCGCGGTGCGATCGCGGCTGACCGACTCGAACTCCGCTCCGCGGCAATGGATCACCTGCCCCTGACCGACGCATCGTTGGATGCCTGGAGGTCGGTCAGATGGTGACCGTGATGATGTCCTGGTCGATGTGGATGTCGGTGGTTCCGTAGTTCTGGGCGCGGAGTGTGCGCTCGATGATGTGCGCATTGTGCCCGCACAGGATGACGACGGCCAAGCTGGTCGAGTTCAGCACGTGCACGGCGGCATGATCGGAGATCGTCGAGTACCCCAGTTCGGGGATTTCGAGTGCGCTGATATTCCGCTCGAGGTCGGAGATCACCTTCATGCGCCTGTCTCTGTCCGATTTGCCGAGTGGGGTGGGCGTGGCTTTCGGAACACCGGGCCGGGGGTGGCATGACCGGAATCGGTTGGGGGTGATCACGAGGTCCTCCCTGCTGACGAGTGGGTACGGCGGCTCGACGCCTTACGGGTGCGTATGGGGACTGCCCTCGATGGGTGTGCCGAGAACTCTGCTCACATGCCGCGCGACCGTAGGGACCAGTCGCTGATCGCGAATATCGGAGGTCTGATTGGCGCGGCTGCCCCAGACCGCGACCACCGCGGCGCCCATGCCTCTCGAGTCGGGTCTCCCACGATTGGCCGCGGTGTTCCCTCGACCGGAATCGATATGGCTGGTCACTCGCAGTGCCTCACTCTCATGGGCTCGAGCGGACGTAATGTTCGATCTCAGAAATTTCGCAATCAGTTGCAATGCCAGCGTGATTGGCTGCCGACAGGGCTCAGGCCCGGCCGTGGCGGCGCTCGTAGGCCTCGCGGTCGGTGGCGGCGCGCTGGCGTTCGCGCTGATCGGCCAGTGCCGGATCGAGGCCGTGTTTGGCGAGGCGGGCGCGGCGGTAGACGTACATGAGGGCGGCGGTGAAGTAGATCAGTGGCAGGTAGAGCAGCGCCATCATGGCCAGGCCCATCCAGAGTGGTCCGGGGATGAGCAGGAACAGGCACAGCGGAGGGATGATCGGGATCAGGATGCGCAGCAGGTAGCGGCGGGCCGCGCCGGCGCCGGTGAGGTCGTTGATCACCCAGTCGGCCATGGACGGCGGCAGTGTGCCTCCGCTGATGTACCGGATGCGCTGTGCGAGTGTCGGTGTCGTGCGTTCGGTCATGGGCAGGGTGCTTTCACTGGGTCGGGCAGGTAGCAGCGGGCACGGGCGATGGCGTCCGGCGTGTGTTCGAAGATGCTGCTGTCACCGCCGACCGGCAGGGCGCCGATCGTGCCGAGGCGGCGGCGGTGGTCGTCGCGCAGGCCGGACATGAGGACCGCGATGCCGTTGTGCTCGAGTTTGCCGATGGCGTCCTTGAGCACCAGTGCGCCGGTGGTGTCGAGGGCGGTGACGTGGGACATCCGCAGGATGACCACGTGCACGTCGGACACCTCGGCGAGTTCGAGCAGGAACCGGTGGGCGGCGGCGAAGAACAGCGGACCGTCGATGCGATAGGCCACGATGTGGTCGTGCAGCAGGTCGTGTTCCTCGGCCAGATGATCGGTGTCGTCGGCCGGGACATCCAGCGGAATCCGTTGCAGCCGAGCCTCTTTAGCGACCGATCGCAGTGCCAGCAGCACCGCGATGCCGACGCCGACAGCGACCGCGGTCACCAGGTCCAGCGCGACCGTGACGAGGAAGGTCACCGCCATGATGGCGGCGTCGCCTTTCGAGGCGCGGGCGATGGCCGCCAGCGACGCGGTCTCCACCATGCGCACGGTGGTCGCCAGCAGCACGCCGGCGAGCGCGGCCAAGGGGATATCGGCGACCAGTGGAGCGGCGAGATAGATGATCGCGGCCAGCACGACCGCGTGGGTGAGTGCCGCGAGCCGGGTGCGTGCGCCGGAGCGCACATTGACTGCGGTGCGGGCGATGGCGCCGGTGGCCGGGACGCCGCCGAACAGGGGTGCAGCGATATTTGCCAGCCCTTGTCCGAACAGTTCGCGGTTCGGGTCATGGCGGGTGCCGACGGCCATGCCGTCGGCGGCGGTCGCCGAGAGCAACGACTCCAGCGCTGCGAGGGCGGCCACGGCCAGCGCGGGCGCGATCAGCGTGCCCAGCTGGTCGAGATGCACGAATCCGAGTGTGGGAGCCTGCAATCCGGCCGGGACCGACCCGATGGGTGTGAGATCGAGATCGAACACCTTGGCGGCGACGGTGGCGACCGCCACCGCGATCAGCGCGAACGGCAGCTTGGGCAGGTACCGGCCGCCGATCAGCACGATCGCCGCCACGATCAGCGCGGTCGCCAGCGTCACGTGGTGCGGCTGTGAAACATAGTGGCGTACCGCGTCGAACGCGGTCTGCCACACCTTCTCGCCGTGCGCGTGGGCGATGCCGAGGGCGGACGGGAACTGCTGCAGGGCGATGACGACCGCGATTCCGGCGGTGAAGCCCTCGATCACCGGGGCGGGCATGTAGCGCACCGCGCGCCCGACCCCGGCGATCGCGAGCACCACCAGCACGATGCCGGCCAGCAGCCCCACGGCCAGCACCCCGCTCGCGCCGTGCTGGTGGAAGATCGGTACCAGAACCACCGTCATGGCCCCGGTCGGCCCGGACACCTGGAAGCGGGAGCCACCGAACACCGCGGCCACCACGCCCGCCACGATCGCCGTCGCGATACCGGCCGCCGCGCCGAGGCCGGAGCTGATGCCGAAGCCCAGCGCCAGCGGCAATGCCACCAGCGCGACGATCAATCCGGACAACAGGTCTGCGCCGGGGGAGCGGACCGCCGGTCTCCAATCCGACCAGGTCGGCAGCAGGGCCCTCACGATCAGCGCGCCCCGGCGGCGTCCGTCGAACGTTCCTCGGCGAGACGGGTTTTCAGCGCGGCGAGCTGTTCGCGTAGCTGGTCGGGCAGTCGGTTGCCGCCGATGGTGGCGTACCACTCGTCAATCGAACCGATTTCGTTCACCCACTCGTCGACGTTCACCGCGAGCGCGGCGGCGGCGAGGTCACGCTGCGCGTCGGTCATTCCGTTCAGATCGAGCGCGTCCGGGGCCGGCACATACCCGATCGGGGTTTCGACGGCCTCGGCCGCACCGTCCAGGCGCTCCAGGGCCCACTTCAGCACGCGTACGTTGTCGCCGAAGCCGGGCCACAGGAACTTCCCGTCGGCGCTGCGGCGGAACCAGTTGACCTGGAAGATCTTCGG